>DAIDKZ010000222.1 GCA_027449745.1 Acetobacteraceae bacterium | reverse complement strand
GGCCGCGGCCCGCTCCACCGCCGCGGTCAGGCGCCGCCCGGCCGGCCAGGCGCGGAGCAGGTCAGCCAGCGTCTGCGGCGGGGCGATCTCCGGCACGCTGAGCCGCTCGCTCTGCTCGGCGGCCTCGACGGCGATGGCCCGCAGCCGGGTCTGGTTCACCCGCTCGGCACCGGTGCGCGCGGTGAGGAGCGGCAGCAGGCGGGCGGCGCCGAGCTCGGTCGCCTTCTGCACCACCAGTTCGACCGCGTGGCGCTTGAGCAGCGCGAAGGCGAGCCACAGGTCCGGCTCCGCCGCCTGCGGCCGGAGCTGGCGCCGGACCTTCAGCCGCCCGGCGCCGCGGGCGAGCGCCACGATCTCCGCCGCCCACTCGCCGTCGTGGCCGTTGAACAGATGCACCTCGCCCCCGGCGCCGCGCCGCATCACGGTGCCGAGATAGTGCGCCTGCGCGGCTTCGAGCGGCAGCTCGGCGCCGGCTTCGAGCGGCGCCGGGGTGAACAGGCGGACAGGGCTGGCCATGGCGTCGGCGCCGTCGAACTCTCAGCGTCCAGTGGATCAATGCTTCGGCTGGAATATCACCCGCTCGGTCGGCTCGACAGTGCCGGTGACGGTGCCGGCGCCGCTGGTCGCCTCGTCGCTGCGGCCGACGGCGAGGATGGCGGGGTTGGACGGCAGAAAGGCGGCGCGGGCCGGGCAGGCGGTTTTGCCGGCGACGTTGCCGGCGGCGACGGAGAGGACGATCTCCTTCGCGGTCTCGACCGCGGCGCGGCACAGGGCGCAGGTGCCGTCGCACCCAAGCACCAGCCATTTGCGGTTGTAGACACCGAGGCTGATATTGGCCGTGACAATGCGTGCCGTACCGCGGCGGTTGAACGCCTGCATCCAGCCGAGCGCGCGAATCAGGTTCGCCTGCGCGCCGCGACCATCGGCGCCGACGCATTTGAGCACGACGAATTTGCGGCGCGGCACCCCGGGCATCATCAGCCGCGCCAGCAGCGTGACGAGCGTCCCGTGGCCATTGCGGTCCTCGCCGCCCTCGCCGGTGAAATCGACGACCTCGTGCAGGCAGTCCCGGAGCAGCGGGTGGCCGGCGAGCACGCCGGTATCGAGGATGGCGACGAGCTGGCTGGGGTCGTGCGGGTATTCGGTGAGCTCCCAGATGCGCGGCCAGACGGCGTCGAAGCGCGCGGCGTCCGCCCCTGGCGCCTGGGCGAGATAGAGCTGGCGCAGCATGTCGCGATAGTGCGGCTGCGGCGTGGGGGCGAAGTAACGGCCGGTGGCGGCATCGAACACATCCCCGAGCCGGCCGGCCGGCTCGGCGCCCATGATCTCGATCGGGTCGGTGTCGGCGTCCATTGCGGCTCCTCCCAGTTTTGGCCGATGACGGTCAGACGAACCGCCACCAGAGCAGGGCCACGGCATCGAGCGCGAGCAGGCCGAACAGCAGCCAGGGGACGAGATCGGCGCCACGCTCCAAGGGCGTTCGCTCGGTGACGGCGAACACCTGCACGCCGCCGCGCACCTTGCGCGTGGCGATGTGGATCAGCGCGATGCCCAGCGTCGCGATGACCAGTCCGGGCCCGGCCGAGCTGACGCTGAGGCCGAGTCCCTTGAACGTCTCCGGCGCCGCGCCGCCGAGGCCGAGCAGGGCGGCGACCGCGCCGAGCAGGGTCAGCACCATGCCGAGCAGAATGAGGGCGCTGAACAGGACGGAGGAGCGCGCTCGCGGCATCTTGGTCTCTCGCCAGCTTCGTTTCGGAAGAGTAGCAGGCCGGGGCGGTCGCCGCCAGCGCTCGCCGGTTCGTCGATGTTGCCGGGAGGCGCGCCGGCGGGCAGAACGGCGCGATGCGCGCGCATACCGACATCGTCGCCGGCGGATGGATCGCAAGGCTGCCGGCCGGCTGGGCCCCTTACGCGCTGCTCGCCCGGCTCGACCGGCCGATCGGTGTCTGGCTGCTGTTCCTGCCCGGCCTCTGGAGCATCGCGCTGGCCGGTCCGGGGCCGGCCGCCGCGGCCCGGCTGATCGCGCTGTTCGCCGTGGGCTCGGTGCTGATGCGCGCCGCCGGCTGCGTGGTCAACGACATGTGGGACCGCGACATGGACCGGCGGGTGACGCGCACGGCCGGCCGCCCGCTCGCCTCCGGCGCGGTGCGCATGCGCGGGGCGGCGGCGTTCCTCGCCGGCCTGCTCGCGTTCTCGCTGCTGATCCTGCTGCAGCTGAACCGCCTGGCGCAGGAGCTCGGCGTTGCCTCCCTGGCGCTTGTCGCGGTCTACCCGCTGGCCAAGCGTGTCACCTGGTGGCCGCAGGCGATGCTCGGCCTCACCTTCGGCTGGGGCGCGCCGATGGGCTACGCCGCCGCCGCCGAACGGATCGATGCGTCCGCGCTGCTGCTCTATGCCGCCGCGATCGCCTGGATTCTCGGCTACGACACGATCTACGCCCATCAGGACCGCGAGGACGACGCGCTGATCGGGGTCCGGTCCACGGCGCGGCTGTTCGGCGCGGCGACGCGGCCGTTCCTGGCGGTGTGCTACGGCGCGACGGTGGCGCTGATCGCCGCCGCCGGCTGGTGGGCGGGGCTCGCGCTGCCGTTCTTCGGCGTGCTCGCGCTGCCCGCGGCGCTGCTGGCGTGGCAGGTGCTCCGGCTCGACATCGACGACCCGGTGCGCTGCCTCGCGCTGTTCAAGGCCAATCGCGAGGTCGGGCTGGCGATCGGCGCCGCGATCCTGCTCGGGCGGCTGTGAGCGAGCCGGCCAGGTTCATCGCCGCGCAGACCCGGCTCTCGCGGACAGCGCTGGTGCCGGAGATCGCGCTGCACCTGGCCGACGCGATCACGCCGATCTGGCAGGCGAGCGAGGCCTGGCTGGCCGCGCGCAACGTCGAACCGCCGTTCTGGGCGTTCGCCTGGCCGGGCGGGCAGGCGCTGGCGCGGCACGTGCTCGATCATCCCGGGCTCGTCGCCGGGCGGCGCGTGCTGGACTTCGCCGCCGGCTGCGGCCTCGCCGCGATCGCCTGCGCCCAAGCCGGCGCCGCACACGTCGAGGCCGCCGAGATCGATCCGCTCGCCGCCGCGGCGATCGCGCTCAATGCCGCGGCCAACGGCGCCGCCGTCGAGGTGATCGCGGCCGACCTGGTCGGCGCGCCCTGCCGCTGGGACCTCGTACTCTGCGGCGATGTCTGCTACGAGGCGCCGATGACGCGCCATATCCTGCCCTGGCTGCGCGGTCTGGCCGGAACGGCCGAGGTGTGGATCGCCGATCCGGGCCGCGCCTACCTGCCGGCGGATGGGCTGGTGGCGCTGGCGCGCATGACGGTGGCGACGACGACCGAGCTCGAGGACCGCACCGAACGGGTCGTGACATTATTCCGCCTCCAGCCCGCGGCTTGACGCGCGCCGCCGCTTGCGCCCAGAAGCAGGCCGGTCCGGCTTGGCCGGGCGGCGGCAAGCCGGGCGTCAGGGAGGAACCATGGAACGCTGCGTGATATCCCGTCGTGGCCTGGGTACTGCGGTGCTGGCGCTGCCGTTCATTCGCTCGGCCCGGGCGGCCGAGGCGGTGCATATCCGCTGCTCGCTCGACACCGCGCCCTCGCATCTCCGCAACGTGACGATCGCCGCCTACCTGAAGGCGCTGGAGGCGCGGTCGGACGGGCGCATCACCACCGAGCTGTTTTCCTCCGGGCAGCTTTTCCCCGATCTCGACGTCGCCAAGGCGCTGGTGCAGGGGCAGGTGGAAATGGCCTGTCCCGGTGCCTGGACGCTGACCGGCTTCATCCCCGACGCCGACCTGTTCCAGCTCCCGGCGATGTACGGCCAGCCGATCGAGGTGGTGAACCGCGTCATCGACGGCGCCGTGGGCACCCTCGTCGCCGGCAAGATCGAGCAGCGGCTGAAGGCGCACGTGCTCGGCAAATGGCTGGATCTCGGCTATCAGAACTGGTACAGCGCGACCAAGCCGCTGCACACGCTCGCCGACCTCAAGGGGATGAAGATCCGCAATCCCGGCGGGGCGGGGCTGGCGTGGCGGACGCGGTTCTGGGGCGGCATTCCCAACACCACCGCCTGGCCGAACGTGCCGCTCGCCCTCTCCCAGGGGACGTTCGACGGGCTGATCAGCACCGACGAGAGCCTCGCCAGCGCCAAGCTGTGGGAGGCGGGGGTCAAATCCTCGCTCGCCGACCATCAGTTCGTCGGCGTCTATATCCCCATGCTGAGCGGCAGCTTCTGGAGCGGGCTGGCGCCGGAACTGCAGGCGCTGATGAGCGGGCTGTGGGCGGAGAACATCGGCACCTATCGCGCCAACATGCAGGCGGCGCAGCTGCATGCGCGCGACATCCTGATCAGCCATGGCGTGGCGATCGCCGACCCGACGCCGGAGGCGATCCTCGATGCGCGCAAGCGTATGCTGGCCGAGCAGGACGCGGTGGCAAAGCTCCTGAAAATCTCCCCCGAAGTGGTGCGCCAGGTGACGCAGGATGCGCTCGGTTGAGACTGGGATGGGCTGAGATCGGCCGCGCCGTCACCTGGGTCGAGCGCACCATCGTCGGGCTGCTCGGGCTGGCGGCGCTGCTGGCCGGCACCGCTCAGGTGCTGGGGCGCTACGTCGATCCGGCGCACGCGATTTCCTGGGCGGAGGAGGCGATCGTCTATCTGCTCGTCTGGGCGGTGCTGCTCACCGGCAGTGACCTCGTGCGCACGGACGGGCATGTGCGGCCGGACCTCGTGCTGCGGCTGCTGCCACCCGGCGGGCAGCGCGTCGCCGAGATCGTCAACTGCCTCGTCGCCATCGGCTTCTGTGGCGCGCTCGCCTGGTATGGCACCAGCATCGTCGCCGGTTCGTATCAGCTCGACGAGCGCAGCTCGACGGATCTGCAGTTCCCGATGTGGCTCTATTATCTCGCGCTGCCGGTGGGCGGCGGGCTGATGGCGCTGCGCTACCTGATCCGGCTCGGGCGCTACATGTTCGCCTTCGATCCGGCGCGCATGACCGTCGGCTACCCCGGTGCGCACGAGCTCGAGGGGCTGCACGACGCGCCGCCCGCTTCGTGAGCGCGGCCTGAGCGCCGACCGCCGCGATGGGAGCCGTTCTTTTCCTGCTGCTGTTCTTCGGCCTGCTGGCGCTGGGGATGCCGATCTTCCTGGTGCTCGGCGTCTGCGCCGGGGTGCTCTACTGGGTCTCCGGCCAGCCGCTGATCGGCGAGGCGCAGGTCATCATCGACCATCTGAACTCGCCGACCCTGATGGCGCTGCCGCTGTTCGTCATGGCCGCCTCCTTCATGCGCCGCGGCGGCGTGGCGCGGGCGCTGGTCGATGTCGCCAGCGCCTGGCTCGGCGGCGTGCGCGGCTCGCTCGGGTTGGTGACGGTCGTGGCCTGCACGCTGTTCGCGGCGATCTGCGGCTCTTCGGTGGCCACCGCGCTGGCGATGGGCACGATCCTGCTGCCGGCGATGCTGGAGCGCGGCTATCCGCGGTCCTTCGCGCTCGGCGTGATCGGCGCCTCGGGCACCATCGGCATCGTCATCCCGCCCTCGCTGGCGCTGATCCTCTACGGCATCGTCGCCGAGCAGTCGGTGCCGCGGCTGTTCCTCGCCGGCATCCTGCCCGGGCTGCTGCAGGCCGCGGCCTTCTTCCTGTGGGTGTGGTTCGACGCGCGGCGGCGGAATTTCCCGCGCGAGCCGAGCCTGCCGCTGGCGGTGCGGCTGCGCATAACCGGGCACGCGCTGCCCGCGCTGGCCGTGCCGGTGGTGGTGCTGGTCGGGATCTATGGCGGTCTGGTGACGGTGACGGAGGCGGCGGCGATCGCCGCGGTGGTGGCGCTTCTGGTCAGCCTCGCCGTCTATCGCGGCTTCCGGCTCAGCGAGACGCTGGCGGTGATCGCCGAAGGGCTGCGCAGTGCCGCGGTGATCATGCTCATCGTCGCCTGCGCGCTGGCTTTCGGGCATTGGATGACCGAGTCCGGCGTGCCGGCGGCGCTGGTGCGGTTCACCGTGGCGCACGGGTTCTCCACCTGGCAGTTCCTGCTGGCCATCAACGTGCTGCTGCTGGTGCTGGGCTGCTTCCTGGAGGTGACGGCGACGCTGCTGCTGGTGCTGCCGATCCTGGCCCCGGTTCTCGCCCCGCTCGGCGTGGACCCGGTGCATTTCGCCATCATCTTCACCCACAACATGGAAATCGGACTGGTGCACCCGCCGGTGGGGCTGAACCTGTTCGTGCTCTCGACGATTTCCGCCGCGCCGGTGGGCGAGGTGATCCGCGGCATCCTGCCGTTCCTGCTGCTGCTGCTCGTCGTGCTCGGCATCATCACCTATGTGCCCGTGCTGACGCTGTGGCTGCCGCGGCTGGTGTTTGGCTGAGCGCACGGGGCTGATCCGGGCCGCCGGGAGGTCAGGGGGCGGTCGGGACGGGGCGGCCATTGCGCAGTCCTGCTCCTTGGGATCCGCGGTGAGGCGGTCGCGCCCCTTCCGGACACGATGACCCGCCGTTCTCTGCTTTGTGATGCATTAACGATATGATTGCGATGGCGTGCTGGTCTGGCGTGTGGTAAACAATTTGGGCACGAATTCTGGCGACGGATTAAGTCGCCGAGAAGAGGAGGCGCGAACATGTCCAAAATGAATCGATCAACTAGTGCCACCGTCTCGCTTTTTGCGATTCTGCTCGCCCCGGCGACAGCTTTCGCGGGGCTAATAAGTAACTTTAATGGCTCGGCCGAGGGCGTCGTCGTCGAGAATGCGCCAGCAAATTGGGTTGCGGCACCTGGCAGCGGCCCGATGGTGAATATGTCCGACCCCGCCGCGACGCTAAATGGGTTAAACTGGGGCGAATTCGTGACTAATGGTCTTCATTACAACAGCCAAGTCGGAAGCAATACGACAGCAAAATTCACGGTCAGCACATTTCTCGGTCAAGGTACCTTTGCGCCGACCGGGGGCACCTTCAATCCGTCGGCGTCAATGTCAAATACGTGGTTTGATTTCCGGGGAACTATGTATCTCGGGACGCTCGATAATTATTACTATGCCCTTGTCAACCATGACGATGGCGTGGCGATCACGATCTCGGGGCACGGGATCAACGATGTGTTCACCAACAACGGTCCAACCATCACCGGCCTGGGTACGGCCTGCCCTGACCCGACAGTCGGTCCAACTGTTAATCGGAACTGCTTTGACAGTTTTGGCTTCTCCGTCCCTGTCGCTGGGCTCTATACTTTCGATGTTCGCTTTGCGAGCGGCCCATTTGCGCCGGCGCGCCTCGACTTGTATGTTGCACCAGAGCCGGCGACCCTTAGCCTCCTCGGCGTCGGCCTCATCGGAATGGGCTTGGCTCGCCGTCGCAAGAGTGCCTGATCCAGCCTGACGAAGCGGCCGTTCCGCCGCGCCGGTGGGCGAGGTGATCCGCGGCATCCTGCCGTTCCTGCTGCTGCTGCTGGTCGTGCTCGGCATCATCACCTATGTGCCGATACTGACGCTCTGGCTGCCGCGGCTGGTGTTCGGGTAGGGAGCGGTCAGACAGGGGGCGCGGTGCGGCCCACATGGGCCAGAAGGGCGTCGAGATGCGCCTGCCATTCCGGGCGGAACGGCTCGGCGGCGATTCCGGCGCGGGCGGGCGCGATCGCCTCATCGTGGCGCCCAAGAGCGGCAAGGGCGTGGCTGAGGGACATCTGTGTATGCGGCGCGTCCGGGTCCAGCGCGAGCGACTCCGCGAAGGCCGAGGCGGCCTCCTGCTTGCGGTCGAGCCTGGCCATCACGTGCCCGAGCGAGCTGTGGATCGCCGGGTCGTCCGGCGCCAGGGCCACCGCCTGCCTCGCCGCCGCCTCGGCCTCCCCGGGGCGGCCGAGGCGGCCGAGCACGTGGGCGAGGCTGGCGAAGGCCGCGGCACAGCGCGGTGAGTGCCGGATGCCCTCGCCGAGGCGGGCGAGCGCCTCCTCGTCGCGGCCCGCCTCGGCCAGCGCGATACCCTCGTGGGCGATCTCGTCCCACTCATAGTCCATGTAGCGGCGATAATACTCGGCGGCGCTGAACCAGCCGCTGCGCAGATGCCGGTAGCGGTCGGTCTCGCGCCAGAAGCGCAGGCCGAAATGGCTGGCGACGGCGGGATGGATCGGCGATTCGTCGAGCGGGAACGGCGTCCGGCTCAGCATGCTCCGCACCCGCGCCATGTCCGCCGCGCTGGCGCCGAGGCGATCGTAGACCTGGCCGGCGAGATGGAGGAACAGGCCGAGATCCGGATGGTCCGGCGAGACGAACAGGCGCTCGTCGTGGAACCGCGAGGCGATGTAGTCAGCGGTCTCGATCTCCGCGCGCTCGTCGCGGTCGCGCTGGCGGTCGATGATCATTTCGTAGCGCCGGTCCAGCCGCGCCGTAGTCGCGAGGTCGAGCTCGAGATAGCGCTCCACCGCCTCCGCCGTGCCGACGCGGTCGTGGATCATCCGGTTCAGCACCGCATCGCCAAGCTGCGCCGGCCAGGGCCCCGGGCGGAGAAACCAGGTGGGCTCGTTGCGCGGATGGGCCTCGTTGAAGTGAGGCCACAGGAAATGCGCGGCGATCCACGGAAAGCGCAGGATTTTGACGGCGCGTCCGGACTCGGCGAGGTTGAAGCGCTGCTCGAAGTCGAAAATCTGCTCGACGATGACATCGGCCTCGGCCAGCGCCGCGCGATCGGCCTCGCTCGGGTCGGTATAGGTCAGGACGTGCCGTGCCACGCCGCCCGTCACCGGGGCGATGCAGCGCTGATAGACCTGGCTCAGCGTTTCGGCCTGGCAGTTGCCGACAAAGACGATGCGCGTCACCCGACCTTCTCCGCGACGAGGATGTTCGTCTCAGGCCGCGCCGGCGGCCGCGTGATAGACGTGCTGGTGCGCCGGCGCCTCGATGAGCTCGATCATCAGCCGCGTGCGCGAGAGGAAGAACTGGATCGGCTTGCCGCCATAGGCCACCGCCGGCTTCGGCGGTCCGAGCACGAGAAAGCCTGCCTCTTCCAGCCGGTCCGCCTCCGCGGCCAGAGCGGCGACGCGGTAGGCGACGTGGTTGAGCAGGTTCACCCCGCGCGCCAGCGCCGCCGTTACCGGGCTCGCGGACGAAAGCGGCGTGATGAGTTCGTAGCAGATGGCGGAGGGGTCGCCCGATGTCTGTGGGCGACCAACCGGGGTGCGGCCGAACTGCACGATGACGTCGTTCACCGGGTCGCGGAAGGCCTCGGTCCACTCCGAGATGCCGAGCCCATCGCGCAGCGTCTCGCGGCCGGCCACGAGATCGCGGACGACGAAGCCGATATGGTCGAACAGCATTGGGTCAGCCCCCGGGTTCCGCGCATTCCTTGGCCACGCGGCGCGTGCGGGCAAGAGGAAAATGGTGGCGGCCCGC
>DAIDKZ010000221.1 GCA_027449745.1 Acetobacteraceae bacterium | reverse complement strand
GGATGCGTGCGCGGTCGCGGCTGCAGACAAGGCAACAAGCAGAACCGGCAGCCATGTGCAGCACCTGCGAATGCGACGAAGAGTGGCCGCGGTCATTGTCCGGGTCGAACTTTGATTTTCAAAAGGCAAAGAGAGAGGACGGCGGGGAGGCACCTGCATAACGAATCGATCTCCGAACGCGATGAAGGTTGAAGAACACTGATAATGCGCGAGCGGAAACTTCGAGGATGCAGCTCACGCGCTCCTGGGACAAACACACGTCCGGGCGCAAACTGCCGCGGCCGCGGGGGACGACCGAAAAGCACTTCATGACTGAAGAAGCCAACTACACAGTTGGGGAGAAATTCTGACCGGGAGGAAACAGTGTGAGTGTGGCAGGATGCCGCGGGGCGTGTCAAACGAAAAAATTGATCCATCCGCCCCGGTCAAACACATTTCGCTGCCCGTACCGGCACGCCGCCGAGCCGGATCGGCCGCAGCTCGCCCTCGCCATCGCGCAGGCAGAACCCCTCCGGCGTGGCGAGCACCTCACCGCGGATCGGCACATGCGAGGCGGTCATCGTCGCACTCATGGCAGCACTCCTGCGGCGGTCCGAGCGGCGATGGCGGCAGCGAGCGCGGTGCGGACGCGGTGCGCATCGTCCGTGCCCTTGCCGAGCAATTCGATCGCCGTCCATCCCTGATAGCCCGCGGCGGCGAGAGCGGCGAAGGCGCGCGCGTGCGGCATGCGCGGGGTGGCGAAATCGCCGAGATCGGGCTCGGCGAGATGGAAATGCGCGAGGTCGGCGCCGGCTGCGGCGATGGCGCGGCCGATGTCGCCGCCGCCGAGCGTGACGCAGGCGGTGTCGAGATGCACGCGCACGCCGCAATGGTCGATGCGGCGGACGAGATCGATCACCTCCTCGGCCGTCTCCAGGAAATCGCCGCCATAGACGGCGGGAACGGGCTCGATGCCGAGGCACGCGCCGGCGTCGGCGACGATGGCGCCGAGCCGGGCCAGGCGCTCGGTGGCGAGCGCCATCGCCGCGGCGGGCTCCAGGGTGCCGCGCCGGCGCTGGCGGGGGGCACCAAAAACGATCCTGCGCGCATCGAGCGCGGACGCGATCTCCGCCACCTGCTTCATGTGTTCGCACATGGCGTTGAACCGCGCTTCCTCATGCAGCAGGGCGATGTCCTCGCGGCCATAGAACACGGCCTGGAGCGAGCTTGCAACGAGGCCGTTCGCTGCGAGCAGGTTCCGATATGCGCGGACGCGGGCCGGCTCAAGCGTGTCCCAGGCGCCGAGCCGCCCGGGCGCAACCTCCACACCCTCTGCCCCCCATTGCACAAGTCCCGGGAGAATCTCGGCCTCGCCCGCGCTGGTCCAGGCGAGGTTGGAGATGGCAAGCAGCGGATCAGCCATGCCGCGTCTCGACGACGAAGCCATCGAGCGCGGTCAGCACGTCCGCCGCCGTCATCACATACGCGCCGGAGCCGCCGAAAACCTCCGCGTGGCGCGTGCGCATGTCGTAGCTCAGCGGCTGATCCGCATTGGCGCCGATCGTGGTGCCGGCAAACAGGGCGGCGTGGATTTGCGCGGTCGGCAGGGGTTCGGTCGAGAGGTTGGCAAGGTTGAGATTGGCGGTGAGGCCGGCCTCGATGTCGCGGGCGAGCCGGGCGAGCGGGTAGTACTGGAACGCAGAGGCGGGATTGATCTTTTCGAGTCGATTCCCGTGCAGAAGATCGTAGATGACGTTCTTCTTGAGCCCGGGACCGAACAGCCCGGGCAGACGGAGGACGAGGACGCGCGGGAAGTGCGCGGTAACGAACTGTTCCAGCTCGTAGCGATGGCGGCCATAGGGCGCGAGTCGCGCGGCGTCGATCGCGCTGGCCTCGTCCACCGCGTGCGGATCGGGATAGACGTCGACGGTCGAGATCAGCACGAACCGTTCGGCCTGCACGCGCTGCAGTGGGCCGATGAGGCGCCCGATGCCGGCGCGATCGCGCTCCGGATCCTGGTTGGCGAGCCATTTGACCGCGGAGACGCCGGCACAGATGACGAGATCGAAGCACTTCCCGGCGATTGTCTCGATATCGGTCGATCGGAAGCGGTGCTGAAACCGCATCTGCCGGTCGAGATTGCTGCCGACGAACCCGGTATGGCCGATCAGCGCGCTGCCATGGGTCATGATTCGGCGAGATCCGCGCCGGACTCCAGGACCGCGAGGATGCGCTCGACGGCAAAGAAGATCGTATCGATCTTGCCCGACATCACCGAAAAGACGCGGCCACGGCGACTGACGGTGCAACTGCGGTCGTCGCTCCGCCCGATCGGCTTGGTCTTGATGGCGAGCTGCACCCCAACCCGCCGTGCGGCGTCACGGAAGCCGGGGAGGTATTTGCCGATCTGCGCCTCCATCGCCGCGCTCTTCGACGCCAGCGATTCGGCATCGGCGGAGTCGCGCGCCGCGCGTGCCTCCGCGGCCGTGGCGAATTGCCCCAGCGGGGTGTGCGGCACGCTGGAGAGCGTGTAGAGCCCGGGCGTTTCGGTTGGATAGACCGAGCACAGCGGACCGTCGACGAGCGTCACGGCTGGAAAGTCGGCCGGCAGCTCATAGTAGAACAGCACCGTCGGTTCGTAGATCACCGGCAATAACGGGCGGGAGAAATGGCCCCAGGTCGCGTCCACGAGCACGTCGAAGCGCTCGCCGTTGACGCGGACGCCGCCAGGCTCCTCCACGACATGCTCGGCGCGGCAGCCGAGGCGCAGCGCGGCGCCCAGGCGATCGGCGAAATAGCGCCGGGCGGTTTCGATCAGCAGCACGCGCTCGCCGACGAGCAGTGCGCCGTCGATGTGCGTGAGCGGCACGCCCGGGGAGCGGGTTTCCTGGAACTCGATCCCCGAGGAGGTCATGATCAGCCGGTAGGTGAGGAAGTCGATCAGCGAATCCTCGGAGGGCACCGCATAGATGTTCGACCGCACCTCGCGTGACAGGCGGGGATAGCGTTCGATGAAGCGGTTGAACCCGTCCCGTGACTGGATGCGGGTGGCGTGGTGGCGCGGATAATGGAAGCCGAGATGCAGGCGGAACTGATTGTTGCCAGAGGCTTCGTGCAGGGCGCGATCATGCTGCTCGAACACGGTGACGTCGAAACCGAGGCCGCGGAGCGAGGTGCCGATATGGCATCCGTACCAGCCGGCACCGATGATCGCGACCGAAGGTTGCATACCGGCATGTTGCCCACCGGCAGCGGAACCGGTCAAGGCGGCCTGCCAGGCCTCCCCGGCGGCCGCGCCGCCCCCGCTCAGTGGCTGATGCGCGCCAGGAAATCCAGTTGCCAGCGCATGTCGTCGGCGGCGAGGGGGAAGCCGCCGGAGGGGGTGGGGGCGAGGAGCTGGCTCGGGGGGATGCGGCCGAGGAGGGATTGCACGCCGGCGGCGCAGCGCATGGTGAAGCCGGCCTGCCAGATCAGGCTGACGAGGCCCTTGCCGTTGCGCAGGCCGGCGGCGCGGTTCACGGCGGCCTGGGAGACGCGGGCAGCGACGGCGAGGAGCGCGGTGGCGTAGGTGGCGTCGCCGGCTTCCACCGCGCGCATCAGGGCGGCTTCGTTGAGGCTGCCCTCGTGGTGCAGCGCCTGCGCCTGGCGCAGCGCGTGTTCGGCGTCGGCTTCCGCGGGCGGCGGCGTCGGGTCCAGGCGGGCGGCGACGCGGCGTTTCAGGTCGGCGGCGGTTCCGGGGTCGAGGTCGGCGCGTTCGGCGAGAACCTGCAGCAGCCGGGTGCTGACGATTCGCGTCAGCGCGTGCACGGCGGTGGCCGAGAGATTGGGGCGGTGCACCAGCGGCTCGTGCCACTCGCCATGCTCGCCCGCCTGGGCGATGAGGGCGTCGAGCGTCGCCTCGCGGATGGTCGCGCACGGGTTGGCCAGCATGGCGGCGATGGCCGCGGTATCGGCGGTGCGCGCGATCTGCTCGCACACCGCCTCCGAGAGGCTGGCGCGCCGGGCGATGGCGGTGGTGGCGGCGGCGTGCGGCGGAGCGGCGAGGATGGCGAGCAGGTCGGCGTCGCCGAGCAGAGGCGAGAGGCGCAGGATCGGCTCGCTGACCGGCATCGCGGTATCGCGCGCCAGGCGGAGGATAAGCTCGCGCGGCGCCTGCGGCATCTCCTTCACGACATCGGCGATGGCGGCGCGCACGCGCAGCTGCGTGTCCTCGACCAGGTGCATCAGCGTGCCGAGCGCCTGCTGCCCGGCGCGGTCGAGCTCGTCGCAGGCGAGGCTCGGGGCCAGCGCGGCGAGCTTGCGCCCGAGCAGCAGCCGCACCCGCCCGTCGGCGTCTTCGGCGAGCACCCGGTCGGCGGCGGCGGGGGTCGCGGGGTTCATCGAGACGGCGGCGCGCACGGTGACGGAGGGGTCCGCGGCGAGGACGCCGAGCACCTCGGCCGGCGTCTCGGGGGCGGCGGCGAGGCGCACGCGGGCGATTTCGGTGCCGCTCTGCAGCACCTGGCCGAGCGCGGCCTCGATGCGGGCG
>DAIDKZ010000220.1 GCA_027449745.1 Acetobacteraceae bacterium | reverse complement strand
GGCAGCGCGGGCTCGCCCGGCGGCGGCGGTACCGGGATGGGCGGAGGCATGGGTGGAGGCATCGGCGGCGGCGGTATCGGCGGCGGAGGCATGGGCGGCGGGGGAATCGGCGGCGGCATCGGTGGATCGGCTGGCGCCGCGCCGCTGGCGGCGCCGCAGGCCGGAGCGGCCGGGGCGCCGCCAGCGGGCGCCAACCCGCTGCTCGGGCCGCTC
The DNA here is from genome assembly GCA_027449745.1 of Acetobacteraceae bacterium. Classification (GTDB taxonomy): domain Bacteria; phylum Pseudomonadota; class Alphaproteobacteria; order Acetobacterales; family Acetobacteraceae; genus JAJZVV01. Next base: position 11,342 of record DAIDKZ010000220.1, on the reverse strand, counting down.
GAAGCGCCCGGCAATGTCGATGTCAACGACATGCGCATCATTCCCAATCCGCAGAACAACGCGCTGCTGATCTTTGCCACCCAGCAGGAGGAGGAGACGATCGAGGCGATGCTGCGCAAGATCGATATCCTGCCCCTGCAGGTGCGTATCGACGCCACCATCGCCGAGGTCGATCTCAACGATCAGTTGCAGTTCGGCACACAGTTCTTCTTCAAGCAAGGCGGGCTGAACGGGGTGCTGACGCAGGCGCTGCCGGGCGCGGCGCCCGGCTTCCTGCTCGCCGGCAACAACGGCGCGCAGCTGACGCTGGCTGCACTGCAGGCGGTGACGACGGTGCATGTGCTGTCCTCGCCGGAAGTGCTGGTGCTCGACAACCAGCCGGCAACGCTGCAAGTCGGCGACGCGGTGCCCTATCTCACCTCCAGCTCGCAAAGCACACTGATCGCGAACTCCCCGGTGATCAACACGGTGAACTACGCCCAGACCGGCGTGATCATGCAGGTGACACCGCGCGTGAACAGCGGCGGGCTGGTGACGCTGGACGTCGCGCAGCAGGTGAGCGAGGTCGATACGTCGGTCAACACCAACGGCATACCATCGCCGGCCTTCCTCGAACGCAACGTGCAGTCGCGGGTGGTCGTGCAGGACGGCCAGACCGTCGGCCTGGCGGGGCTGATCCGCGACTCGGTGACGCGCAGCAACGAGGGCGTTCCCTTCCTCAAGGATATCCCGCTGCTCGGCGCGCTGCTCGGCCAGCAGAACAACACCCGGACCCGCACCGAACTCCTGGTGCTGATCACCCCGCACGTGCTGCACGACCAGCGCGATGCGCGCGCGCTCACCGAAGATCTCCGCGAGCATCTGCCGGAGGCGGCGCGGGTCCCGAACGAACTCGGCCGGCTGCCGCCGGACGGCTCGCCCGACCCGACCCGCGCGCTGCGCCAGAGGACGGGCATCGACCGGTGAACCGGAAACGCGCGGAGCGCGGCTTCGCGCTGCTGCTCGTGCTGTGGACCTTGTCGCTGCTCGCCCTGCTGCTCTCCTCGCTGCTCGCGGAGGGCCGGTCAGACCTCAGCCTGGCGACCAATCTCCGTGCCGCCGCCTCGGCCGAGGCGGCGGCCGACGGCGCGCTGGCCGAAGCGATCTTCCATCTCCTGCCCGGCACGCCCCAGCCCTGGCAGGCCGGTCCGCGCACGCTGGCGATCGGCGCCGCGCGCGTGCGGCTGCTGATCGGCAATGAGGGCGGCAAGGTCAATCCGAACCTCGCCGATCCCACCTTGCTCACAGCCCTGCTCGGCGCCGTCGGCGCGGACCCGGCGAGCGCGGCGATGATCGCTCAGGCGATCGTCGATTGGCGGGGGCCGGAGCTCGCGCCCGCCGATCACGCGGCGCTGATGGCGCAATATCTGGCCCGCGGCCGCGCCACCGGAGAGATTTATCTGCCGCCCGGCGAGCCGTTCGAGAATCTCGACGAGGTTGGCCTCGTGCTCGGCATGACCCCGGCGCTGCGCGACCGCCTGCGCCCGCATCTCTCACTCGCCACGCTGGACGATCCGGCCCCTGCGCTGGCCGACCCCGCGGTGGCGGCCGCGCTCGCCCAACTGGGCCCCGCCGCCGGCGCAACGACGACGACGCCCGGCATCGCGTTCAGCATCGAGGCGTACGCCGAGACTGCTGGCGCGCGCTTCACGCGCCGCGCGGTGGTGCGCATCGGCGCGACGCAGAGCGGCCGCGCCTACGCGATTCTCGCCTGGGACCAAGCGCCGTGATGGCGCGAGGCAGCTGGTCAGGGATTGCAGATCTCGCTGCCACCGCCTTGCCCGTTGGCCCCGAGTGAACAGAGATCGTAGTCGTGGCCGGCGCGGTTGGACGGGTTACGATAGAGGTAGGGATGGTTCCACGGATCGGTCGGCAGCGTATCGCCCTTCAGGTACGGTCCGTTCCACGTGGCGGCATCGGCGGGCTTCGTCGTCAAGGCCTGCAGCCCCTGCTCGGTGGAAGGGTAGCTGCCGACATCGAGCTTGTAGAGATCGAGCACCGAACCGAGGCGCGCGATCGACTGCGTCGCCACCGAATTGCGCGCGCCACCGAGCTGGCGCAAGGCCGCCGGCGCGACGAGGCCGATCAGCAGGCCAAGGATGGCGATGACGACGAGAATCTCGAGCAGGGTGAAGCCGCGCTCGCGGCGGCGGCAACGGGCAGTGGCAGGCGCGGCGTGACGCGGGGCGAGGTGTGGCATGGCGGTCCTGATCCGGGGCCCCGTTCTCTACTGCGCGCGCTTCGGGGTCGGAAGCCGCGTTCGCCGCCGCAACAAAATGATCACACAGCGTCGACGTCCGACGCTCGCTGCGGTCGTGTATCATTCGGCGGTACGTGATCGCTGTTCGCCTGGAACACCATGCCGATTCCCTCGCTCGCCTGCATGGCGCTCGTCGCCGCTTATCATCATCTGCCGCCGCGCGTGCTGCCGGCGATCCAGGCGGTCGAGGGCGGCAGCGTCGGCACCGTCCAGCGCAACCGGGATGGCTCCGAGGATCTCGGACTGATGCAGATCAACTCGCTGTGGCTGCCGTCGCTGGCCGCGCTCGCCGGCACGACGCCCGAGCAGGTCCGTCAGCGGCTCCTCGCCGACCCGTGTTTCAACATCGCTGCCGCGGGCGCGATCCTTGCCCAGTACCGGCGGGCCGAGGCCGGCGATCTGATGCGCGCCATCGGCGACTACCACTCCCACACCGCGGCGCTGAACCAGCGCTACCAGGGCGAGGTGACCCGCGCTGCTGGGCGCCTGTTCGGCCAGCCGCGCCCATAACATGGCCCCGGACCTCGCCGCCGCGCTGCCGATCGGGCGCAAGGGCCGCCTGCTCGCCCTGGCGCTGGGATGTCTCGCCCTGGCGCTGATCTGGCTGGCGCTGGTGGCGCCGCTGATCGATGTCTATGCCGCGCGGGCGCAGCGCCTAGCGGAGCAGCAGGTGCTGGCCGATCACATGGCCGCCTTGGCCGCCACCCTGCCGGAGCTGCAGCGCCAGACCGCCGGCGCCCCCCAGCCGGCGCAAGGCGGCCCAGGGCTCCTCGAGGGCGCGAGCGACGCCGTCGCCGGCGCCGCACTGCAGGGGCGGATTCAGGAGATGGTGAACAACGCCGGCGCCTCCCTGACCAGCGCCGAAATGCTGCCGCCGCGCCAGATGGCGGGACTGAGCCGGATCGGCGTGCGGGCGAGCGTCTATGCCCCGGACTGGCCGAAGCTGGTCGCGCTGCTCGGCGCCATCCGCGAGGCGGATCCGCACCTGCTGATCGACGATCTCACGCTGCACGCGATGAACGCGCGCGGCCGCGATACCGGACCGGCGCTGGACGCGACCTTCTCCATCTTCGGCTTCCGGTCCGCCGCCCCTGGAACTACCCCTGGCACCGGAACCCACGCGGGACCGCGCTAGCTCCCGTCATGGGGCTTGCCGCCCCGGCCTTGCGCTGGCAGGTTGCGCCGCCTTTCGCCCGATCGCGTCACACGGGCGAGGAAAGGAGCGCGATGCGCATTCTTCTCACCGGCGGGTGTGGGTTCATCGGCTCGGCCGTCATCCGCCATCTCATCCGCGATACCGACCACCACGTGGTCAATGTCGATGCCATGACCTACGCCGCCTCGGAGGAGGCGCTGGAGGAAGCGCGGGTCCATCCCCGCCACGCGCTCATCCGCGCCGATATCAGGGACGCGGCGGCGATGCGCGCGGCGTTCGCCAACCACCGGCCGGACGCGGTGATGCATCTCGCCGCCGAATCCCATGTCGATCGCTCGATCGACGGCCCCGCCGCGTTCATCGACACCAACATCGTCGGCACCTATGTCCTGCTCGAAGCGGCGCGGGATTACTGGGCCGGGCTCGACCAGACGGCGAAGAGCGCCTTCCGCTTCCACCATATTTCCACCGACGAGGTGTTCGGCTCGCTGGGCCCGTCCGATCCACCCTTCACCGAGACCACGTCCTACGATCCGCGCAGCCCCTATTCGGCGAGCAAGGCCGCGTCCGACCATCTTGTGCGCGCCTGGTTCCACACCTACGGGCTGCCCACGCTGGTCAGCAACACCACCAACAATTACGGCCCCTGGCAGTTCCCCGAGAAGCTGATCCCGCTCGTCACCATCAACGCCCTCGAAGGGCGCGAACTGCCGGTGTATGGCGACGGCTCGAACCTGCGCGACTGGCTGCTGGTCGAGGACCATGCCGAGGCGCTGGTCGCGGTGCTGCAGCGCGGCGCACCGGGCGGCACCTACGCCATCGGCGCCCGCCAGCCGCGGCGCAATCTGGAGGTCGTCGAGACGATCTGCGCCATTCTCGATGAACTGGCGCCCGATCCGGCCGGCCCGCGGGCGCGGCTGATCCGCTTCGTCGGCGACCGGCCGGGGCACGATTTCCGCTATGAAATCGACCCCCAGGCCGCCGAGCGCGCGCTGGGATGGCGGGCGCGGCACGATTTCGCCGCCGGGCTGAGACGCACGCTGCTCTGGTATCTCGACCATCGCGACTGGTGGACGCGCATCCGCGCCGCGCGCTATGCCGGCCAGCGCCTCGGCCGTGCTGCACCCTGAGCGTCTGGTACCAACCGGCCGAAGCCTTGACTCTCGCAAGGCTTCGGCCGGTTGGTAAGCGCGCTGGGTTGGCAGGCGGCGGCGCGCGAAACCAAGACTGAATACCAATCGGGCGAGATGTGTCAGCATCTCGGCCGGTTGGTATGACGGCTGCAATCTGGGAGTTTCGGGCTTGATGAAGGGCATCATTCTCGCCGGCGGGGCCGGCTCGCGGCTGCACCCGATGACTCTCGCAGCCTCGAAGCAGATGCTGCCGGTCTACGACAAGCCGATGATCTACTACCCGCTGAGCACGCTGATGCTGGCGGGTATCCGCGACATCCTGGTGATCTCGACGCCGGAGGATCTGCCCCAGTTCCGCCGCCTGCTCGGCGACGGGTCGGGGCTCGGCATCCGCTTCTCCTATGCCGTGCAGCCCCGCCCCGAAGGCCTCGCCCAGGCGTTCCTGATCGGACGGGACTGGATCGAGGGGGAGCCCTGCGCGTTGGCGCTCGGCGACAATCTGATCTTCGCCGATCATCTGTCGGTGTCCCTGCGCGCCGCCGCCGCCCGTCCGGAGGGGGCGACGGTGTTCGCCTATCGCGTCGTCGATCCCGAGCGCTATGGCGTCGTCACCTTCGACGAGGAAGGCCGCGCGGTCGAGATCGTCGAGAAGCCGGCCCAGCCGCGCTCCAACTGGGCGGTGACCGGGCTCTATTTCTACGACCGCCAGGTCTCCGACCTGGCCGCGACCATTCGCCCCTCGGCTCGCGGCGAGCTGGAGATCACGGATCTCAACCGGCTCTATCTCGAGGCCGGCTCGCTGCATGTCGAGCGGCTCGGCCGCGGCTGCGCGTGGCTGGACGCCGGCACGCCGGACAGTCTGCTGCAGGCGGCGACCTTTGTGCAGACTATTCAATCGCGCCAGGGCATGCTGGTCGGCTGCCCGGAGGAGGTCGCGTTCCGCATGGGCCATATCGACGCCGAAACCCTGCGTGGCCACGCCCGGCGCCTGGGCAAGACCGAACTGGGCCGGGTTCTGGCCGATCTGGCCGACGGCGTGCACAGCTGAGGATGGGGACGATGAAAATCGAGCGCCTCGCCATTCCGGACGTCATCCTCGTCGTTCCGCCCCGCTTCGCCGACGCCCGCGGCCATTTCTCCGAGACCTACAACGAAGCCCGCTTCGCCGCCGCCGGGATCGAGGCCCGGTTCATCCAGGACAATCAGAGCCTGTCGCGCGCCAAGGGGACGATCCGCGGCCTCCATTGCCAGCGGGCGCCGAACGTGCAGGGCAAGCTGGTGCGCTGCCTGCGCGGCGCGATCTGGGACGTGGCAGTGGATATCCGCGGCGGTTCGCCGAGCTATGGGCAGCACGTCGCGGCGGTGCTGAGCGCCGAGACGGGCGCCCAGCTCTGGGTGCCGGGTGGCTTCCTGCACGGTTTCTGCACCCTCGAGCCGGACACCGAGGTGCTCTACAAGGTCACCGGCCCTTATGACCGCGCCGCCGAGCGCGGCGTGATCTGGAACGACCCCTCGCTCGCGCTGCCCTGGCCGGTCGCCCCGGGCGAGGCGGTTCTTTCCGAGAAGGACACGCAGCTGCCAGGCTTCGCGGAGGCCGCCACCTGGTTCCCGGCGCCGTGACCCGCGTCCTGCTCACCGGAGGCACCGGCCAGGTCGCGCAGGAACTGGCGGCGCTGCTGCCCGACCCGCACCTCGCCGGGCGGCCCGGGTTCGATTTCGACCGCCCGGAGACGATCGAGGCCGCCTTCCTCGCCGCACGACCAGCCCTGGTGATCAATGCCGCGGCCTACACGGCGGTAGATGCGGCCGAGAGCGCGATCGGCCCGGCCTGGCGCGCCAATCGCGACGGGCCGGCGCGGCTGGCCGCGCTCTGCGCCCGCGCCGGCATCCCGCTGATCCACATCTCCACCGACTATGTCTTCGACGGCGCCAAGGGCGCAGCCTATGTCGAGACCGATGCGACCGACCCCACCGGGGTCTACGGCGCCAGCAAGCTCGCGGGCGAGCGCGCGGTGCTGGAGCGCTGCCCGCGCGCCATCATCCTGCGCACCTCCTGGGTCTATGCCGCGCGCGGGAAGAACTTCCTGCTGACGATGCTGAACGCGCGCAAGCGGACCGACCGGCTGCGCGTCGTTGCCGATCAGCGCGGCACGCCGACCGCCGCCGCCGACCTCGCCGCCGCCATCGCCGCCATCGCCGCGCGCCTGGCCGAGGGTTGGCGGAAGTCATATGCCGGCGTCTATCACGCCACCGCCCAGGGCGAGACGACGTGGCACGGGTTCGCCACCGAGATTTTCGCCCAGGCCGCCCGCCACGGCGTGACCCCGCCGACCATCACCCCGATCGCGACCACCGACTGGCCCACCCCAGCCCGCCGCCCGGCGGATTCGCGGCTCGATTGCGCCAAGCTGGCGGCGACCTTCGGGCTCCGCCTGCCGCACTGGCAGGACGGGGTGGCGCGAACGGTGGACGCGATCCTCGCGGCCTGACGGCGTGGCCCGCCGCGTCGTCATCCTCCTGGCGACCTATGAGGGCGAGCGCTTCCTGCCCGAGCAGCTTGCCTCGATCGCGGCGCAGACCCATGCCGACTGGATGCTCTACTGGCGCGACGACGGCTCGCGCGACGGCTCCGTGGCGCTGCTGGACGCCTTCGCCGCCGGGCCGGGCACGGGGCGCGTCGTGCGGGTGGACGGCGGCGCACGGCTGGGCGCGGCGGCCAGCTTCTTCCACCTGCTGCGCCACGCCGTCGCCGCCGAGCCAGGCGCGGCCGCCTTCGCCTTTGCCGATCAGGACGATGTCTGGCGCCCCGAGAAGCTGGCGGTGGGGCTGGCGGCGCTGGCCGCAGAGCCGGGTCCGGCGCTGTGGTTCTGCCGCACGACGCTGGCCGACGCCGCCCTGCGCCCGATCGGCATCCAACCGAATCTCGGCGCGCCGTACGGGTTTCCGGCCGCGCTGGTCGAGAACACGGCGAGCGGGTGCGCCATGCTGCTCGATGCTGCGGCGGCGCGCCTGGTCGCGGCCAGCGCACCGCCGGCCGGGTGCCTGCATGATTGGTGGGCCCATATCCTCGTCGGCGCGGCCGGCGGGCAGGTACTGCGCGAGGACACGCCGCTCGTGCTCTACCGGCTGCACGGCGGCAATCTGGTCGGTACCATCCGGCCGCCCCCGGTCCGGCGGGCGCTCGTGGCGCTGATCCGCGGCCCGCGCTTCCAAATGGCCATGCTGCGCTGCCATCTCGACGGGCTGGCGGCGCAACCCGCTTTGCTCACGCCGCAGGCGCTGGCGTCGGTGACGCGGCTGCGCGCCGCGCTCGCCGGGGGCATCCTGCGCCGGGCGTCGGCGCTCGGCCTGGCTGGCCTACGCGGGCGGCGAAGGCTGCGCACCTGGCTGTTCCGTCTCTGGTTCCTGATCGGCTGAGCCGGCGCGCGGCCGGTCAAGGCCGCGTCAGGAAATCCAGCAGCGCCCGGTCAAACGCGTCCGGCGCTTCCAGATGGACGAGATGCCCGGCGTCGAAGCGCTGCACCCGTGCATCCTGCATGGTCGGCGCCAGGGCCGCGGCGAGGTCCGCGACGTGCCCCATGGCGTCCCGCGCCGATGGCGGCGCATAGGGCCGCCCCGGTGCCGTGTGGTCGCGGGTACCGACCAGGAACAAGGTGGGCGCCGTGACCAGCGGCAGTTCGTGCACCGTCGGCTGGCCCCAGATCGCCGTGTAGGTGGCGACGAATGCCTCGGCCCAGCGGGGAAAATCGCCGCTCAGGGTGATCCGCTCACGCAAGGTGACGAACGGGTCGAGCGCGGCGTCGCTCAGCGTCGTGCCGTAGGCGGTCTTGAGGTAGTGGCGGTAGTCCGCCGGGGTGAGGGCGAGCTCCTGCTCCAGCAGGCGCGATTCCGGCACCGGCGGAACATGGAAGCGGTAATCCTCCAGCCCGAGCGGCGCCTCCAGCACCAGCCGGCGCACCCGTGCCGGAAACGTGCGGGCAAACCGCACCGCGAGCATGCCGCCCATCGAATGGCCGAGCACATCCACCTGCGGCAGGCGCAGCGCGTCCAGCAGGGCGGCGGTCTGGTCCGCGGCACGGTCGAAGGACCATGGGCCGAGCGGCTTCGATGATTTGCCGAAGCCGATCTGATCCGGCGCGATCACCCGGAAACCGCCGGCCGCCAGCGCCGCGATCACGCCGGACCAGTAGCTGGCGGGGAAATTCCGCCCATGCAGCAGCAGTACGGCGCGCCCGTTCGCGGTGCCGGTCGGCGCGACGTCCATATAGGCCATGCGCACGGGATGGTGATCCTGCTCCAGCGGCAGAAAGGCGACCGGATACGGGTATGGATAGCCCTCGAGATCGATGCTGAGCGGCTCCGTCGCCGGCGGCGCCGCCGCAACCGGCGCCAACGGGACGAGCAGAGCCAGCAGCGCCAGCAGAAATCGTGTCATTCAGGGCAGATCCGCGCCCCGAGCGGGCCGAGCGCATCGCTGAGGCCGAAGCCGCCGGGCAGCGCGCCCCTTGGGAAGAGCCGCGTAACATGGCCCATCTTGCGGCCCGGCCGCGCCTCCGCCTTGCCGTAGAGATGGCCGATCAGCCCCGGCGTGGCGAGGATCGCCGGCCAGAGCGCGACCTCCTCGGGGCCGACGAGATTCTTCATCACCGCATCGGAATGGCGCGTCGCCGGCGGCAGCGGCAGCCCGGCAACGGCACGGACATGCAGCTCGAACTGGCTCGCCGGGCACGCATCGATGGTCCAGTGGCCGGAATTATGCGGTCGGGGCGCGATCTCGTTGACCAGCACGCGCCCGTCCTGGGTGACGAACATTTCCACCGCCAGCAGCCCGACCAGCCCGAGTGCCTCAGCCAGCCGCCGCGCCACCCTGTCCGCCGCCGCCGCCGTTTCCGGCCCGACGCGCGCTGGCGCGAGGGTCAAATCGAGAATGTGGTCGCGGTGCCGGTTCTCCACCGGCTCGAAGGCGGCGATGCCGCCATCGGCGCCGCGAGCGACAACGACGCTGACTTCCATGGCGAAATCGACGAAGCCTTCGAGGATCAGCGGCTTCGGCGCCAGCGTGGCGAAGGCCGCCCGCGCCGCCTCCGGCGTCCGCACCAGCGCCTGGCCCTTGCCGTCATAGCCGAGACGGGTGGTCTTGAGCACCGATGGCAGGCCGAGCCGGGCGATGGCGGCGTCCAGCGCCTCGGCGCTGTCCACTTCCACCCACGGGGCGGTGGCGACGCCGGCCTGGTTGACGAAGCGCTTTTCCGCCACCCGGTCCTGGCTGATGCGCAGCACGGCGGGCGAGGGCCGCACCGGGCGCAGCGCCGCCAGGAGGTCAAGCCCGGCGGCAGAAACATTCTCGAATTCGAAGGTGATCACGTCGACCGCGGCGGCGAAGCGACGCAGGGCCGCCTTGTCCTCGTACTCCCCGCGGGTGATGCCGGCGGCCACCTGCTCGGCCGGGCTGTCCATTTCGGGCGTGAGGATGTGACAGCGATAGCCGAGCCGGGCCGCGGCGAGTGCGGTCATGCGGCCGAGCTGGCCACCGCCGACGATGCCGATGGTGGCATTGGGCTTGAGTCGGATGCTCATGCGGGCGGCGGGTCGATCGGTTCCTGGGCGACCGCTTCGGTCTGCGCGCGGCGATAGGCATCGAGGCGGGCGGCCAGGGCGGGATCGCCGAGCGCCAGGATGGCGGCGGCCAGCAGGGCGGCGTTGACAGCCCCGGCGCGGCCGATCGCCAAGGTTCCGACCGGGATGCCGGCCGGCATCTGCACGATCGAGAGCAGGCTGTCCATGCCCTTGAGGGCGTGGGATTCCATCGGCACGCCGAGCACCGGCAGCTCCGTCCAGGCAGCGCACATGCCCGGCAGATGCGCCGCACCCCCGGCACCGGCGATGATCACTCTCAGCCCGCGGCCGCGCGCAGTGCGGGCGTACTCGGCGAGTCGGTCGGGCGTGCGGTGGGCGGAGACGATGCGCCGTTCATGCGCGACGCCGAGCCGCTCGAGCGTCTCGGCGGCATGGCGAAGGGTCGGCCAGTCCGACTGGCTGCCCATGATCAGGCCGACACGGGCCTTGGCGTCAAGCAATGCTGTTCGGGATCAGCCGGCTTTCGAGCCGCGCGATCTCGTCCTTCAGCAGGAGCTTCCGCTTCTTCAGCCGCTGCACGTGCAGCTGATCGACCGTGACCGGTTCGGACAGCCGGGCGATCACCGTGTCGAGATCACGGTGCTCGCTGCGCAGTTCATGCAGCTTGCGCAGGACCGAGTCCCGATCGTTCAGCATGGCGTTGCTTCTAGCATGACCTGGCGTGGTAAACCTACCCCTGCCCGGCGCGTTGGCATCCGGCCGCTAGACCTTCAGCGCCGCGAGGAATGCCGATTGCGGGATCTCGACCTTGCCGAACTGGCGCATCCGCTTCTTGCCCTCTTTCTGCTTCTCCAGGAGCTTGCGCTTGCGGCTGATGTCGCCGCCGTAGCACTTGGCGGTGACGTCCTTGGCCAGCGCGCCGATCGTCTCGCGCGCGATCACCCGCCCGCCGATCGCCGCCTGCACGGCGATCTTGAACAGTTGCCGCGGGATCAGGTCCTTCAGCTTGGCGCAGATCGCGCGCCCGCGGCTCTCGGCGGCGGCGCGGTGGGCGATGAAGGAGAGCGCGTCCACCAGGTCGCCGTTCACCAGGATCGAGATGCGTACGAGGTCGCTCTCGGCGTAGCCGTCCATCTGATAGTCGAAGCTGGCATAGCCGCGCGAGACCGATTTGAGC
>DAIDKZ010000219.1 GCA_027449745.1 Acetobacteraceae bacterium | reverse complement strand
GTATCGGCCAGCGCCGCCGCCGCCGCCGCGCGCCGCGCCGCCGCGCCGCCCGGCTGCCAGAACCAGGCCGCCGGCTCGATCGCCGCGAGCACGTTCTCGCCCGCGCTCATATGGTCGAACAGGCGCAGATCCTGGAAGCTGCGCGCCACGCCGCGCCGGGCGATCCGCCGCGGTGTGGTCGCGCCGAGCCGCGCCCCATCGAGCAGCACGTCGCCGGCATCGGGCGCCAGCGCGCCGGTGATGAGGTTGAACAAGGTCGTCTTGCCGGCCCCGTTCGGCCCCACCAGCGCGGTGATGAGCCCGGCGGGCAGATCGAGATCCACCCCCTGCACCGCGGCGAGGCCGCCGAAATGCTTGGCCAGGCCGCGCACGGCGAGCGGCGGTGTCATCGCTTGCCGTGTCATCGCTTGCGGTGTCATCGCTTGCCTTGGGCCCGCCCGGCGAGGCCGGCGGGGCGGAAAATCATCAGCAGCGCCATCGCCAGCCCGTAGATCGCCTGCTGCACGGCGCCGATCTCGGTCGGCGGTATGCCGGGCAGGAATGAGAGCGCAGCCGGCAACAGCAGCAGCAGCAGAGTGCCCACCAGTGGCCCGGCGAGGGTGCCGGTACCGCCAACGATCACCATCGCCAGCACCAGCACCGACTGGTCCAAGGTGAAGCTCTCGACGTTGACGAAGGCCATCTGCAGCGCGAACAGGCCGCCGGCGACGCCGGCGATGGTGCAGCCGAGAGCGACGGCCAATGTCTTGAGCAGCGCGACATTCTTGCCGAACGCCTCCGCGGCGCTCTCGGAATCGCGCAACGCCATCAGCGAGCGGCCGAAGCTGCCGCGCATCAGCAGGCGCATCACTGCCAGCCCGCCGAACAGAGCTGCAAGGCAGACGGCGAGAAAGGCCCAGGGGGAGGCCAGCGAAAATCCGAGCAGCTGCGGCGGCGGAATGCCGACCAGCCCGCCGAGCCCACCGGTCACCGGCTCGGCCTCGGTGAAGGCCGTGGTCGCCACCATCTGCAGGCCAAGGCTGGCGACGACGAAATACTCGCCGCGCACGCGCAGCGCCGGCAGCGCCAATGCCAACGACAGCACGCCGGCGACGAGACCTCCGGCGGCGCTGACGAGCAGCACGTCGGGGGTCACGTTGAGGGCGATCTGCGCGCCGGCATAGGCGCCGAAGCCGAAGAACACCGCATGCGCGACCGAGAAGATGCCGCCATAGCCGACGAGCACGTTGAGGCTCGCGGCGAGCAGGCCGAAAATCGCCGCGAGTTGGGCGAGGTTGAGGAGATAGGCGGTCATCGTGCCAGCGCGGCACCGAAAATGCCGCGCGGGCGAAACAGGATGAAGGCGAACAGCACGACGAAGCCGGCCGCCTCGCTCCACTGCGTGTCCAGCACCGAGACGACCAGGTTCTCCGCGATGCCGAGCACGAGCCCACCCGCCGCCGCCCCGCGCAGGCTGCCGATGCCGCCGACCACCGAGGCGGCGAGGCTCACCAGCATGACGTGGGAGGCAACGGACGGGCTCAACCCCGTGGTTGCCGCCCCCAGCACCGCCCCGGGCACCGCCAAAGCAGAGCCCAGCGCGAAGGCGAGCGCCGAGAGACGGCGGGCCGAAAGCCCATAGGCGCGCAGCAGGTCCGGGTTCTCGGCCAGCGCACGCAGCGCGATGCCGGTGCGGGTACGGGCAAGGAACAGGCCGAGCGCGCCGAAAAGCACCCCCGCCGCCGCCAGCGCGATCCAGAAGGCGCGCGCAAGATAGAGGCCGGGCAGCACCGCGCTGGCGCGAGTGAGCGGCGAGGTCACGGCGACGAAGGCGCGGCCGAAGCCGATCTCGATGCCGCTCTGAACCACGATGACGACGCCGAAGGCGGCGACGAACACGGTGAAGAACGAGCCGGTATGGCGCTGGATCGGCCGATAGACGAACGCGTCCATGAACAGCCCGAACCCGACCGCCAGCACCGTGGCCAATAGCGCGGCGAGCGGCCAGGACCAGCCGGCGCGAACCGCGAACACGAAGCCATAGCCCGCCAGCGCATAGGCGGCACCGTGCGCGAAATGGAAGATCCGCGTCGCCCCGAAGATCAGGGCGAAGCCCGCGGCCGTGAGCGCGTAGAGCAGCCCGGTCTGGATGCCGGAGATCAGCAGTTGCGCCAGCAGCATCGTCGGCTCAGTCGAGCTTCACTGGCTGGCCGCCCTTGAGCGTCTCGATGTCGATCGGCACCGACAGATCGCCGAGATCGTCGAACGTGCCCTCGCCGCCGACGAGGGCGAACCGGCGCACGCGCAGCAGTTCGGCGCGCAGCGAATCGCCGTCCACCGGCTTGCCCTGCTGCTCCAGCCCGTGCGCGAGCAGCCCGAACAGGCGCACCGCGTTGTAGTAGTTCTGATGATAGACGGAGGGCAGCTCCTTGTGGGTCGCCTGCCAGTCGGCGAGGAAGCGCCTGGTCACCGGATCGGTCGCCGACCAGGGTGCCGTCTGCACGGTGAAAATCAGGCCCTCGGCCTGCGGCAGGCTCCGCACCGAGGGAATCAGCGCGCCGGAATAGGTGACGAGCTGCTGATCGATGCCGTTGTCACGCAGCTGCTTGATGATCTGCGCCTGCTGCGCGCCGTAGCTGGCGAAGTAGACGACGTCCGGCTTGGCATCGCGGACCTTGGCGGCGAGCGCGGAGAATTGCTGTTCCGCCGGCGTGATGGCGAACAGCCCGGCGATCTCGCCGCCGGCCTTCGGCAGGTCGGTCTGCATCGATTTGCGCAGGCCGTTGCCGAACGGATCGTCCATATAGATCAGCGCCACCCGCTTCCAGCCCTTGGCGACGAGGTACGGCGCGATGCGCGAGACCTCGGCGGAGGCGAGCGGGATCACGTTCCAGTAATAGGGTGAGAGCCCGGCCAGATCCGGCCCAACGCCGCCGCCATTCACCATCACCACCTTGGCGCGCGTGCCGATCGGCGCTGCTGCCTTGGAAACCCCGGTGAAGCCGATGAGCACGTAGAGCGCGTGGTCGACATTGACGAGTTTGCTCATGCCCACCGCACCGCCCTGCGGCGTGCCCTGGCTGTCCTCCGCCTTCAGCACCACCTGGCGGGACAGCAGCTTGTCGGCGGCGAGATGGGTGAGCGCGAGCTGGGCGCCTTCGGTGAAGATCGTGCCATATTCGGCGTTGGGCCCGGCCATGGGGAACAGCGTGCCGAGCACATAGGGCTCCGCCTCGGCCCGCGCGCGGCCGAGGGCGAGGCCACCGGCGGCGGCTCCCAGCCCGGCGCGCAACAGCATACGGCGCTCGATCATGCTCTCGGTCCTCCCCGCGGGCGCGGCTTCGCCCTTCCGCCGGGCAGGAAATCGGATACTCTCCCCCTCGTCAATGCCGGCCAGACGCGCCGCAAGGGAGGAACCGAGACGATGCCACAGATGCGGCCAGAGATGCGCGTGATCACCAGCGGGCTGCGCTTCCCCGAGGGCCCGGTGGCGATGCCGGACGGGTCCGTGGCCCTGGTCGAGATCGAGCGCGGCACCGTCAGCCGGGTTGCCCCGGACGGCACGATCAGCGTCATCGCGTCCCCGGGCGGCGGGCCGAACGGGCTCGCCGTCGGGCCGGACGGGGCGTTCTATGTCTGCAACAATGGCGGGTTCGCCTGGGTCGAGGAGCCGGGCCTGCTGCGCCCGACGCGCCAGCCGGCGGATTATTCCGGCGGCCGGATCGAGCGCGTCGACCCCGCCACCGGCGCGGTGCGCGTGCTCTACACCGAGTGCGACGGCCACGCCCTGCGCGGGCCGAACGACATCGTGTTCGACAGCCGGGGCGGGTTTTACTTCACCGATCTCGGCAAGGTGCGCGCCCGCGACCGCGACTGGGGCGGCGTCTATTACGCGCTGGCCGACGGCTCGCGCATCGTCGAACTCGCTTTTCCGGTGCTGACGCCGAACGGCATCGGGCTCTCGCCCGACGAGCGCACCGTGTATGTCGCCGAGAGCGAGACGGCGCGGCTCTGGGCCTTCGATCTCGAGGCGCCGGGTGTGGCGCGCAAGCAAAAATTCCCCTCGCCGCATGGCGGGCGCCTGGTGCACGGCATGGGCGGCTATCGGCGCTTCGACAGTCTCGCCGTGATGGCGAGCGGCAACATCGCGGTCGCGACGCTGGTGACCGGGCAGATCACCGAAATCGCGCCGGACGGACATATCGTGCGCGAAGTACCGTTCGACGATATCTACACGACCAATATCTGCTTCGGTGGCCCGGATCTGCGCACCGCGTTCATCACTCTCTCCGGCGGTGGGCAGCTGGTGGCGCTGGATTGGCCGGAGCCGGGCCTGCGTCTCGCCTATTAGCAGTGTCCCCAACGGAGGCAGCGATGGAAGCGGTACTGACTGAGAAACCTGCGCGCATTCCCGATCCGGACGTGCGCTCCCTCGCGCACATCCCCGGCGGCTCGGGCTGGCCCGTACTCGGCCATACGCTGCAGATCCTGGCCGATCCCAAAGGCTTCACCCGGGAGATGGCGCGCCGGTTCGGGCCGGTCTATCGCGTCCGCGTCTTCGGCATGCACAACGTCGCCCTGCTCGGCCCCGAGGCGAACGAGCTGGTGATGCTCGATCAGGGGCGGAATTTCTCCTCCGCGATGGGCTGGGGGCCGCTGCTCGATCGGGTGTTCCCGCGCGGACTGATGCTGCTCGATTTCGACGAACACCGCCTGCACCGCCGCGCGCTCTCGGTGGCGTTCAAGGCCGGGCCGATGCAATCCTATCTCGCGCTGCTCAACCGCGGCATCGGGGCGCGCATCGGCGAATGGGCGGCGGCGGGCGGGGAGATGCAGTTCTACCCGGCGATCAAGCAGCTCACGCTCGACCTCGCCGCAACCGCCTTTCTCGGCGAGGAGATCGGCGACGCGGCGGCAGGGGTCCAGCGTGCCTTCATCGACATGGTCGCCGCCTCGATCGGCGTCGTCCGCGCGCCGCTGCCCGGCACCAGCATGGCGCGCGGCGTGCGTGGCCGCGCCACCATCGTCGCCTATTTCTCGTCGCGCGTGCCCGAACGTCGCGAGCGCGGCGGCGAGGATCTGTTCTCGCAGCTCTGCCGCGCCACCTACGAGGATGGCACCCCGCTGTCGGTTCCTGACATCGTCGACCACATGAGCTTTTTCATGATGGCGGCGCACGATACACTGACCTCCTCGCTGTCCTCTTTCGTGCAGCTCATCGCGACGCATCCCGAGTGGCAGGAACGGCTGCGCGCGGAGGTGGAGGCGGTCCCGGACGAGGACGGCCTGGCCTATGCCCGGCTCGACGCCCTGCCGGAGACCGAGATGGCCTTCAAGGAGACCATGCGCATCCACCCGCCGGTGACCTCGACGCCGCGCCGCACCGTGCGCGAGGTGACGTTCCGCGGCTTTCGCCTCCCCGCCGGCACGCGGGTCACGGTCAACGCGCTGTTCACCCATCACATGCCCGAGATCTGGCCGGATCCGGAGCGTTTCGATCCGCTGCGCTTCACCGAGGCGGCAAGCCGCGCGCGGCATCGCTTCGCTTATGTGCCTTTCGGCGGCGGCGCGCATATGTGTCTAGGGCTGCATTTCGCCTACATGCAGGCGAAGTGCTTCGCTTGGCACCTGCTGCGCCGCGCGCGGGTCAGCCTGCCCGAGGGCTACACACCCGAATGGCAGATGTGGCCGATTCCCAAGCCGCGCGACGGATTGCGGGTCGTGCTTGCGCCGCGGGCGCGGTGATCGGGTAGCCCTCAGCCCGCGCGCGCGATCGCCAGGAACGAGGCCGCATCCAGGCTCGCCCCGCCCACGAGGGCGCCGCCGACCTCGGGGAGGCGCAGGAGCGACCCAGCGTTGTCCGGTTTCACCGAACCGCCGTAGAGAATGCGCACCGCCGCGCCGGCAACGCCGAAGCGTCTTGTCAGGCGTGAGCGGATATGGAGATGCATGGACGCGATATCCTCGGCGCTGGGGATGCGCCCGGTGCCGATGGCCCAGACCGGCTCGTAGGCGATGGCGCCGGCGAATCCGTCGGGCAGGCTGGCATCCAACTGCGCGCCCACGACGCTCTCCGCCCGGCCGGCCATCCGCTCGGACTCGCTCTCGCCCACGCAGACGATCGGCACGAGCCCGGCCGCGACCGCCGCTTCGGCCTTGGCCCGCACGTCGGCGTCGCTCTCGTGATGGTCGGCGCGGCGCTCGGAATGGCCGACGATCACGTAGCGCGCGCCAGCATCGCGGAGCATCGGCGCGGAAATGTCCCCGGTGTGCGCGCCCCTGGCCGCGGCGTGGCAATCCTGCCCGCCGAGCGCGATGGGCGATCCCGAGAGCGCCGTGGCGGCCAGGCTCAGCAGCGTCGCCGGCGGGCACACCAGCAGGTCGCACTCCAGTCCGGCGGCACCGGCGCAGAGGCTGGCGAGCAGCGGCTCCGCCTCCGCGCGCAGCAGGTTCATCTTCCAGTTTCCGGCGATCAATCGGCGCAAGGGTGTGGCTCCTCATCCACTCCGCCGATGGCACACCCGACGGTTGCACTGCGTCGGCGGATTTGCCTATCCTCATAGGGGTCTGAAGCGAAAAAATACAGATTGGAGGCGAGTCGAGCAGCGTGGCAGTCAGCACGCGGCCGCTCGGCTCCGTGTGCTCGCTTCGGGCGCGCACGTCGCCTGCACCGCGTAACCGTGTTGTTTTTTAGGAGTAGCTATGGCCGACATCCAGATCGCGAGTATCGATCTTGCGCAAGGGCTGAGTGTCAAGAATCTCGTCGTGCCGACAATGATGGCCGAGGTGGTGCTCAGCAATGCACCAAAGGAGATCCAGGCTGCCTTCACCAAGGACAAGCTGATCGGCCAGAAGCTGCTGAAAACTGCCTTCGAGGCCCTCAACGAGGCCAAGAAGAGCTTCCAGGAAGCGGCGAAGGCAACCGATGAGATTTTCGAGAAGAAGCCGCCGAAGGACGAGAAGGAGGCGGAGGACCGGGTCAAGACCCTCAACGTCATGTGCCGCCAGATCGCCGAGGCGCAGGGCGGCAAGGCGACCAAGGCGGTGGAGGCGGAATGGGCCACCTACGTCAAGAAGAACAAGGACCTCACCAAATTTCGTGCGCTGTTCGCCATGCGACTCGGCCTCAGCGTGATTTCCGTTGCCGCCAACGTCGGCCACACGGTGATGACGTTCGGCGCCTCCTCCGCGGTGGCCATTCTCGGCATCGCCAAGACCGTCGTCAGCGTCGGCACCGACATCTACAATCAGGCTCGCGACATCTCCAAGGCCGAGACCGACATCATCGACACCGACATCGTCCTGGCCAAGGTCTGGACCGAAAAGGCGGTCGGCGCCAAGCAGGCCGGACGCGAACTCGCCGCCGCCCTCGGCGTGCCGTTCGTCAAGAGCATTGGCGGACTGGGCAAGCTCCTGACCGAATACAATGCCAAGATCGCCGTCAAGGACAAGAGCACGGAGGATCTCTGGAAGAAAGCCAAGAACCTGATGGACGTCATCGACAAGACCAGCAAGGACAACAATCCGCAACTGCAGAAGGCGATCAAACCGCTCGGCGCCAAGGTGACCGAGCTGCTCGACCAGATCACCGATCTCAACGCGAAGAGCTCGGACTATGACGGGTTCTACGCCGCCTACAAGAATCGCTACGACACCTACCGCACCCTCGAAGGCAAGGCGCTCGGCCACGCCGCGAAGGGCACGGAGGGCGTGATCATGCTCGCAGGTATCGTCTCCACCGCCAAGACGATCGTGGATCTCGCGTCGGCGCTGGCCTGAGGGGGCGCTGGCCTGAGGGGGCGCTGTCCTGAGGGGGCGCTGGCGGCCGCGCTCAGACCAACGCCCGCCCGGTCAGGCGCTCGAGCACGCGCAGCGGCGCGTGCTCGGGGTCGGCCATCGCCGACAGTGGGAGATAGAAGGTCTGTTCCAGCGCGGTGTGCCCCCTGACCGCGGCATGCAGCACGAGATCGGTGTAGACGAGCCACGAACTGCCCGCCGGGAGTTCGAGCGCGACCTGCGGCGCGCGGCTCTGATAGTCCCCGTCCCGCTTGGCGGCATCATGGAGCCGCAGCATCATCTCGTCATACGCGCTGCGGCGCCCCTTGGTGAGGCCGAGCGCCGCGAGCAGCGTGGCGGAACCCGGCAGCGCCGGTCGCAGGCGCGGCACGAAAGCGTCGGCGAAATCGGCGAAAGGCTCGCCGACACGCCAGTGCCGCGCTGTCCCGTCGGGCGCGATGTTGGAGAAAAGCCGCAAGATGCGCCGCCCCTGCAGCGGTCGCGTCGGAAACGCGTCGACATGCAGCCGGCGATCGTCTTGACGCGGCGATGTCGGCCGGTCGTCGATCTCGGCCGGGCGGAAGGAGGTGCGTGCCGGCTCGAGATGCGCCGCGTAGCCAGGGGCGAGCGCGCGCAGAAAGCCGGTCGCGGCGGTGGCGAACCGGGTCATCATCGCCGCCAGTCGCTCGCGCTCGGAACCGGCGAGCGACGTGCCGCCGAGCCGGCCGGTCGATGGGTCCAGGCTGATGTTCTTGCGCGTGTTGTCGAGCACCGCGGGCGAGAGCAGGGGTCGTTCGTCCGGTGCGGGGCGAAATGCGAGCGCGGGAAAGAACAGCACGCGCCCGGCCTCGAGCGACGCCCGGGCCCGCCGCTGCCAATCGGCCGGAACCGGCCCATCCCAACGCGCGATTGTCAGGGTTTCCATCACATCGGATGCATTCATCGGACACCTCGCCCGTGCCTGCCTGCCCTTCGGATCAAGTTTAGTGGCGCCGACGCGGCGCGAACAGAGAGGGTCTATTCGCGCGCGAGCAGACGGTCGGCGATGAAGCTGGCCAGACCGCGCGGCGCGAAGTCGCGCTCCAACGCCGCATCGTCGAACTCGTCCCGCACCCAGGCGGGGAATGAGATGCGTCCCTCGGCCTGCGCGGCATAGCGTCGGATCAGCGCATCGAGAATGCCGGTGCGCGAGCCGCGCAGATGGCCGTGGCGCCAGGAGAGCTGGGACAGCGCAACGGCGCTCGTCTCGCCCTGCAACAGCAGGAAGACCGCGGCCGCGAAGCCGGCGCGGTCGGCGCCGGACTTGCAGTGCACCAGGGCCGGCTCTTCCATCGTGCGCAACGCGTCGCACAAGGCCAGCACGTCCGCCCGCCGCGGCGTCCGGCTGGCCACCGGCGCGTCGATGAACACGAGCCCGAGCCGGGCGGCCGCCTCGCGCGCCAGGGCGTCCGACCCGCTGGTGGTGGCGCCGCGCAGATTGATGACGCTGCGCAGCCGCCAGCGCCGCGCCAGCCGCGCGAGACGGCCGGGCGTGGGGTGATTGGCGCGGTAGAGACGGCCAGGAACGACGACGCCTTCGTTGCCCCAGACCAGGCGGAGCACGGCATGATCGACCAGCAGACTGTCGATCCAGGCGAGCCACCGGCCCGACCGGCTGCTCAGATCGCCGTTGAAGAGACTGTCCATCGCGCGTCAGCCCTCGGCGCGCGGCTCGCGGCTGGCACGCACACGGGCCACGCGCCGTCCGTCCATTTCCAGCACTTCGAAGCGCCAGCCGCCGAACACGATGCGATCGCCGGTCTGCGGCACGCGCCGTAGTAGCGCCAGCAGCAGCCCGGCGACGGTATGGTAGCTGCCGGGCGCCGGCAGGTCCGGCAGGCCGAGCTGCGCCTTGGCCTCATCGGCGGGCATCATGCCGTCCAGCACCACGGCGCCGACGGTCGGGTGCGCCTCGCCGGTCTCGCTGCCGCCGTCGGCCGCCTCGCCGACGATCGCGGCGAGTACGTCGGCAGCGGTGACCACGCCCTCGAAACTGCCATACTCGTCCATCACCAGGGCGAGCCCCATCGGGTCCGTCTTGAGCCGCCCGAGCACGTCGAGCGCCGAGATCGTGTCCGGCACGACCGCCGGCTGGCGCAGGGCCGAGGCGATGGCGAGCGGCCCGCCCTCCAGGATGCGATCGAGCACGTCCTTGGCTTGCACCACGCCGACGACGTTGTCCACCGAGCCGTCGCAGACGATGAAGCGCGAATGCTGGGAGTCGCGGATCGTCGCGGCCACGGCCGCCGGAGGATCGGTGCGGTCGATCCAGACGATGTCGGTCCGCGGCGTCATGATCGCCCGCACCTTCTTGTCGGCGAGACGGAGCACGCGCTCGATGATGTCGCGTTCCTCCGCCTCCAGCGCACCACTCTGCGTGCCCTCGGCGAGCAGCGCCTTCAATTCTTCTTCCGTCACCGAAGGCAGTGGCGCGCCACGCTGGCCGAGAAGGCGCAGAACGGCGGCGGAGGAGCGCCCGAGCAGCCAGACCACCGGGGCCGCAAGCCGCGCCAGCGTCGCGATCGGGCCGGCCATCGCCGCCGCGGTCGCCTCCGGACGGCGCAAGGCGAGCTGTTTCGGAACCAGCTCGCCGAAGACCATGCTGAGATAGGTGATGACCACGACGATCACCGCCAGCGCCAGCTCCTCGGCGAGCCGGCGGGGCATCGCCAGGCGCATCAGCCAGGTGGCGACGTGCTCGGCAATGCGCGCACCGCCAAAGACGCCGGCGAGAATCCCGATCAGGGTGATGCCGACCTGCACCGTCGGCAGAAAGCGCTGCGGGTCCTCGGCCAGCCGCCGCGCCAGCTCCGCCCCCCTCACTCCTTGGCGTGCCATGACCGCGAGCCGGGCCCGGCGCGACGAGATCAGCGCCAGTTCGCCGAGCGCGAACAGCGCGTTCAGGCCGATCAGCAGCGTGATGACCAGGATCTCGACGACGATGCTCATGGGGCGGTACTCATGGCGCGGTCCGACTCGTTCTGTCGCGTGGATCATAGCAGGTGCCGCCGGGCGCGCCGCCGCCAACGCAACCGGTTACAAACGTCCATCCCGGACGCTTGATGGAGACCCGTCGATGTCCGAACCCGCCCGCCGGAAGCTCCCCCGCCTCGCCGCCCTGCTCGGCGCCGCCGGGCTGGTGCCTTTCCTCGTCTGCGCCATTGCCGCCGCGCGCATCGATCCGGCGGCGGGGTCCAATCCCTGGCTCGCCGCGCTGGTGGCCTACGCCGCCGCCGTGCTGTCCTTCCTTGGCGCGATTCATTGGGGACTGGCGCTCGCCGAAGCGGATGCCGCCGTGGGGCAGCGGGCCCGGCTGCTGCTCGGGGTTCTGCCCGCGCTCATCGCGTGGGCGGCACTGGTGACCGACCGTCTGCTCGCCACCGAACTCGCGCTCGCGCTGCTCATCGGCGGCTTCATCGCCGTCGTCGTGGTCGAGGAGCAAGGCCATCGCCGCGGGCTCATCCCCGGCGGCTACATGGGCCTGCGCTGGGCCTTGTCGGTGGTCGTGGTGGCGCTTCTGACGACGGTGCTGGTGCTGCGCCTGATTGGGGCGAGGATCATTTTCTGATTTTTGGTCTAGATTTTTGTCCAGACATCTGCTCTAAGAGGTTAACGAAAGGTTAAGCGAGCGACCGAGCGCAAGGAGCGGGACCATGACGGGAATGCACGACCGGCCCAGCCTGGACCAGTCCGAGCCGGGCACCCCCGGCGCCGTGGTCATCCGCTTCCCCGCCCGCGCTCCGGCTCCGCCGGCGATCGACCGGGACGCGGAAGCCGAGGCCCAGGCGCGCCTGCGCCGCGCGCTCGCCGCCCTCGATGCGGCCCTGGCCGAGCAGCGCGAGGCCGTCGCCTCCTGGCGGGATGCGATCGGCGGGCTGCAGGCCAGCATGACGAATCTCGGCAGCAGCGTTCAAACGTACCGCGCCCGGCTCGACTCGCTCGCCGTCCAGGTCGCCGGCGTGCACCATCAGGCGGCCTGGCTGGAGGAATGGGCCGACCAGGTGCTCGGCAGCCAGCCCGGCCCGACCTGACCTCGCCAGGCTTGAGCAGAACGCACCGCCGGCAGTTCGACCAGACGCTTCCGTCGCCGCCGCCCGCATGCGAGGCTGTGAAGCTGACGCGGGGGAGGCGCCAATGACCCGAACCGAATTGCTCGCCGCGCTCAGGCGCGCACGTGTCGTTCCCGTGGTCCGCACGCGGGACCGCGCGCTGGCCGCGACCGCCGTCACCTGGTTGCGCGACGCCGGCATCGGCATTTTCGAAATCACCATGACGATCCCGGAGGCGCCGGACCTGATCCGCACGCTCGCCGCCGATCCCCGGCTGCTGGTCGGCGCCGGCACCGTCACCGACGCGGCGACGGCGCAAGCGTGCCTCGCCGCCGGCGCCCGGTTCATCGTCGCGCCATGGATCGATGCGACGCTCGCCGCGCCCTGCCGGGAGGCCGATGCGGCGCTGATGCTCGGCGCGATGACCCCCTCCGAGGTGCGCGCCGCGCTGGCGGCCGGGGCGGATGCGGTGAAAATCTTTCCCGCCGCCAGCGCCGGCGGGCCGGCGCACATCAAGGCGCTGCGCAGCGTGTTTCCGGAGGTCGCATTCTGCCCGACCGGCGGCGTCGATCCCGCCAACGCCGCCGCCTATCTCGCCGCCGGCGCCGCCTTCGTCGGCATCGGCGGCGCGCTGGTGGACGAAGCCCGCATCGCCGCCGGCGACCAGGCGGCGATCGCCGCTGCGGCGCGCGCCGTGCTGGCGGTGGGGTGAACCTCCATGGCCGCCGAGCTGCTGTGCATGGGCGAGCCGATGCTGGAGCTGAACCAGCTGCCGCCTCAACCGGACGGTCGCCTCCTCTATCTCGAAGGCCACGGCGGCGACAGCTCCAACGTCGCCATCGCCGCGGCGCGCCAGGGGGCGCGGGTCGGCTATATCAGCGCCATCGGGACGGATGCCGCGGGGGAGAGTTTCCTCCGCCTGTGGGCGGCCGAAGGCGTGGACGCCAGCACCGTGCTGCGCGTGGCTGACCGCCCCACCGGCCTCTATCTCGTCGTCCATGGCGCCCAGGGCCATGAATTCCTGTTCTTCCGCTCGGGCTCGGCGGCCAGCGCCTTCGCCCCGGCGGACGTGCCGGAGGCCGCCATCGCGGGCGCGCGGATGCTGTTCGCCAGCGGCATCAGCCAGGGCATTTCGGACAGCGCCGCGGATGCCGTGTTCCACGCCTTCGCCCTGGCCCGCCGCCACGGCGTGACGGTGGCCTACGACACCAACTACCGCCCGCGGCTCTGGCCGGCGGCGCGCGCAGCGGCGGTGATCCATGCCGCGGTGGCGCAGGCGGACATCGCCCTGCCCGGCCTCGACGACGCCCGCGCGCTCACCGGCCTCACCGAGCCGGAAGCGATTCTGGCGTTCTATCGCCGGCTCGGTCCACGCATCGTGGTGCTGAAAATGGGCGCCGCGGGGGCGTGGCTGGCGCTGCCGGAGACGCAGGTGCGGATTCCGCCCCTGCCCTGCACGCCGGTGGACGCGACCGGCGCGGGCGATGCGTTCTGCGGCAGCTTCCTCGCCCGCCTGCTCGCCGGCGACGCGCCCGAGGCCGCCGCCCACTACGCCGCCGCCGCCGCCGCGCTCTCCACCGAGGGCTACGGCGCCGTCGCGCCAATCCCCCGCCCCGCCGCCGTACGCGCCGCGCTCGCCCGGGGCGCGACACAGGCCCCTCCCCCTGGTTGACGGCGGCCCGCCGGCGGCGCTATTTCCGCGCCTCCGGCTGGCGGCGTAGCTCAGCGGT
>DAIDKZ010000218.1 GCA_027449745.1 Acetobacteraceae bacterium | reverse complement strand
TTCAGCGCAGGAACGGGTTGCTGCGCCGTTCCTCGCCGAAGGTCGAGCCCGGGCCATGGCCGCACAGAAAGGCGACATCGTCACCCAGCGGCAGCAGTTCGTGGGTGATGGCGCCGATCAGCGCCGCGTGGTCGCCATAGGGGAAGTCGGTGCGGCCGATCGAGCCGCGGAACAGCACGTCGCCGACCACGGCGAAGCGGGCCTCGGCACTGAAGAACACGACATGGCCCGGCGTATGGCCCGGACAGTGGATCACCGCGAACGCGTGCCCGCCGATCGTGACGGTCTCGCCGGCGGAGAGGAAGCGGTCCGGCGTCGCGTTCTCCATCCCGTCCAGCCCGTAGGCCGCGGCCTGGCGGGCGATGCCCTCGAGCAGGAACGCGTCGCGCCGGTCGGGGCCGACGATCGGTGCCGCGGTTTCGTCCCCGCTCTGCCGGCGCAGCGCCCGCTGCAGCGCCGCGGCGCCGCCGGCATGGTCGAGATGGCCATGGGTGAGCAGGATGGTCTCGACGCTGAGACCGACGCGCGTGATCGCCGCGAGGATGCGCTCGACCTCGCCGCCGGGATCGATCACCGCCCCGAGCCGCGTCGCGCTGTCCCAGATCAGGGCGCAGTTCTGCTGGAAAGGCGTGACCGGGACGGTGGCGACCTGAAGCTCCGGCACGGTGCGCTCCTTTGCGGCGGGGCGCATGGAGGTCCGGGCGGGAATCGAACCCACATTCGCGGATTTGCAGTCCGCTGCATCACCACTCTGCCACCGGACCCTGCGCGGGCGGAGGGACTTATCGGGCGTGCCCGGCCGCCCGGTCAAGCCTGCCGCAGCGTCGATGATGCAGGTGCGCTTGGCGGGCGGGGCGGTTGGCCCCTATAACGGGCGGAGGTCGACTCTTCCCTTTTCCGGGACTGCGCACGCATGGATAGTTCCGCCCCCGATTTCACCACCGCCCTCAAGGCGGCGGGCGTGGAGTTCATCCCGGGGAACGGGGGCGAGGCCGGCGTGCGGCTGCGGCGGTCGGTGGTGGTGAGGACGGCGAGAGCCGCATGCGACCGTAAGCAACTTCCTTGACGTCGACCACCTTTCGCACAGAGGCGGGGGTTGGGCTCGAGTTTCACCCTGGAACCCGCCCGTTGGGGTCACCCGAGCACTGCAATTTACTGAATCACAGCGTTCAGCCGGGCCGCCTGCGCGCGACATTCATCGAAATTCCGCATCGCTACCGACGATCCTTCCAGAGAGGCCGAGTAACTCGATGCATCCGTCACAAGCTTAATCGTTCCTCCAGATCTCAGAAGGTCTAATGTGCTTGTTATTTTATCGCTCGGCACGGGCGCCGCCATTATAGCATGATCTTGAATTTCTAATCGATAGACAATTTGTAATTGGAAGACACGCACGTTATCTATCCAAACCTGGATATTGTTTCCATTAGCGAGACTCAGGTCTCCTTCATTGATTGCGAACGCCAGCTCGCCCTCGAAATCTCGCCAGCCCCAAATATAGTTCTCCCCGGTTCGTGTATCTCTTATCCCGGTGAGAACGCTGCATTGCAGTTTTTGAGAGCCTGCATGTTTCCCTAGAATAGTAGTCCACGCGCCTGACTCTGGCCACACACGATTGAATGAGCCAACCCCCGCATTTAGCGTTCGTTGTTGTGCGGTAGCTTCACCAGCGAGAGCCATAATGAAAACTGCAAAGAACAGCGTCCCATTCCGCATCTGAATCGCTCCGCTGAAGGTGTTTCGCAAACAAGCATACCACCTTCCCGAGTCGGATTAAAACGGCTCCGATCGCTGCTGCTCGTCTCTCCTACCTGCGCCGCTGTCGCGGCGCCCACGGGCCTGATAGGGTGTATGGTACGGGGACGGATGCCGTCCCTACCGCATTGGCGCGTAAGCCGGAACCATTCGTCTTCATTTGCCCCCAGCCGAAGGATTTAGAGGGGAGAGCATAGGGCATCTTAGCCTGCTGCCATCTGCAAGCCGCGGAAATGTTACAGGTTTTGAGGTCCGGGTGGGAATTGAGCCACGTTCACGGATTTGCAGTCTGCTGCATCACCACTCTGCCGCCGGCCTCTGCGCGGGCGAAGGGATTTGTCGGGCGTGCCTGGGCGCGCGGTCAAGTCGGCCGCGGCTGCGATTGTGCCGGTGCGCTTGGCGGGCGGGGGGTTGGCCCCTATAACGAGCCGAGGTCGACCCCCCCCTTCCGGGACTGCGCACGCATGGATAGTTCCGCCCCCGATTTCACCACCGCCCGCCAGCTCATGGTGGATGGCCAGTTGCGGCCGAGCAAGGTGACCGACCCGCGGGTCCTGGAGGCGATGCGGCGTCTGCCGCGCGAGCGCTTCCTGCCGCCAGCGGCGGCGACGCTGGCCTATATCGACGAGGATGTGCCGCTGCCGGGCGGCCGGGTGCTGATGGAGCCGCTGGTCCTGGCGCGGCTCATCCAGCTCGCGGCGCCGCGTGCCGGCGAGCGGGTGCTGGT
Source organism: Acetobacteraceae bacterium (assembly GCA_027449745.1). Lineage (GTDB taxonomy): Bacteria > Pseudomonadota > Alphaproteobacteria > Acetobacterales > Acetobacteraceae > JAJZVV01. The sequence goes on along the minus strand of DAIDKZ010000218.1, from coordinate 13,823 downwards.
GATCGGCGCCGGGACCGGCTATGGCGCGGCGGTTCTGGCCGCAACCGGGGCTTCGGTCGTGGCGCTGGAAGAGGACAGCGCCCTGCTGGCGCTGGCGCGACCGGCGCTGGCGGCATTGGCCCCGGCGGTCGTCGTCGCCGAAGGGCCGCTCGGGGCCGGATGGGGGTCCGGTGCGCCTTGGGATCTCATTGTCATCGAAGGCGCGGTGCCGGCGGTGCCCGCTTCGATCGCCGAACAGCTGCGCCCCGAAACCGGCCGGCTCGTGACGGTCCTGGCTGCGTCCGGGCCGGCGGGCGCGGGACATGGGCGCGCGGTGCTGGCGGAGCGGACACCGGCCGGGCTCGCGATGCGCCCGGAGTTCGACTGCGCGACGCCGCTGCTGCCGGCCTTCCGCCCCGCGCCGAGCTTCGTGTTCTGACGGCGTGGCGACGTTGCGGGAGGCGACAGATCGCATCGGTCTGTGGCAGATGGGTGAAGGCCCCGGCCACGGCGCCGGGCGCATGAAGGAGGGGGTCGAACGGATGCGCACGTCTCTCGGATCAGTCCTGGGCAGCACGGCCATTGCGGCCGCGGCCCTGCTCGGGCTCGCCCCGGCGTCGCGGGCGAACACCATCCAGCAGGCGCTCGCCGCCAGCTATTCGAACAACCCCACCCTGCTCGCCGAGCGTGCGCACCTGCGCTCGGTGGATGAAAACGTCCCCACGGCCCTGGCCGGCTGGCGGCCGACCATCGTCGGCAACGGCTCGGCCGGGTACGCGAGCGGTGTGAATATCCTCTATTTTCCGCCTGGTCCTGCGCTCAACATCAACAGCGCCAGGTCCCCGAGCACGGGGCAGCTGACCATCACCCAGCAGATCTACACCGGCGGCAAGGTCCACGCGCAGACGGCGCAGGCGAAGAGCCAGGTGATGGCCGAGCGGGCGCAACTCATCGCCACCGAGCAGCAGGTCTTCTCGCAGACCGTGAGCGCCTATGTCGGCGTCATCCAGGCGCAGCAGATCTACGCCCTCAACGTCAACAACGAGCAGGTGCTGACCAAGCAGCTGGAAGCGACCAACGACCGCTTCCGGGTGGGCGAGATCACCCGCACCGACGTCGCCCAGGCCGAGGCCGCGCTGGCGCAGGCGCGCTCGCAGCGCGAGACGGCGGAGGGCAACCTCCAGACGGCCCGCGCGACCTATCGGCAGGTGGTGGGCGAGGATGCGGTCGATCTGATCGAGCCGCAGCCGCTGTGCCTGCCGACCAAGAACGAGGAGGCCGCCAACCGGCTCGCCGCCGCCAACAACCCCGCCGTGGTCTCTGCGCAGTTCAACCAGGCCGCGGCGAAGGATGCGATCGACCTCGCCTATTCCGCGCTGATGCCGCAGGTGAACGTGCAGGCGCAGGGCTTTGCCCAGAACAACACCGGCCTGCCGAAGAACTACAACAATGGCGGCCAGATTCTCGCCAACCTGACGCTGCCGATCTACCAGGGCGGCTCCGAATACGCCGCGATCCGTCAGGCACGGCAGAACGAGCAGCAGGCGCGGCGCAACCTCGACGCCGCGCGCCGCCAGGCGGTGCAGCAGGCGACGCAGGCCTGGGAGACGCTGTCGGCTGCGCGCGCCGCCGTGCAGAGCGACCGCTCGGCCGTCCGCGCCAACGAGATCGCGCTCGAAGGCGTGCAGCGCGAGGCGATCGTCGGCAGCCGCACCACGCTCGACGTGCTCACCGCTACCCAGACCCTGCTCGGCTCGCAGGTGACGCTGGTCCAGGACCTCTCCAGCCTGGTGAACGCGTCCTACAATCTGGCCGCGGCGGTCGGCCGCCTGACGGCCCGCGACCTCGCCCTGCCGGTGCCGCTCTATGATGAAAATGCGTATTATCAGGCGGTCAGTAACCGTTGGTTCGGCGCCGGGGACTATGCCACTGACCAGCCGGCGCGCTAGAGCCGGCGTGCGATGAGGAAGGCCCGGACATGAGCAGCCCAACCCCCCCCGGCTCCCCGACCCCGAACCCGGCCGAGGGCCAGGATCCGTCGATGGAGGACATCCTCGCCTCGATCCGGCGCATCCTGAGCGAAGAGGAGCCGGCGCCCGAAACCGCCGCCTCGGCCGCGCCCGCCGTCGCCAGTCCCGCCGCTCCGGTCGAGCCTCCCGCGGACGATGTCCTGGACCTCGACGCCTCGATGATGATCGCGGACCCGGCTCCGCCTCACCCCGAAATGCCGGAAGCTCCACCCATCCGCACTGCCCCGCCGCCGCCGGTCGTCGCGGCGCCCGCGCCGTCGGTCTCCCCTTTGGCCGCTCCGGTCGCGCCGGCCGTCGTGCATCAGCCCGAGGACGGGCTGATGGAGCAGGCCACGACCGAGGTCGCCGCCTCCTCCATCGTCAATCTGGTCCGCACCATCGCCTCGGAGCGGGCCACGCAGGTCCATCGCGGCGGGCCGACCATCGAGGATCTGGTGCGCGAGGAAATCCGCCCGGCGCTCAAGCTGTGGCTGGACACCAACCTGCCACCGCTCGTCGAGCGGCTGGTGCAGGCGGAAATCCAGCGCGTCGTCGGCCGCGCCCTGTCCTGACCTGCCGCCTCCGACCCGTCGCCGCGCGGGCCGGCGTCGACCCCACGCGCCCGCCCCGAGCGGCGCGCCTACGAGCGTGAGCCATGCTGAGCAAGAATTTCTCTCCGGCCGAGACTGAACAGGCGCTCTACCAGGGCTGGGAGGACGCCGGCGCCTTCGCCGCCCGGCCGGACTCGGGCAAGCCGCCCTTCACCATCATGATCCCGCCGCCGAACGTCACCGGCAGCCTGCACATGGGCCACGCGCTGACCTTCACGCTGCAGGACGCGCTGATCCGCTTCCGCCGCATGCAGGGGCGCGACGCGCTCTGGCAGCCGGGCACCGACCATGCCGGCATCGCGACGCAGATGGTGGTCGAGCGGCTGCTGGCCAGCGAGGGGACGGAGCGGCGCGCGCTCGGGCGCGAGGCGTTTCTCGAACGGGTCTGGCGCTGGAAGGCGGAATCGGGCGGCGCCATCACGCGCCAGCTGCGCCGCCTCGGCGCCTCGCTGGACTGGCAGCGCGAGCGCTTCACCATGGACGAGGGGCTTTCCGCCGCCGTCCGCAAGGTGTTCGTCACGCTCTACCGCCAGGGGCTGATCTATCGCGACCGCCGGCTGGTGAACTGGGATCCGAAATTCCAGTCGGCGATTTCCGACCTCGAAGTGGAAAGCCGCGAGGTCGCCGGCCATCTCTGGCACATAAGCTACCCGATCGACGGCGCGCCGGGGCGGTTCATCAACGTGGCGACGACGCGGCCGGAGACGATGCTGGGCGATGTCGCGGTCGCCGTGCATCCGGCGGATGCGCGCTATGCGGACCTGCGCGGCCGGCACGCGATCCTGCCGCTGGTGGGCCGGCGCATTCCGATCATCGCCGATGAATACTCCGATCCCGAAAAGGGCACCGGCGCGGTCAAGATCACCCCTGCGCACGACTTCAACGATTTCGAGGTCGGCCGGCGGCACGATCTGGCGATGCCCTCGGTGATCGACCGCGAGGGCCGGATCGATCTCGCCGAGATCGCCGCCGATCTCCTGCCCGTGCCCGGCATCGCCGCGCCGGATCTCGTCCACACACTGGCCGGGCTCGACCGGTTCGAGGCGCGCAAGCGCGTCGTCGCTGCGCTGGAGCGGCTGGAGCTGATCGAGACGATCGTGCCGCACACGCATCAGGTGCCGCACGGCGACCGTTCCGGCGTGCCGATCGAGCCGCTGCTCACCGTGCAGTGGTACTGCAACGCCGCCGAGCTGGCGAAGCCCGCGATCGCGGCGGTGGAGCGCGGCGAGACCACGTTCGTGCCGAAGCAGTGGGAGAACACCTTCTTCGCCTGGCTGCGCGACATCCAGCCCTGGTGCATCTCCCGCCAGCTCTGGTGGGGGCATCGCATCCCGGCCTGGTACGGGCCGGACGGGGCGGTGTTCGTCGCCGAGACCGAGGCCGAGGCGGCCGATCAGGCGCGCGCCCATTATGGCCGCGACGCCGCGCTGAGCCGCGACGAGGATGTGCTCGATACCTGGTTCTCCTCCGGCCTGTGGCCGTTCTCGACCCTTGGTTGGCCGGACGCGACGCCCGAGCTGGACCGCTATTACCCGACCGACGTGCTGGTGACGGGCTTCGACATCATCTTCTTCTGGGTCGCGCGGATGATGATGCTCGGCATCCACATGATGGGCGCGGTGCCGTTCCGCGCCGTCTACATCCACGGGCTGGTGCGCGACGAGCGCGGCCAGAAAATGTCGAAATCCAAAGGCAACGTCATCGACCCGCTGGCGCTGATCGACGAATACGGGGCCGACGCGCTGCGCTTCGCCATCTGCTCGCTGACCGGGCCGGGACGCGACATCAAGCTCGGCCCGGCGATCGTGCAGAGCCATCGCAGCTTCGTCACCAAGCTGTGGAACGCGGCGCGGTTCTGCGAAATGAACGGCGTCGCGCCGGTGCCGGATTTCGATCCGGCGACCGCGCAGCACGTGCTCTCGCGCTGGATTCTCGATGCCGCCAACGCCGCGATCGGCGAGGCGACGGCGGCGCTGGAGGCGTACCGGTTCGACGAATATGCGCAGGCCGGCTACCGCTTCACCTGGAACGTGTTCTGCGACTGGTTCCTCGAGCTCGCCAAGCCGGCGCTGGCCGATGAAGCGACGGCGCCGGAACTGCGCGCGGTCGCCGCACACGTCCTGGGCGTCATTCTCCGCCTGCTGCACCCGGCGATGCCGTTCGTGACCGAGACGTTGTGGGACCATTTCGGCTATGGCCCGCGATGCAGCCTGATCGGCGCCGACTGGCCACGGCCGGTTGCCGTGAGCGATGCCGATGCGGCGCGCACGGAATTGTCCTGGCTGGTCCGCTTCATCGCCGAAATCCGCACCGTGCGCAGCGAGATGAACGTGCCGCCGGCGACCCTCGCCCCGGTGCTGCTGCGCGAGGCGCGGGCTGAGACGCTGGCGCGCGCCGCGCGTTGGGCCGAGCAGATCCGGCGCCTCGCCCGGGTCGAGACGGTCGAACCGCTCTCGGGCCCGCTGCCTGCGGGGTCGGCGCAGGCGGTGGTGGACGAAGCGACCCTGGTGCTGCCGCTGGCCGGGCTGATCGATCTCAGCGCCGAGCGCACGCGCCTGGCGCGCGAGCGCGACAAGGCGGCCGGGGAAGCGGAGAAGATCCGCCGCAAGCTGGACAACGCCGATTTCGTCAGCCGCGCGCCGGAGGAGGTGGTCACGGATAACCGCGACCGCCTGGCGGCGGCCGAGCACGAGGTCGTCCGGCTCGGCGCGGCGCTGGCGCGCATCGCCTGATGCTGCGCGGGACGCTGCTCGCCGCGTCCCTGGTGCCGCTGCTGGGCGGCGGCCTCGAAGCGTGGACCGGCACCTACGCCTATCAGGGCCGGGCGGGGTTCGATGGCGGCGGTACCGGGGCGACCGGCAGCCCGATCACGCTCGCTTTCACCCTCACCGTCGGGCGCGGTTGCGAGGTGTCGGCCCAGGGCTACCAGACCGATGCAAGGCTGGTCTGCACGCTCACGGCGCGGGAGGAGTCGGGCGTCGATGTCCGCTATGCCGGCGTGGCGGCGGGCAACGAGGCGATTGGGCTGCCGCCGCTCGCGCCGGGCGCGGTGCTGTTCTCGCTGGTCAAGGAGCCGGGCGGGCTTCTCACCATCTGGGGCCGGCTGAAGCCGAGCTTCGTGCCCGCCGCTGAGGGTCACTATTTCGCCCGCGTGCTGCCGACCGACTGATGGCCCATGGCACACCCGGGACGGCGTGGTTGCCGGCGGCGGGCCCCGCCGGCAAAATGCCGGGGATGTCCGCGATTCTGCCCACGCTCCGCCGCACCCTGCCCGATCTGGCGGCGACCGAGGCGTTCGCCGGCCGCGTCGCTGCCTTGCTGCGTCCGGGCGATGCCGTGCTGCTCGAAGGGCCGCTCGGCGCCGGCAAGACCGCATTTGCCCGCGCACTGCTGCGCGCGCTCACCGCCGATCCGGGCCTGGAGGTGCCGAGCCCGAGCTTCGCCCTGCTGCAGAGCTACGACACGCCGATCGGCCCGGTGCATCATTTCGACCTCTGGCGGCTGGAGGGCTCTGCCGGGCTGGCCGAGCTCGGCTGGCAGGAGGCGCGGGGCGACACGGTGCTGGTTGAATGGCCGGACCGTCTCGGGGCGCTGCGTCCGGCCGATGCGCTCGTCGTGGCGCTGGCGCCGCGCGGCGAGGGCGCGCGCGAGGCTGGCCTCACTGGCTGGCCTGGACGGCTGGAGCGCCTGGCATGACCCGACTCGAGCCCGTGCGCGACGCTTCCATCGCCACCTTTCTCGCCGCAGCCGGCTTCGGCGCCGCGCGCGCCGCCCCGCTCGCCGAGGATGCGAGCTTCCGGCGCTATCTCCGCCTCAGCGGCGGCCCGCGCCCGGCGGTGCTGATGGACGCACCGCCCGAGCGCGAGGATGTGCGTCCGTTCCTTCGCGTCGCCTTCCATATCGCCCGCCTCGGCCTGTCCGCCCCGGTGGTGCTCGCCGCCGATGCCGAGGCCGGGCTGGTGCTGATCGAGGATCTTGGCGACGGGCTGTATGCGGCGGTTCTGGACGAGGCGAACGCGACCGAGCTCTATGATGCCGCCATCGACGCCCTTGCCGTCCTGCATGAGGCCGCCCCGCCGTCCGGCCTGCCGCGCTGGGATGGCGCGGCGATGAGCGCCGCGGCGGCGGCGACCTTTCTCGATTGGTGGTGGCCGGAGGCGCTCGGCGGCGCACCCTCGCCGGCCGTTCGCGCCGGCTTCGCCGCCGCGCTGGCTTCCATGCTCGCGCCGCTGGCCGCGGGGCCGGCCGGGTTCGTGCACCGCGACTTCTTCGCCGGCAACCTGTTCTGGCTGCCGGAGCGCACGGGCGTGGGCCGCGTCGGGCTGATCGACTTCCAGGACGCCGCGCTGGGCCATCCCGCCTACGACCTGGTCTCGCTGGTCGAGGACGCGCGGCGAGATCTGCCGCGCGGATTCGTCGAGCGCGCCATCGTCCGCTACCTGGGGCGGCGCCCGGGGCTCGATGCGGGCACCTTCCGCGCCGCCTGCGTGGTCTGCGCCGCCCAGCGCCATCTGCGCGTCGCCGGGCTGTGGGTGCGGCTGGCGCGGCGTGATGGCAAGGCGGCCTATCTCGCCCACGGCCCGCGCACCTGGCGGCTGCTGGAAGCCGCGCTCGCCCGGCCCGAGGCCGCGCCGCTGGCTGAGTTCCTCGACCGTTTCGTGCCGCTGGAACGGCGCGGCAACCCGGCGTGGCTGGCGGCATGACGATCCGCACCGCCATGCTGCTCGCCGCCGGCCTGGGCACCCGGATGCGCCCGCTCACCGCCGCGCTGCCGAAGCCGCTGCTGCCGCTCGGCGGACGCACCCTGCTCGACCATGCGATCGACCGGCTCGAAGCGGCCGGGGTGGAGCGCATCGTCGTCAACACCCACTGGCAGGCGCCGCGCATGGAGGCCCATCTCGCGGCGCGCCGGGGTGGGCCCACGGTGGTGGTGCAGCATGAGCCGGACCTGCTCGACACCGGCGGCGCGGTACGGGCGGCGCTCGAAGCCGGGCATCTCGGCACCGCGCCGTTTTTCGTCGTCAACGGCGACGCCTTCTGGCTCGATGGCCCGCGCCCGGCCCTGGCCCGGCTGGCGGCTTCGTTCGATTCCGGCCGATACGACGCGTTGCTGCTCGTCCACCGCACCGCCCATGTCCAGGCCGATGTCGGGTTCGGCGATTTCGCCATCGATTCCGAGGGCAGGGTGCGGCGGCGGCGCGAGCGCGAGGTCGCGCCCTATGTCTTCGCCGGCGTGCAGCTGCTGGCGCCGACCCTGTTCGACGCCGCGCCCGCGCCCGTGTTCAGCATGAACCGGCTGTGGGACCGGGCGATCGCTACCGCGCGCCTGACCGCGCTGGTCCATGACGGGCTCTGGTTCCATCTTTCGACGCCCGCCGACCTCACCGAGGCCGAGACGCGGCTGCACTGGGGCCAGACCGGAGAGAGCCGCTGAGCCTCCTCGCCATCCCACCGCACGCGTCGTTTCTCGAGACGCTGGCGGCGGGCTGGCTGGCCACGGTCGGCGCCGGCGATCCCGGCCAGGGGCTGATCCTGCTGCCGACGCGGCGTGCCGCGCGCGCTCTGGCCGAACAGTTCCTGCGCCTCGGCAGCGGGCGGGCGATGATCCTGCCGCGCATCACCGCGATCGGCGCGATCGACGAGGCCGGACTGACCCTGCCGCAGCTCGCCTCGGCCGTCGCGCTCGATCTGCCGCCGGCGGTGCCCCAGGCGCGGCGCACTGCGGTTCTCGCCCGGCTCATCCTCGGCCTGCCGCCGCATTTCGGCGGCCCGCGGCGGGCCGACGGCGCTTGGCGGCTGGCGGTCGAGCTCGCGGCGCTGATGGACGAAGCCGAGCATGCCGGCGTCGATCTCGCCGCCGCGCTGCCGCATGCCGTTGCCGGCGAGCACGCCGTGCACTGGCAGCTCACGCTCGACTTTCTGCGCATCGTCACCGAAGCCTGGCCGCACTGGCTGGCCGAAGCGGGGCTCGCCAATCCGGTGGCGCGCCAGACCGCGCTGATCGACGCCGAGGCCGAGACCTGGCGCACCGCGCCGCCGCCGATGCCGCTCTGGGCCGCCGGCTTCTCCGCCGCCGAGCCGGCGCTGGCCCGGCTGCTCGCCGCCATCGCCGCCATGCCCCAGGGGCGCGTGATCATCCCCGAGCCCGATGCGGAGCTGCCGGCCGGCGAGGCGCTGCCGGACTCCCACCCCGAGGCGGCGACGCGCCGGCTGCTCGGCCAGCTCGATGCCGGGCCGCCGCGACCCTGGCCCGACCCCGTGATCGCCGCAGCGCCGCCGGGCCGCGCGGCGACGCTGCGCCGGGCACTGCTGCCCGCCGGCGCGCTCTCCGCCTGGCAGCTTCCGGCGGACGAGGACCTGGCCGGGCTGAGCCGTCTCGCCCCGGCCGACGAGCAGGAGGAGGCGGTCGCGATCGCGCTCATCCTGCGCGAGGCGCTGGAGCGCCCGGGCGCCGGGCTGGCGGCGCTGATCACGCCGGACCGTGCCCTGGCGCGGCGCGTTTCGGCCGAACTGCTCCGCTTCGGCGTGATCGCGGACGACAGCGCCGGCGAGGCGCTGGGCGAAACCCCGCCCGGCGTCTTCCTGCGCCTGCTGGCCGAGGCGGTGGCGGCCGATCTCGCGCCGCTGCCGCTGCTGGCCCTGCTCAAGCACCCGCTGCTGGCCGCCGGACTGGCCCCGGCCCGGGCCCGCGAGGCGGCGCGGTCGCTGGAACGCGCCTGCCTGCGCGGCCCTGCCCCGCGGCCGGGCCTGACCGGGTTGCGCGAGCGGTTGGCGGAGGCAGAGGGCGCCGTGGCGGCCGGTGATCTGCTCGACCGGCTCGAACGCGGCCTGGCGCCGCTGCTGCGCGTCGCTGCCGGCCTCAGCGTCGCCGTTCCCGATCTGCTGGCCGCGGCGATCGAGAGTGCCGAGGCGCTCGCCGCCAGCGATGCGGAACCCGGCGTCGCGCGGCTCTGGGCGCTGGAGGAGGGCGAGGCCCTGGCCACCCATCTCGGCGACATGCTGGAGGCGGCGGCCTCACTCCCGGACCAGCCGCCCGCGGTGCTGCCCGGGCTGCTGCGCGCCATGCTGGAGGGTGCCGTCGTGCGCTCGCGGCGCGCCCTGCGCGGGCGCGGCGGGGCCGAGCATCCGCGCGTGGTCATCTGGGGCCTGCTCGAGGCGCGGCTGCAGGCGGCCGGGTTGGCGGTGCTGGGCGGCCTGGCCGAGGGCGTCTGGCCGCCGGCCAGCGACCCCGGCCCATGGCTGAGCCGGCCGATGCGCGAGGCGGTCGGGCTGGCAAGCCCGGAGGCGATGGTCGGCCAGAGCGCGCGCGACTTCCTCGGCGCCGCCAACGCCGCGCGCGACGTGGTGCTCTCCTGCCCGCGCCGGCGCGAGGGGGCACCGGCGGTGCCGGCGCGCTGGCTGGTGCGGCTCGAAGCCCTGCTGCGCGGGCGCGGGCTGCAACTGGCCGAGCACCCGGCCGCATCCTGGGCGCGCGCGCTCGATCTGCCCGATGGCCCGGCGCGGCCGGCCACGCCGCCGCATCCGTGCCCGCCGCTCGCGCTGCGGCCGCGCCGGCTGCGGGTGACCGAGATCGAGACCTGGCTGCGGGACCCCTACGCGATCCACGCCCGCCACGTGCTGCGGCTGGAGCCGCTGGCGCCGATCGAGGAGGCGATCGACGATGTCGACTACGGCATCCTGGTTCACGAAGGGCTGCATCGGTACCTGGAGGCCGTCGGCACGGTCTGGCCGGCGGACGCGGCGGCGGGGCTCGGCGAAGCGTTGGAGGTGGCCTTGGCGAAGGCCCGGCTGCGGCCGGCGCTCACGGCCTGGCTGCGCCCACGCCTGGCGCGCATCGCCGCCTGGGTCGCCCAGCGCGAGCGGGCGCGGCGGGCGCAGAGTGGCGTGCCGGTGGCGCTCGCCGGCGAACGTGCCGGCTCCTGGGAGCTGCCCGGCCTGACGGTGCGCGGGCGCGCCGACCGCATCGAGCGCTACGCCGACGGCCGGATCGTCGTCATCGACTACAAGACCGGCACCGCGCCGGACCCGAAGCTGGTGCGCCACGGGCTGGCACCGCAACTGCCGCTGCTCGCGGCCATGGCGCAGGATGGCGCCTTCGGCCCCGAGTTCGTCGCCGACCCGCGCGGCCTGCTCTATTGGCGCCTCTCCGGCGGCGTCGAGCCGGGCGAGGAGCTCGCGCCGCTCGGCGCCGATGGGCCGGAGCTGGTGCGCGAGGTCGCCGTGGCCCGCCAGGGGCTGCTGGACCTGATCGCGCGCTTCGCCCGCGCGGAGCAGGCCTACCTGGCCCAGCCGGTGCCCGGCCGGGTGCCGTTCCGGTCCGACTATGACCAGCTCGCCCGGGTCGCGGAGTGGGCAGGCGCCGAGGAGGAGGAGTGAATGAGCGGGCTTTCGGGATGAGTGAGCTTTCGGCCCGGGGCCGCGCCGAGGCCGAGCAGCTTCAGGCTTCCGATCCGGCGGTCTCGGCCTTCGTCGCCGCCTCGGCCGGGTCGGGCAAGACCAAGCTGCTGACCGACCGCGTGCTGCGCCTGCTGCTTGCCGGCGCGGCGCCCGAGCGGATTCTCTGCCTGACCTTCACCAAGGCGGCGGCGGCGGAGATGGCGCTGCGCCTGCAGCGTCGGCTCGGCGACTGGGCGACCGCGGAGGACACGGCGCTCGATACCGAGCTTCGCCGGCTCGGCGTTCCGCCGGCGGCCGAGCAGCGGGTGGCGGCGCGGGCGCTGTTCGCGCGCGTGCTCGATCTGCCGGGCGGCATGCGCATTGGCACCATCCATGCCTTCTGCCAGTCCCTGTTGCGCCGTTTCCCGCTGGAGGCGCAGCTCACGCCGCACTTCGAGACGCTGGAAGCGGCCGACGCGGCGCCGCGCCTGCACGCCGCGTGGGAGAGTGCGCTCGCCGCGGCCGAGCCGGCGGCGGGCGCGGTCGCCTGCCTCGCCGGCCTGGTCAAGGCGAAGGAGTTCGGCGCCCTGGTGGCGATGCTGCGCAACGCTCCGGACGGGCTCGCCGGGCTGCAGGCGCTCGACCCGGCGGCGCGCGAGCAGGCGATCACCCGCGTTCTCGGCGTTACGACGACGGATGCGGATTCGATCCTGTCCGATGCGGTGCGCTGGCCGGGGGAGGCGGCGCTGGGCACGGTCGCCGCCCGCCTCGCCATCGCCGGCAGCGCCGCGGTCGCCGAGCGCGGGCGAACGATGCTGGCCTGGCTGGCGCGCCCGCCGGACGAGCGGGTGCGATGCTGGGCCGAGTGGGTCGGGCTGTTCCTGACTGGCGCCGGCGAGCCGCGTGCGGCGAGCCGGCTGGTCAACGCGGCGCTGAACGCCGCCGAACCGCACCTGCTGGAGGCGCTGGTGGCCGAGCAGGACCGCATCGCCGCCGTGCTCGACCAGGCGCGTGCCGCCGCCGCCGCCGCCGCGACCGCCGCGCTCCTCGCCCTGGCGTTGCCGGCGATCCGTGCCTACGAGAGCGGGAAGTCCGACGACGGGCTGCTCGATTTCGACGACCTCATCGGCCGCAGTTCGCGTCTGCTCGTGGATCCCGGCGCCGCCTGGGTCCTGTTCAAGCTCGATGGCGGACTGGACCATCTCTTGATCGACGAGATGCAAGACACCGCCCCGGCGCAGTGGCGCATCGCCGACGCGCTGAGCAGCGAGTTCTTCGCCGGCGACGGCGCGCGGGCCGGGCGGCGCACGGTCTTCGCCGTCGGCGACCGCAAGCAGTCGATCTATTCGTTTCAGGGCGCGGATCCGGCCGGGTTCGACGACTGGGCCGCCCGGCTCCGCCGCCGGGTCGAGGACGCCGGCGAGAGTTGGCGGGAGGTGACGCTGGATGTCTCCTTCCGGTCGACCGCCCCGGTTCTGGAGTTGGTGGACGCCGTCTTCGCCGCCGCGAACGCCGCCGACGGGGTGCTCGCCCCCGGCCGGACCCTGCGCCACTACGCCGACCGCGCCGCCCACGCCGGCAGCGTCGAGCTCTGGCCGCTCGCGCCGCCGGAGCAGGCCGCCGATCCGGGTCCCTGGACGCTGCCCGAGACCTACGCGCGCGAGGTCAGCGCGCCGCAGCGGCTGGCCGATGCGCTCGCCGGCTGGATCGGCGACGAGGTGAGGGGCGACGTCGCCCTGGAAAGCCGTGGCCGGGCGCTGGCCCCGGGCGACGTGCTGGTTCTGGTGCGCCGCCGCGGCGCCTTTGCCAACGCGCTGGTGCGGGCGCTGAAGGCGCGCGGGGTGCCGGTGGCCGGGCTCGACCGGCTGGTGCTCACCGACCAGCCCGCCGCGGCCGATCTGCTCACGCTGTGCGACGCGCTGCTGCTGCCCGAGGACGACCTCGCCTTCGCCTGCCTGCTCACCAGCCCGCTCGGCGGGCTCGACGATGCCAGCCTGATGGAGCTCGCCGTCGGGCGCGCCACGCCGCTGTGGCAGAGCCTGCGCGCGCGCGCCCCCGAACGGGCCGAGTGGCATGCGGCGTGGGACTTCTTCGCCGCCCTGTTGGCGCGCGTGGACTATGCCGCGCCGCATGAGCTGCTGGCCGAGGCGCTCGGCCGGCTCGGCGGGCGGGCTCGGCTGCTCGGCCGGCTCGGGCCGGAGGCGGCCGAGCCGATCGACGAGCTGCTCGGCGCCGCGCTCGCCTACGCCCGACTGCACACGCCGTCGCTGCAGGGCTTCGTCCATTGGCTGCGCGCCTCGGGTGCGGAGGTGAAGCGCGAATCCGAAGGCGCCGGACATGCCGTGCGGGTGATGACGGTGCATGGTGCCAAGGGCTTGCAGGCGCCGCTGGTCATTCTGCCCGACACCACCGCCCTGCCGCCCACCCCGCCGCCGCTGGTCTGGGCCGAGGATGCCGCCGGGCCGGGCGTGACGCTGCCCCTGTGGGCGCCGCGCAAGGAGTTCCGCAGCGAGGGCTTCGCCCGCCGGCTCCAGACCGTTCGCCAGGCACAGCGCCAGGAGCATAACCGCCTGCTCTATGTCGCACTGACCCGCGCCGAGGATCGGCTGGTCGTCTGCGGCTGGCAGCCCCGCAGGGCGGTGCCACAGGAATGCTGGTACGAACTCGTCAGCCAAGGCTTCGCCCGGCTCGGCGCCGCCGCGCTGCCGGCACCCCTGCCCTGGGGCGGCACGATCCTGCGCCAGAGCAGCCCCCAGACGGCCACACCGGAAACCGCCGCCCCGGCCGCCGCGACGGCGCCGCTTGCGCTGCCGGGGTGGGCCGGCGCCGCGCCCCTGTGGAGCCCGCT
>DAIDKZ010000217.1 GCA_027449745.1 Acetobacteraceae bacterium | reverse complement strand
GCCGCCGCGCGCAGCGTCGCCGCCCGCTCGGCCAGCGGGGGCGCGGGGTTCTGCGCGAGCGCGCGCCAGCGCCGCAGCGTCGCGCCGCGATTGGCCCTGAGTGCGACGCTGCTGGCGAGCGAGAGGCCGGGCAGGCGGGTGAAGGGTTCTTCGGTATCGACATCGTACGGGTGGCAATAGGTCCACAGCGCCTGCGTTTCGGCCTGGCGTGCCACGACGCGGCGCATCCAGGCGAAATCCCACGGCGCGAGGTAGCGCATCGTGGTGCCGCCGAGCACCGGCAGGGCGAACCGGCCGAACCGCAGCACCGGGCAGGGGATTTCCAGCAGCCCTTCGGGCCAGAGGAACGGCGCGCGCGGCGCGCCGGGGAAGCCGTGGCCCGGGCCGCGGCCGGGCAGCACGCTGGAGGAGTAGGCGAACCCGGCCTCGGCCAGGGCGCCGACCGCCCAGCGGCTGGCGGGGGTGAGGGAGAGATAGGGCGCGCGGAACCCCGTCACCGGCCGGCCGGCGGCCTGTTCCAGCCGCGCCCGCGCCGCCGTCAGCGCCGCCGCCAGCCGCGCCGGGTTCTCGGCGGTGAGCGGGCGGTGATGCGCGCCGTGGCAGCCGATCTCGTGGCCCGCTTCGGCGAGCGCGCGGATCAGGCCGGCGGCTTCCCCGGCGAGGTCGCCGACCACGAAGAACGTGCCGCGGATGCCGTGCGCGGCGAGAAAATCGGCGAGCCGCCGGGTCGCCGCCTGGTAGCGCGACGGCCCCGCCAGCCCGTCGCGGTGGTCCTCGACGTCGATGGTGAAGCTGATCGGGCGGGTGGGCATCGGACGCGGAGGCATCGGGCGCGGGACCGTCCGGCTGGTTGCGACGGGGGGGCAAGGTTGGTAGTTTCGCGCATCCGGCCGCGATGCCAAGCCACGGGGTCGGCCCATGAGCTGGGCCCACGGGGCGAGCAGGGAACCGGTGCAGCCGTTTGGGGGCGAGATCGTTGGGGGCAGAGGCAACTGAGACGCGACGGGGAACGGCGGCGCACGACGCGGCGGCGCTTGCCCGCCTCTTGGTCGAGACGCTGCATCTCGAAATCGCGCCCGAGGAGATTGATCCGGATGCGCCCTTGTTCGGTGGTGAGCTCGGTCTCGATTCCATCGACGCGCTCGAACTCGCGCTGGCGATCTCACGCGCCTACGGGCTGGAACTGCGCGCCGACGACGAGCGCAACGGCGAGATTTTCGCCTCGCTCTCCGCCCTCTCCGCCTATATCGCCGAGCAGCTCGCAAGCTCAAGCTAGGGAGCGCCATGCGCGCCCCGTCTGAGCCGGCAGCGCCGCTGCTGCTGCGCCGGGGCGAGGCGGTGCTGTTCCGCCGCCCCGGCCTCGCCATCAGCGCCGACGCGTTCCTCGCCGCTGCCATGCGGCTCGCCGAGTCCCTGCCGGCGGCGCCTTCGGTGGTCAATCTCTGCCGCGACCGGCTGCATGTCGCGCTCGGTTTCGCCGCCGCGCTGCTGCGCGGGCAGGCGAGCATCCTTGCGGGCGTGCCGACGGCGCGCGAGCTGGCAGAGCTGCCGGCGCGCTTCCCCGGCGCCTATGCGCTGGTCGAGCCGGACGGGTTCGCCGCCCACACGCTGGCCGGCGGCCCGCTGCCGCTGCACCGGCTCTCACCGCCGGACTGGTCGCTGGCCGCCGGCGCCGCCCAAGGCGGCGCGATGCCGATGATCCCGTCGGCCCGTCGCGCCGCCATCGTGCTCACCTCCGGCACCACCGGCGATGCGGTCGCGCACGAGAAGAGCTGGGGCGGCCTGCTCGCCCGCTCACTCACGGCGGCGCGGCGCTTCGCGCTGGCGACGGAGCCGGCGGCCAGCGCGCCGGCGAGTATCGTCGGCACGGTGCCCTCGCAGCACATGTACGGGTTCGAGAGCACGCTGCTGATCGCCTTCCACGCGCCGGTGGCAAGCTTCTGCGGCGAGACCCTCTATCCCGCGGACATCGCCGCCGCGCTCGCCGCCATGCCGGCGCCGCGCTGGCTGGTGACGACGCCGCTGCACCTGCGCGCCCTGCTCGCCGCCCGCCCTGGCCTGCCGCCGCTCGCCGGCATCATCTCCGCCACCGCGCCGCTGGAGGCCGCCGCCGCTGAGGCCGCCGAGCGCGCCTTCGCCGCGCCGGTGTTCGAGATTTTCGGCGCCACCGAGATCGGCGCCATCGCCACCCGCCGCGCCGGGGCCGACGAGCCCTGGCAGGTCTATGACGACATCCGCCTGGAACCGCGCGCCGAGGGCATCGGTGTCCACGCGCCGGGCGCGGCGCCGGGCGTGATCGCGGATCTGGTCGAGCTGGTCGGCCCCACCCGCTTCCGCCTGCTCGGCCGCCGCGAGGACGTGGTGAAGCGCGCCGGCAAACGGGTCTCGCTGGCGGCGTTGAACCAGGCCCTGACCGGGATCGAGGGGGTGATCGACGGGGTGTTCGTCGTCCCGGAGGATCTCGAGGCACGGCCGCAGGCCCGCCTGTCCGCCTTCGTCGTCGCTCCCGAGCGCAGCGCCGCCGAGATCCGCGCCGCGCTCCGCCTCTGCATCGACCCGACCTTCATGCCGCGGCGGATCATCAAGCTGGATCGGCTGCCGCGCAACGCGGTGGGCAAGCTGCCGCGCGCGGCGCTGGCCGGGCTCGCGCGCGCCGAACCCGGACTGGCCGAGAGCCCTGGACGGGGCTGATGCACCCGCCTGCCCAATCCGTGATCGCCGAATTCGCCATCGCCGCGGACGATCCGTGCCTGGACGGGCATTTCCCCGGCCGGCCGCTGGTGCCGGGCGCGGTGCTGCTGGCCGAGACCATCGCCGCCCTCGCCGCCCTGGCCGGGGGCGATGCCGCGCTCGCCGCGCTCGAGGGCGTGAAATTCCGCCGCCCGGTGGCGCCCGGCGAGGTGGTGAGCGTGCGCGCGAGCGCGACGGCCGGCGGGCTCGCTTTCGCCGCCCATGTCGGCCCCGCGCTGGCCCTCAGCGGCACCGCCCGCTTCGGGGCGCCCGCCTCCGACCACTAGCATGTCCATCGCCTGGACACGCCGGCCGGAGCGGGGGAGCGCGGCGCTGGTGGCGCTGATGGCCTGGCTGACGCTGCGGCTGGGCGAGGGGCTCGGGCGCGCGCTGCTGGTGCCGATCACGCTCTATTTCCTCGCCACCGGGGGGCCGGCGCGGGCCGCCTCGCGCGCCTATCTCGCCCGCGTCCTCGGGCGCGAGGCGCGGCTGGCCGACCTGTTCCGCCATGTCCACGCCTTCGCCGCGGTGCAGTTCGACCGGCTGCTGTTCGCCACCGGCCGCGCCGGGCATTTCCGGCTCGATTGCGAGGGCGTCGAGCATCTCCAGCGCCTCGTCGACGAAGGGCGCGGGGCGCTGCTGCTCGGCGCCCATCTCGGCAGTTTCGAGGCGCTGCGCCTGCTCGCCACCCGCGCCTGCCCGGTGCCGGTGAAGGCGCTGATGCACCGCCCGCCGCCGGGCCCGCTCACCGCCTGGCTGGCGCGGCGGGATCCCGCCTTCGCCGCCGCGGTGATCGAGATCGGCCGGCCGGGCAGCATGCTCGCCGTCGCCGAGACCATCGCCGCCGGCGGCTTCGTCGGCGTCCTGGCGGATCGCGCGCCGCGCCCGGAGCGCATGGTGCGGGTGACCTTCCTCGGCGCACCGGCCGCCTTTCCCGCCGGGCCGATGGCGCTGGCCGCCGCGCTCGCCGCCCCGGTGCTGCTCTGCCGCGCGGTGCGGCTCGGCCGGGGGCACTACGCGCTCCGCTTCGAGCCCTTCGCCGACCCGCTGGTGCTGCCGCGGGCGGAGCGCGATGCGGCGCTGGCCGGCGCGGTGGCGCGCTATGCTGCCTGGCTGGAAGCCGCCTGCCGCGCGCACCCGTTCAGCTGGTTCAATTTTTTCGATGTGTGGGACAATGACGCTGCGACCGCGCCGCCTGCCGCTCCCGATCCTCATCCTTATGAGCCTCGTCTCGGCGCCGATCCCGCCCGCGACCCGCGCCGCGCCGGGCTGGACGCTTGAGGCGCTGATGGCGCGCCTGGCGGCGGTGCCGGCGCGGCATGCGCGCTTCGTCGAGGAGAAGCACCTGGCGGCGCTGGCCACCCCGATCGAGGCGCGCGGCGAGCTGGTCTATCGCCGCCCGGCCTATCTGGAGAAAATCACCACCGCGCCGGCGCCGGAGCGGCTCCTCGTCGATGGCGGGACGCTGCGCTTCGAGCATGACGGCCACGTCGAGACCTTCGATCTCGCGGCGCGGCCGGAGCTGGCGGCGCTGGTGGAGGCGGTGCGCGGCACGCTGGCCGGGGACCTCGCCGGGCTCGGCGCCAGCTATGCCGTGGCGCTGGCCGGCGACGAGGGCGCCTGGCGGCTCAGCCTCACGCCGCGCAGCGTGGCGCTGGCCAGGCTGCTGCGCCTCGTCGCCGTCGAGGGCCACGGCGCCGAGCCGGAGCGGATCGACATCATCGAGGCCGATGGCGATACCGCGCGCATGCGCATCACGCCGCTGCCGTGAAGCGGCGGCGCGGGCCGGGATGAGACGATGAGCCGTGCGCTGCGCCCGCTGCTGCTGGCGCTGCTGCTCGCGGCGGCGCTGGCGGTGGGCGTTTTCGCCCGCGTCGATCTGCGCGCCGACATGACGGACCTGCTGCCGCAGGGCGTCAGCCTGTCGCAGCGGCTGGTGCTGGACACGCTGCGCGAGGGCGCGGCGGCGACGCTGGTGCTGATCGGCCTCGAGGGCGCGCCGGAGCCGGAGCTGGCGCGGCTGGCGCGGGAACTCGCCGCGCGCCTCGCCGCCTCCGGCGCCTTCCGCCTCGTCGCCGATGGCAGCACCGGGCCGGACCCCGCGGCGCTGGAGCATCTGTTCCGCTACCGCTATCTGCTGGCGCCGGTCCCGCCCGCCGCCTTCACCGCGCCCGGCCTGCACGCGGCCCTGCCCGGGCTGCTGGCCGGGCTCGGCTCCTCCGCGGCGCCGCTGGTCAAGCGCTACGGGTTGGCCGACCCGCCGGGCGCGTTCCGCGCCGTG
>DAIDKZ010000216.1 GCA_027449745.1 Acetobacteraceae bacterium | reverse complement strand
TGGCGCTCGCCGCTGCGCTCGATGCCGCGCTGGCGCTGCCGGCGGCGGCCCGCGCCGCGCTCGGGGCCCGGGCGCGCGCCATGGTGTGTGGCGAATACTCCATCGCCGCGATGCAGGCCGCGCACCTGGCGGTCTATCGCGAGCTGCTGGGGTGAGGATCCTCGTCATCCGCCTCGGTGCGCTCGGGGATTTCGTGCTGAGCTTCGCCGCCTTTGCCGCCATCCGTGCGCACCACCAAGGCGCCGACATCACGCTGCTGACGACGGCGCCCTTCGCCCCGCTCGCCGAGCGCGCGCCGTGGTTCGACCGCGTGTTGATCGATCGCAGGCCGGCCTGGTGGCAGATCGGCGGGATCCTGCGGCTGGCGCGGCAACTCCGCGGCTTCGATCTCGTCTATGACCTTCAGACCTCGTCCCGCTCCACGCGCTATTTCCGCCTCGCCGGCCGGCCAACCTGGTCGGGCATCGCGCCCGGGTGCGCGCTGCCGCACGCCAATCCGGCGCGGGATGGGATGCACACGCTGGAGCGCCAGCGCGAGCAGCTCGAAATGGCCGGGATCGGGGAATTTCCGTCCCCCGACCTGGCTTGGCTCGCCGGCGCCGGCCCGGAGGGTTTCAGTCTTGACGGACCGTATGCGCTGCTCGTCCCCGGCGCGGCACCACATCGGCCGGAAAAGCGCTGGCCGGCGCCGCGGTTCGGTGCGCTGGCCGCGGTCCTGGCCGGGCGCGGCCTGATCCCGGTAGTGCTCGGCACCGCGGCCGAGGCGCCGCTCGCGGCCGCGATCCGGGCCGCCGCGCCGCCGGCGCGCGACCTCACCGGGCGCACCACCATCGCCGACATCGCCGCACTCGCCGCCGGCGCCACCCTGGCGGTGGGCAACGACACCGGCCCGATGCACCTGATCGCTGCCATCGGCTGCCCGTCGGTGGTGCTGTTCTCCGCCGCCTCAGACCCTGCGCTGACCGCCCCGCGCGGGCCGGACGGGACCTGGCCCACCGTGCTCCGCGTGCCGGATCTGGCCGATCTGCCGCTGGAACGGGTTGAAGCGGCGCTGCCATGAGGCCATAGAAGCGCCCGCGCGCTCAACCGGAGACTGCCATGCCCGCCCTCACCCTGCCCGACGGGTCCGTCCGCCGCTTCGATGCGCCGGTGACGGGCAGCGAGCTCGCCGCCGCCATCGGTCCCGGCCTCGCCCGCGCCGCGCTGGCGATGAAGCTGGACGGGGTCCTGACGGATCTGGGCCGCCGCATCGAGGCGGATGCCACGGTGGTGTTCGTCACCCGCAAGGACGCCGAGGCGCTGGAGCTGATCCGCCACGACGCGGCGCACGTGCTCGCCGAGGCGGTGCAGGCGCTGTTCCCCGGGACGCAGGTGACGATCGGCCCGTCGATCGAGAACGGGTTCTATTATGATTTCGCCCGCAACGAGCCGTTCACGCCGGAGGATTTCCCGGCCATCGAGGCCAAGATGCGCGAGATCATAGCGCGTGACGCCGCCTTCGTGCGCGAGGTCTGGAATCGCGAGGACGCGATCCGCTTCTTCGCCGAGCGGGGCGAGAAGTACAAGGCCGAGATCATCCAGGACCTGGCGCAGGACCAGGTGATCACCCTCTACCGCCAGGGCGAGTGGGTCGATCTCTGTCGCGGCCCGCACATGCGGTCGACCGGCGATGTCGGGGCCGCGTTCAAGCTGATGAAGGTGGCCGGCGCCTATTGGCGCGGCGACCACCGCAACGCCATGCTCAGCCGCATTTACGGCACCGCCTGGCGCGACCAGAAGGAGCTCGATGCCTACCTGACCATGCTGGCGGAGGCGGAGCGGCGCGACCATCGACGCATCGGGCGCGAACTCGGCCTGTTCCATATCCAGGAAGAGGCGGTCGGCAGCGTCTTCTGGCACCCCAAGGGATGGCGGCTCTACCGCGCGGTGGAGGCCTATATGCGCCGCCGGCTGGATGCGGCCGGCTACCAGGAAGTGCGCACGCCGCAACTCGTGGACCGCGCGCTGTGGGAGGCCTCCGGCCACTGGGAGAAGTTCCGCCAGAACATGTTCGTGGCGCGGGTCGAGGACGAGGACCGGACCCTCGCGTTGAAGCCGATGAACTGCCCGTGCCACGTGCAGATTTTCCGCCAGGGGCTGCGCTCCTACCGTGAACTGCCCTTGCGCATGGCCGAGTTCGGGTCGTGCCACCGCTACGAGCCCTCCGGCGCGCTGCACGGCATCATGCGCGTGCGCGCCTTCACCCAGGACGACGCCCATATCTTCTGCACCGAGGCGCAGGTTGCATCCGAGACGGTGCGCTTCGTCGAGCTGCTGGGCGCCATCTACCGGGATTTCGGATTTGCCGAGTTCCAGGTGAAATTCTCCGATCGACCCGCGGTTCGCGCCGGCTCCGACGCGGTATGGGACCGCGCCGAGGCGGCGCTGAAGGAGGCCTGCGCCATCGCCGGCGTGACCTACACGCTGAACCCGGGCGAAGGCGCCTTCTACGGCCCCAAACTGGAGTTCGTGCTGCGCGACGCGATCGGGCGGGACTGGCAGTGCGGCACGCTGCAGGTGGATTTCGTCCTTCCCGAGCGGCTGGACGCCGAATATGTCGGCGAGGATGGAGCCCGGCACCGCCCGGTGATGCTGCATCGGGCGGTTCTGGGCAGCTTCGAGCGCTTCCTCGGCATCCTGATCGAGAACCATGCCGGCCGCTTCCCGCTGTGGCTCGCACCGGTGCAGGTGGTAGTGGCGAGCATCGTCTCGGACGCCAATGACTATGCCGAGGAGGTGGCGGGGACCCTGCGCCGGGCCGGGCTGCAGGTGGAAACCGATCTCGGCGCCGAGAAGATCAACGCGAAGATCCGCACCCACAGCCTCGCCGCGGTGCCGGTGATCGCGGTGGTGGGACGACAGGAGGCGGAGCGGCGGAGCGTGGCGCTGCGCCGGCTCGGCGGCGCGGCGCAGGAGGTGCTGGCGCTGGAGGAGGCCTGCCGGCGGCTTGCAATCGAGGCGACGCCGCCCGATCTCGCAACGGTGACCGCGCCGGACCAAGGCCGTTCTTGATCCGGACGCGCGAGTTCGCCAAAACTGCACGTTGTGGTCGCAGATTGCGCGGCGCCGTGATACTTCCCGTCAACAGCCTGAGGAGAAATACCCATCGCCAGACCACCCCAGCCCGTGGCCCCGACCCGCGACGGCCCACGCGTCAACGAAGAGATTCGCGTTCCCCAAGTCCGGTTGATCGATCAGGACGGCGAGATGTCCGGCGTGATGAGCGCCCGCGAGGCGCTGCAGCGCGCCTATATGGTTGGACTCGATCTGCTCGAGATCAGCCCGAACGCGGATCCGCCGGTCGTGAAGATTCTCGACTATGGCAAGTTCAAGTACGAACAGCAGAAGAAAAAGAACGAAGCCAAGAAAAAACAAAAAGTCATCGAGATCAAAGAGATCAAGGTCCGCCCGAACATCGACGAGAACGACTACCAGGTTAAGTTGCGGGCCATGAAGGCGTTCCTCACTGAGGGCGACAAAGTCAAGGTGACGCTACGCTTCCGGGGTCGTGAAATGGCCCACCAGGAACTCGGCGTGAAGGTGCTCGAGCGAATCCGAGCCGACCTGGATGCCCAGACCAAGGTGGAGCAGATGCCGCGGATGGAGAACCGGCAGATGATCATGGTGCTCACGCCGCGCTGATCGGCAGCGTCGCCAGCGCGGATGGGTGGCCGAGCGGCTGAAGGCAGCGGTCTTGAAAACCGCCAACCCGCAAGGGTTCGTGGGTTCGAATCCCACCCCATCCGCCATTTTCGTGCTCGCTCTTGCTCGCAGATGTCCGTATAACAATTGAATTTATTACAACTATTCTCTGGACGATTCGCCGTCCCTCGCTACAATCCGGCAAATTGAGATGGGTGGAAACATGGGTTAGAGGCTGTCTCGGAACGATATCGGCATGACATGGTCGGGCTGGGCAGCCGGGGCAAATCGTGATTCGTCAGGGTTGCGACACACCAGACGAGATCGCGATGTGGACCCCGACCACCCGACAACAGCATAGCCGCGCCG
>DAIDKZ010000215.1 GCA_027449745.1 Acetobacteraceae bacterium | reverse complement strand
CGCGCGCGATCGCCGCGGCCAGGTCCGCGCCCGCCGGGGCCGCCATCACGTCGGAGGCGGGTGCCATCACGTCGAGCCGCGCCGGCGGCGGCGCGGCCAGCCGCCCGCCGAGCGCACCGGGATGGCCGGCAAATGGTTGCGGCGCGGCGGCACAACCGCCCAGCGCGAGAAGCCCCAGCAGGGCGCTGCCCACCAGGATGTCATCCCGCATGCCACTCATCCCGTGATGATCGAAATCTGGTGGCCGATCGGCCCGCCCCCCGCGAGGGTGCGCCGGCGATGGCTGAAGAATCGCTCCGG
Source organism: Acetobacteraceae bacterium (assembly GCA_027449745.1). Lineage (GTDB taxonomy): Bacteria > Pseudomonadota > Alphaproteobacteria > Acetobacterales > Acetobacteraceae > JAJZVV01. Next base: position 9,662 of record DAIDKZ010000215.1, on the reverse strand, counting down.
CTCGGCACAGGTATCGGCGGCGACGACCCGCCACGTGCCGACGCCCGCATGCGCCAGTCGCGCCGCGCAGTAGCCGGGCAGGTCGAACTGCCAGTGCCCCGGACGCCCGGGGCGAAAAAATGCCTGGCCCTGGTCCCCGGCCGCCAGCACCGCGGCGTGGAGATCCGCGCCGACCTCGTAGGAGTCCTGGCCGATGCATGGGCCGATCGCGGCGACGATCCGGCCCGGATCGGCACCGAGGCCGGTCATCGCCGCGACCGTCGCCTCCAGCACGCCGGCCACGGCGCCGCGCCAGCCGGCATGGGCGGCTCCGATCACGCCGGCGCTGGCGTCGGCGAAGAGAACCGGGGCGCAATCAGCGGTCACGATGCCGAGGGCGACGCCGCGCACCCGGCAGACCAGCGCGTCGGCCCGTGGCCCGCGGCCGGCGGGCCATGGGTCCTCCACCGTCGCGACCTCGATCCCATGCACCTGCGTAAGCCCGACGAGGTTGGCTGCGTCGGTGCCGAGGGCGCGGGCGGCGCGGGCGCGGTTCTCGCGGACGGCGACCGGATCGTCGGCGCTCGAAACGCGGCAGTTGAGGCTGGCATAGGGCCCGAGCGAAACACCGCCCTGGCGTGTGAAGAAGCCGTGCGGCGCCGGCAGATCGGCACAGGTGAGGGCGGCGGGAGCGATCATGGCTCGAAACCCGGCGGGGTGGGCAGACCCGGCTGGCACAGGGCGAGCACCTTGAACATGCTGCCCATGCGGTCGGGCTCGGCCAGCCGCTGCGCCGCCTCGATCAGTGCCGCCGCCCGCGCCGGTCCGGCGCCGCGCGCCAGGGCGTGGCTGCGCGGGTAGAGGCCGAGGCGGGTGAGAAATTTCCCCTGCGCCAGCGGTCCATGGACCGTGGCGCCGGCAGCGCAGGCGGCGGCGGTGATGGCGCCAAAATCGACATGGGCGGTGAGATCGGCCTCTCCCGGCTGCGCCAGCGGATCGGCCGGGCGCCGCCCGCGCAAAGCCTGCAGGCTTTCGCCCGCAGCGCCGGTCGCTGGGCCATAATCGACGATCAGCGCGGCACCACCCTGTGCCACCAGCCGCGCGGCGAGACTCGTCACAACCGACCGCGCTGCCTCGCCGATCTCGATCACTTGACCCTCTGCCGCCGGCGGCAGGTTCGGTGGGGCGGCGGCTGGACGCTCATGGAACCGTCCGTCCCCGACGAAGCGCTCCGTCCAGCCTGTGCCGCGACGAACGAAGTGGCGGATCGGCAGTGCGTCGAGGAACTCGTTGGCGAAGAGAATGAAGGGCGACGGAGGCAGGTCCGCGACGTTGTCGATCCAGGTTGCGTCCGGCAGGCGTTCGGCCTGCAGCGCCCGCAACCGTGGCGAGGACTCGATCAGAACGAGGCGCAATGCCGCGGCGAAATCCGGCGCCGCCTGGCGCAGCGCACGCAGCGCGTCCGCCATCAGCGTGCCGCGACCGGGGCCGGCCTCGGCCAGAACCACGGGAACGGGCCGCGCCATCTGCTCCCACACGACCGCCGCCCAGAGCCCGAGAAGTTCGCCGAAGACCTGGCTGATCTCGGGTGCGGTCGTGAAGTCCGAATAGGGATCGTGCGTGGCGTAGTAGCAGGCATTGGCCCGCGCCATGAAGTGATCGAGCCGGTCCATCAGGCTGCCATGGGCGCACGGCGCGCGGCGCGCAGCATCAGCGCCAGGCCCGCCCCCAGCATTGGCAGGCTCAGCAGCTGGCCCATGGTCGCGCCGGCCCAGAGATAGCCGAGGAAGGCGTCCGGCTGGCGGAAGAACTCGCCGCTGATCCGCGCCACCGCGTAGGCGGCGAGGAATGCGCCGCTCAGCAGCCCGGGCCTGGCCCGCACGCCGGTGCTGCGCGAGAGGCCGTAGAGCAGGACGAAGAGCGCGATGCCCTCGAGCCCGGCCTGGTAGAGCTGGCTCGGGTGGCGTGGCACGGGACCGGCGGCGGGGAAGACCATCGCCCAGGGCAGCCACTCCGGCGCCGGGCGGCCCCACAGCTCGCCATTGATGAAGTTCGCGATCCGTCCGAGCCCGAGCCCGATCGGCACACAGACCGCCAATCGGTCGGCGAACCCGAGCAGGGGCAGGCGCTCGCGCCGGGCGAACAGGATGACGGCCGTGGTGACGCCGAGCGCGCCACCGTGGAAGCTCATCCCACCCTGCCAGACGGCGATGATCTCGAGCGGGTGCGCCAGGAAATAGAGCGGCTGATAGAACAGCACGTAGCCGAGCCGCCCGCCGAAGACGACGCCGAGCGTCGCCCAGGTGAGGAAATCGTCCACCTGCTCCTGGGTCGCCACTGAAGGCGGGGCCAGCACCAGGCGCCGCAGCAGCCGCCAGCCGAGCACCAGCCCGACGATATAGGCGAGCGCGTACCAGCGGATCGCCAGCGGTCCGAGGTGCACCAGCACCGGATCGAACTGGGGGAACAGCAAGACCGGGATCATCGGTAGGGATCGGCCCGCAGATGGTCCTGGATGTAGCGGCGCACGCCCTCTTCGAGCGGGGTGAACGCGGCGCCGTAGCCGGCCGCGCGCAGCCGGTCGAGGCGCGCCTCGGTGAAAGACTGGTACTGGCCGCGCAGCGCCTCGGGCACGTCGATGAAGCTCACCGTCTCGGGACGATCCATGGCCCGGCAAACGGCATGGGCGAGATCGAGATAGGTCCGCGCCGTGCCGGTTCCGACATTGAACAGGCCTTGCGCCGACGGCGTGTCCAGCAGCCACAGCAGCACGTCCACGACGTCGCCGACCCAGATGAAGTCGCGCCGCTGGTCCCCGTCCGCCAGGCCCGGCCGGTCGGACCGGAACAGGCGCGGCGCGCCGCCGGCGGCCACTTCGTCGTACTTGACCTTGACGACCGAAATCATCGATCCTTTGTGGTACTCGTTGGGCCCGTAAACATTGAAGAATTTGAGCCCGGCCCATTGCGGCGGCAGCCGGGCGCGCTCGTCGCGGCGGCGGGCGACCCAGAGGTCGAACGCGAGCTTGCTCCAGCCATAGAGGTTGTGCGGGCGCAGGCGGCGCAGATAGGCGAGCGAGGAATCGTCGTCGAACCCGGCGGCGCCGTCGCCGTAGGTCGCGGCGGAGGAGGCATAGACGAAGCGCACCGCATGCGCCGCGCACCACTCCCACAGCCGCTGTGACAGCGCGACGTTGCTGGCCCAGACGAGATCTCCGTCGCGCGCCGTGGTCTGGCTGACAGCGCCGAGATGGAACACCATCTCTACCGGCGGGCGGGTGGCGAGGAATCCGTCCAGATCGTCTGGCGCGATGACGGCATCGGGCGGGTGCTTCGCGAGATTGCGCCACTTGCCGTCGCTACGGAGCCGGTCGACAACGACGGCCTCAAGCCCGCGGGCGGCCAAGGCCGCGTGAAGGTTGGAGCCGATGAATCCGGCGCCGCCGGTGATCAGGATCATGGCGGCGGGTTATACGGGCTGCGCTGTCGGCGCGAAAGCGTCGCGGTCGGGCCCCGCGAGAGGACATGCCAATGAGTGAACGCACACGCTTGTTCGATGATCTGGCCGGGGTCGCGGGGGGCGCCGTCTCGGCGCTGCTCGGCCTGCGCGACGAGGCCGAAGCGCTGGCGCGCGCGCGCATCGACGACGCGCTGCGCCGGCTGGAGGTCGTCCGCCGCGACGAGATCGAAGCGTTGGCCGAGCTGGCCGCCAACGCGCGCGCCGGGCAGGAGCAGGCCGAGCACGAGCTGGTCGCTTTGCGCACCCGGCTGACTGCGCTCGAGGCCCGCGTCGCGCGGCTGGAGCCGGCGGCCGACGAGGCCCCGCCAGAAGTCTGAGAGAGAGCTCCGAGCGTAGGGGCGTGGCTCTATGCTGCGATGCGGCAAGGCTTGCAGCGCCCTGGTGCCGCCCATTAGGGTGGGTGCCGCGGTGGGGCTGCGCTCCGGCCTCCGATTCGGCGCACGGCCCCGTCGCACGGCCTTCCTCTTCACGGGAGACCCATCATGACCCTCCTCACCGCTTCCAGTCCGGAACGGGTCGCCAATCCCCTAGACACGGTCGAGCAGATCATCGCCGCCAACGACTGGGCCTTCGACCGGCGCAGCGAGTCCGAAATGGCCGCCGAGGCGCCGGGCAAATGGTGCGACTACGGGCTCTATTTCAGCTGGTCGCACGAGATCAGCGCGATGCACTTCACCTGCGCGTTCGACCTGAAAGTCCCGGAGCGTCGGCGCAGCGCCCTGTACGAACTGCTGGCGCTGGCCAATGAGCGGCTGTGGATCGGCCACTTCAGCATGGACAGCGACGATGGCATGCCGGTCTTCCGGCATGCCGTGCTGCTGCGCGGTGCGGGGAGCGCCTCGTCTGAGAGTCTCGAGGACATGGTGGATATCGCCATTACCGAGTGCGAGCGGTTCTTCCCGGCATTCCAGTTCGTGCTCTGGGGTGGCAAGGCGCCGGCCGACGCGCTGCAGGCGGCGATGCTCGACTGCGTCGGCGAGGCGTGAGCGCGGCACGATGAGCGTGTCGCCAGTCCTGCCGCCGGTCTTGTTGCTCGGCTGCGGGCGCATGGGCGGAGCGTTGCTGTCCGGCTGGCGGGCGCGCGGCCTGGCCGGGGCAGCTGTGGTCGATCCCGCCCTGCCGGCTGTCACGGCGCCTGGGATCGCGGTCTATGGCGGCCTCGACGACGTGCCGGCTGATTTCGCGCCCGGCGCGGTGGTGCTGGCGGTCAAGCCGCAGATTGCGGCTGCGACACTGCCAGCCTGCCGCCGGTTTGCGGGCCGTGCCGTGTTTCTCTCGATCATGGCGGGCCGGACGATCGCCGGGATGCGCGACCTGCTCGGCGGCGCGGCGGCCGTGGTGCGGGCGATGCCGAATACCCCGGCTTCGATCGGCCAGGGGGTCAGCGTCGCCTGCGCCGGACCTGGCGTGGATGCGGCCGGGCGGGCACTGTGCGATGCGCTGCTCGCCGCGGTGGGTTCCGTCGCCTGGGTCGAGGCGGAGGGCGATCTCGACGCTGTCACGGCGGTTTCCGGCAGTGGCCCGGCCTATGTGTTCCTGCTCGCCGAACTCATGGAGCGGGCCGCGGTCGAGCAGGGGCTCGAGCCCGCTCTGGCGCGGCTGCTGGCACGGCGCACGGTCGCCGGCGCCGGAGCGCTGATGGAGGCGAGTGGCGAGGACGCGGCGGCACTGCGCCAGTCCGTCACGAGCCCGAACGGCACGACGGAGCGCGCGCTCGGCGTGTTGATGGCCGAGGCCGCCTGGCCGGCGCTGGTCTCCCGGGCCATCGCCGCGGCCGCCGAGCGCTCGCGCGAGCTGGCGTCATGAATGTCGGGTGCAGCCGGCGAGGAGGGTGCCATGAACGATAGCGAGTTCGATCGTGCCCTCATCGGCGCGGCCTTCGCGCGACTCGGCCGCGATGGCTGGCGGCATCTCAGCCTCGCGGGGGCAGCCCAGGACGCCGGTCTGTCCCTCGCCCGCGCGCGGCTGCGTTTTCCTGATCGCGTCGTGCTGCTGCTGCGCTTCGGCCGCTACGCGGATGCGCCGGCGCTGACCGGAGCGGTGGCGGAGGCCGGCTCGGTCCGCGACCGGCTGTTCGACATGCTGATGCGCCGGATCGACGTGCTGCAGGCCCATCGCGCCGGGGTTCTGGCGCTGCTGCGCGCGGTCCCGTTCGAGCCGGGGCTGGCCGTGCTGCTGGGGACTGCCAGCGTCAACAGCATGCGCTGGCTGCTGGAGGCCGCCGGTGCCCCGGCGCGGGGACCGCTCGGTCTGCTGCGCGCCAAGGGGTTGCTCGCCGTCTGGCTCTGGACGGTGCGGGCTTGGCAACGGGACCAGAGCGAGGACCTGTCGGCGACGATGGCCGCACTCGACGCGGCGCTGGCGCGTGCCGAGCATGCCGCCGGCTGGCTGCCGCATGCGCCGGCGCCCACCCAAGCCCCGCCGGAGCCGTCATCGCCGGAGCCGTCATCGCCGGAGCCGTCATCGCCGGACGGGCCACCCGCGGCGGAGACGGCGCCCGAAACGCCCGACTGAGCGGCTCAACGCGGCGCGGCCTCGGCTGCCAGGGGGCGCGGCCGCCCGGCGGCATCGACCGCGACATAAACGATCTCCGCCTCGGTGACCTTGAACCGCGGTTCCTGGCCATGGCGCAGCACCCAGACCTCGACATCGAGCGTGATGGAGCTGCGCCCGGTGCGGTTGAGTGCCGTGTAGCAGCAGACGACGTCGCCGACCTTCACCGGCTGCATGAAGACCATGCGCGAGACGGCCACGGTCACGACCCGCCCGGCGGCGATGCGCGCGGCGGTGATGCCGCCGGACACGTCCATCACCGACATGATCCAGCCGCCGAATATGTCGCCCGAGGGGTTGATGTTGGCCGGCATGGCGACGATGCGCGAGGCCAGCTCGCCCCGCGGTTCGGGCGCCCCGGTTGATGGGTTCGCGGACATACGGCCTCCCTGCTCTCGGGTCTATGTCTTCTAGAGCACGGTCCGACCTGATGGAATCATCAGGTCGGACGGTCGTGCTCTGGAACATATGACTCTAGAGCAACTTATCTCCGATCTGCCCGAGCCGGAACGGCTCAATCAGATCGGAGGTTGCTCTAGAGCACGGTCCGACCTGATGGTTCCATCCGGTCGGACCGAGCTCTAGCCGGCGCGGTGCCGACGACCAAGCAGGATAGCCTAACCCATCTTCGTCCGCGCCGCCCGCCTCACCGGCATCGGCGCGTCAGGCGAACATGCCGCGCGAGATCTGGCTGAGGCCCGCCAGCGTGATCGTGGTGCCGTCGGCGAGGTGCAGTTGCGTGCCGCCCGACCCGGTCGTGCCGCCGGCCATCGCCGCCGTGACCGCATTCGTGCCGTAGCCGTCGAGGACGAGATGGTCGAGGCCGGGCGTGAAGCCGGTGATCAGATCGCTGCCGCCGCTCATGCCGTTGACGAAGACGAACAGATCGGGGCCGCTACCGGCCTGCAGCGTCGCCTGGCCGGAGCCGGCGACGATCTGATCCGCACCCGTTCCGGCGATCACCACCGTGCTGCCGCTGCCTGTACTGATGGTGTCATTGCCGGCGCCGCCGAAGACCGTGGTGCGCCCGCTTCCGGCGAACACGGCGTCGCCGCCGGCGCCGGTGTTGATCAGCGCCGTGCCGCTGCCGCCGATGATCAGGTTGGAACCGCTGCCGCCGAAGATGGTATCCGCGCCGGCGCCGCCGAAGACGGTGTTGCGACCGGGACCGACGGCGATGAGATCGCCGCCGCTGCCGGCGACGAAGACATTGCCGCCGCCGGCACCGCCCAGGGTCGCGGCGCCGGCGCCGGCAACCAGGGTGTTGTCGCCGCGCTGCCCGGCGAAGAACAGGTCCTGCCTGGACGCGCCGCCGAACAGCGTCACCTGGCCCGTGCCGCCATAGACGGTGGCGTCGCCGGAGCCGCCGATCAGCGTGCTCGCTCCGCCGGCATTGAGGAAGTTCAGCGCCGAAGCCCCGTCGGCGAAAACCTCGTCGCCGGCGGTGCTGGCGTTGATGGTCGCGGTGCCGGTGCCGCCGCTGATCGTGTCGTCGCCCCCGGAGACGACCACGTCATTGCCCGAGCCCAGAAAAATCTGGCTGGACCCGGTCTGGGTGGAGATCGAGTCGTTGCCCGAAGCCGCCGCGATGGTGTCGTGGCCGGGGCCGGTGGAGATCGCCCAGTCCCCGCCGCCCGTCAGCGGCGTGCCGATGACGTTGTCGGTCATCGGCGCGGTGCCCGCGGTGGTGAACGCTCCCCCGGCGAGAATCGCGCCGCCGCCCTTGCCGGCCCAGAAGGTCAGGTTGCCGGTGCCGGAGCGGATCACCTGGTTGGCACCGTCGCCGCCAATGACGGTCGCCGGCGCCGAAGCCTGGTCGTCGAAGAGCGGCGTGCTGGTCGAGAGGACGATCGGCCCATTCGCTGGCGGGGCGGTGATTGCGGTATAGCCGAGGCTGGCAGGATCGACGCTGCCCGGACCCGCGCCATCGTGACCGGCGAGGAGATTCGCGTAGGCGCTCAAAATCTGGCTGGCGAACGGCGAGGCGCCCGGCCCCTCGGGATTTGGATAGCCGGACAAATCCTCCGTCGGGGGCGTCGGCGGCGTCGTGGGCGTCGTCGAGCCGCCGCCCGGGGTGCTGGCCGCGCCGCCGGACGAGGACGGGCTGCCCGATGCCCCTGCGAGCAGGGTGGAAAGGCCGGGGAGGTTGGGCAGCGTCGGTGCCGTGGGCGGTGCCGGGTCGGTCGGCGCCGAGGGGGCCGAGCTCGGCGTGGACGACGATGACGAGCCCTGCGATGTCCCTGAGCCGGATCCCGACGTCGAACCGCTGGAGCTTGACGGCACGCTGGGAACCGAAGGAATGCTTGGAATCGATGGCAGGCTTGGGATCGTCGGGAGCCCCGAGAGGCTGGGCGGTGTCGACGACCCGGTGGACGACCCCGACGAACTGGACGGCGACGAACTGCCCGTGACCGTGGGCACCGTCAGGCCCGGAAGCGTGGGCAGGCTCGGCGGGGTGGGCGGCGCGCTGGGCGGGGTCGGGGGCGGCAGGGTCGCGGACATCAATAACTCACTCCATGAGACAAAGTGAGATTGTCGGGATCGAGATTAAAAATTGATCTACATCCCAGCGCCGAGAGGCGTGCCGCTCCCCCGCCAGCGCTCATCGTCGGATGCCAGCGCCCGGCCGCGACGCTCATCGGAATCAGCGCACAATGGCCAATCGGCACGACGCCACATGCCGAACGTTGCGAAAGAGTCTGAGCTCTGGTCCCTCGGCGGCGCTCAGGTATGATGGTGCAGCAGCCCCCGGCGGGCCGGTGAACCAGGACGGAACCGATGCGCATTCTGCTGGTGGAAGACGACAAGGACGTGGCCGGCTTCGTGCTGAAGGGTCTGCGGGAGGCAGGCCATGTGGTCGAGCACGCGGTGAACGGCCGCGACGGGCTGTTCCTCGCCGCGAGCGAGAATTTCGATGCGATCATCCTCGACCGCATGCTGCCCGGCGGCATCGACGGCATCCGTCTGCTGGAGACCTTGCGCACCCAGAACAACCAGACGCCGGTGCTGTTCCTCTCGGCGCTGGCGCAGGTCGACGAACGTGTGCGCGGGCTGAAGGCCGGCGGCGACGACTACCTCACCAAGCCCTTCGCCTTCGCCGAGCTGCTCGCCCGCGTCGAGGCGCTGAGCCGGCGCAGCAAAGGTGAGGGACCGCAGACCCGCGTCGTCGTGGCCGATCTGGAGATGGATCTGCTCTCCCGCACGGTCCGGCGCGCCGGGCAGAAGATCGATCTGCAGCCGCGCGAATTCCGGCTGCTCGAATATCTCATGCGCCACGCCGGCCAGGTCGTGACCCGCACCATGCTGCTGGAGGGCGTCTGGGACTATCATTTCGACCCGCAGACCAACGTGATCGACGTCCACGTCTCGCGCCTGCGCCAGAAGGTGGACAAGCCTTTCGGCACCACGCTCATCCACACGGTGCGCAACGCCGGCTATATGCTGCGCGCCGAGGGCGGGTGAGCGCATCGGCCATGAGACACCCTGTGTCCACCCTGAATATGTCAGGCGGCGATTTTGTGGGCGCTGGCGTGCTGGTTGGGGTCGTAGGATGTTCTGTTTTGCCAGGCGCGCCAGAGGACGCGGACCCATGCACGGGCGAGGATTCGGAC
>DAIDKZ010000214.1 GCA_027449745.1 Acetobacteraceae bacterium | reverse complement strand
CAGCCGGCCGCCGGATCGGCGACGGCCGCGCCGGCAGATCCAGCCGGTGCGCCTTGCCGATCACCGCATTCTTCGAGAGACCGAGCCGGCGGCCGATCTCCGCCGTCGGCAGGCCTTCCGACCAGAAGGCGCGCAGACTCCCGATAACTTCCTCGGTCCACTCCATATCGTGGTCCTCCACCGAAACCGACCACAACATACAGTAGGCCGGCCGAGTCGCTCAACCGGGCGGACGACGAAAAGTTGTGGAAAACTCGGGTCTCTGCGCGTCCAGGCTGTAGCCACGCGCGAACGCCGCGCGGTCGCGGCGTCCGGCCACCCGCCGCGGCTGCCCCGAACCGGGTCAGCCCGAATGCGCGGCGGTGGTGCCCTGGGTCGTCTTGTTCGCCGCGGCCGCGCTGGGGCCGCTGATCGAGCCGGCCGGGCGCTCGCCGGAGGCCTCCATCGAAGCGTCCGGCTCGTCCGCCATGTTCTTCTTGAAGGCTTTGATACCCTTGGCGAAATCGCCCATCAGCCCGCTCACCTTGCCGCCGCCGAACAGCAGCAGCACGACCATGAGCACGACCAGCCAGTGCCAGATGCTAAAGCTACCCATCGTTCCTCCGAAGCCGGGGGTGTTCCCGGACCATGGACTTGGACCGAGGCCGCGCCAGATGCAATGACTTTCGTCCAACGGCCGGCCATGTCAAGCACGCGCCCATCACTCCCGAACCGAAGCCGCCACGGCCGGCGCCTGGGCCAGGATCGCCGCCCGCGTCGGCGCCGGATCGGGCCGGATGAAGCCGTAGGTGGCGAACACCGTCTCGCCCATGCGGCCGAGCGGCGGCCACCAGACCCGCACCGCGCTCCAGTCATTGGCCGCCGACACGTCCTCCACCGGCTGGTCCAGGCTCACCTCGCCATGCGCCCAGTTGGCGTGGGTGACCAGGATCTGCCGCGAGGAGAGCACGCGCGAGACCACCGCGACATGCCCGCGCGGCAGGCGCCGGCTGCGATGGAACACCAGCAGCGCGCCCTCCGTCGGCCGGCGGCTCTCGCCATAGCGGCCGGCGGCGCTGCGCCACCAGCTGTCGCTGTCGCCGCTGAGCGCGACGCCGGTGATGCCGCGGGCGAAGGGGACGCAGTCGAGGCGCCCGACCCGCCAGCTCGCGCCGGCCGGCGAGGGCGGCGGCGCCGGGCCGGCGCACGCGGCGAGCCCAGCCAGCGCCAGGACCAGCGCCAGGACGAGCGCCCAGCGCCGTGGATCGGCGCGCCTCAGCCGCCCCTCCCCGCCTCGGCGGCAGCCCCGTTGGATAGGCCGAGCAGCGCGCCGAGCACATAGTCGGTGTGCGCGCCGGCGGCGGGCCCGGTCCAGGCGACGACCTCCTCCGGGCGATCCCCGTCGAAGCGCATCGCCGGGCCCGGATGCAGCGTGCGCCCGATCAGCGGGTCCTCGATCTCCAGCACCGCGCCGCGGGCGCGGAAATGCGGGTCGGCGACGCAGTCGGCGATGTCGTAGAGCCGCGAGGCCGGCACCTCGGCCTGCTCCAGCACCGCCTCCGCCTCCCGCGCGCTCAAGCCCCGCGTCCAGGCGCCGATCGCCGCGTCCAGCTCGGCCACATGGGCGCAGCGCCCGGCATTGCTGGCGAAGCGCGGGTCCGCGGCCAGGTCCTCGCGCCCGATCGCTTTCATGAGACGCTGGAAGATCGGGTCGGAATTGCCTGCGATGCATAGCCATTTCCCGTCAGCGCAGCGATAGGTGTTGGTCGGCGCGGCGGAGGCGATGGCCGCGCCCTGCGGCTGGCGGATGCGGCCATCGAGGGCGTATTCCGGCAGCATGCCCTCCATCAGGCTGAAAATGGCGTCGATGAGATTGACGTCGATCACCCGCCCCTGCCCGGTGCCGGTGACGTCGCGCTGATAGACCGCGGCGAGAATGCCGAGCGCGGCATACATCCCGGCCAGATCGTCGCCGATGGAAATGCCGCAGCGCGGCGGCGGCAGCGTGGCCTCGCCCGGGTAGGCGGTGAGATGGCGAATGCCGCCCATCGCCTCGCCGATGGCGCCGAAGGCCGGCTTGTCGCGATAGGGGCCATCCTGGCCGTAGCCGGAGATGCGGGCGATCACCAGGCGCGGATTGGTCTCCCGCAGCGCCTCGGGGCCGAGGCCCAGCTTTTCGAGCTGGCCGGGGCGGAAATTCTCCACCAGCACGTCCGCCCGCGCGGCGAGCCGGAGCGCGGTGGCGCGGTCGCGCTTGAGGTCGAGCGTCACCGACAGCTTGTTGCGGCCGTGGACGCTGAACCACACCGCGTGCCCGTCCCGCTGCGCGCCCCAGCCGCGCACCGGGTCCCCGCCCGGCGGCTCGACCTTCACCACCTCGGCGCCGAGATCGGCGAGCAGCCGGGTGCAGAACGGGGCGGCGACATAGTGGCCGAGTTCGAGCACCTTCAGCCCGGCGAGCGGGCCACGGCGCGGCATCGGTGCGTCCATCCGGTCTCTCTCCCCGCCCGCCGGGCGGCGAATCGGGCCCGCGGGCTAACCAACCGTCAATATGCACGGCGCAGACTACGCCATGGAGCCCGGTATCGTCGCCGGCTTCACGTTTCCTCCCGGAATCGCCTTCTCCGGCGGCGCGCTGCCGCCGTGGCGGGCCACCTTCGACGGCGGTTCCTCCTGGGAGCCGCCGTTTTTTTGCCGCGCCGGCAGGGAACTCCGGCCGTTGCGCCGCGCGATCGCAACAATCGACGTTCCCCCGGTTCTCCGCTAGCATCTGTCCGCCGCAGGCGGACCCGCCGGAGGCGGATAAACAGACGCGTAAACACGGAGCGAGAGTCTGTCGGCGCTTCAGTGAAGCGCTGACAGACTCTCGCCTCGCGCAGACCGGGACCATGGGGAGCCCGCGCCATGAGCTATTATTTCGCCAAGACCTTGCCGGTGCCGTTCGATCAGGCGGTCGCGCGCACCATCGCGGCGCTGAAGGCCGAGCAGTTCGGCCTGGTTTCCGAGATCGACATCGCCGCCACGCTGAAGGCGAAGATCGGCGTCGATTTCCATCCCTACCGCATCCTCGGCGCCTGCAACCCCACCCTCGCGCACCGGGCGCTGTCGGCGGAGGACAAGATCGGCACCATGCTGCCGTGCAACGTCATCGTCCAGGAGCTGGCGCCGGGGCGCACCGAGGTCGCCGCGATCGATCCGGTCGCCTCGATGCAGGCGGTGGCGAACGAAGGCCTCGCGGACGTCGCCGCGGAGGTGCGCGCGCGGCTGAAGAAGGTCGTCGAGTCTCTCTGAAACCCATCGCAGCACGCTGATCATGAAGATTTTTATCACCGGCGCCAGCGGCTATATCGGCGGCTCCGTGGCGCGGCGGCTGGTCGCGGCCGGGCATGCGGTGCGCGGCCTCACGCGCGATGCGGCCAAGGCCGGCGGGCTCGCCCGGCTGGGCATCGCGCCGGTGGTCGGCAGCCTCGACGACGCGCCCCTGCTCACGGCGGAGGCGCAGGCGGCGGATGCGGTGATCAACGCCGCCGATTCGGACCATCGCGGTGCCGCCGAGGCCCTGATCGCGGCGCTGGCCGGCAGCGGCCGGGCGCTGATCCACACCTCCGGCAGCTCGATCATGGCCGACAGCGCGGCCGGCGAGGCCTCCGACGTCATCTATGACGACACCGTGTTCGACCTGCCCGGGCGGTTCACGCCGGTGGCGGAGAAGGCGGCGCGGGTGGCGATCGACCGGCTGGTGCTGGACGCGGCCGGGCGCGGGGTGCGCGCTTCGGTGTTGTGCAACACGCTGATCTACGGCACCGGCCTCGGCATTGCGGCGGAGAGCGTGCAGGTGCCGACGCTGGCCGCCATCGCCCGCCGCCACGGCCGGCCGCGCCATGTCGGGCGCGGGCGCAACATCTGGTCGAACGTCCATATCGACGACGTCGCCGCGCTCTATCTCGCCGCGCTGGAGCGCGGTGCCGGCGGGTTTTTCTTCGTCGAGAGCGGCGAGGCCTCGTTCCACGACCTCACCGCTTCCCTCGGCGCCGCCCTCGGCCTGCCGCCGCCGGCGCCGTGGCCGATCGCCGAGGCCGTGGCCGAACTCGGGTATACGCGCGCGCTGTTCAGCTACGGCTCGAACAGCCGCGTGCGGGGCCGGCGCGCCCGCGCCGAACTCGGCTTCGCCCCGGCCGCCGAGCCGCTCGGCGTGTGGATCACGCGCGCCTATGGCGGCGGATGAGCCGCCTCTCCGCGCTGTTCGGTGGCGGCCGGCAGGCGCGCGGTGAGCTCGATCTCGATGCGCATCGCCGGATCGGCCAGCCCGGCGACGATCATCGTCGCCGCCGGCCGGGCCGGGCCGAAGGCGGCGCGCAGCATGTCCAGAACCAGCGGGAACTCCTCCGCCGCGCGCAGGATGTAGCGCACGCGGACGACATCGGCGAAGCCGGCGCCGGCCGCTTCGAGGGTGGTCCGGATATTGACCAGCGCCTGGCGGCACTGGGCAACGATCTCGGGCGCGATGGTCATGGCGGCATAGTCGTAGCCGGTGGTGCCGGAGACGAAGACCCAGCCATCGACGACGACGGCGCGGCTGAATCCGATCTCGGCCTCGAAATGGCTGCCCGAGGTGATGTGCCGGCGGGTCACGGCGCCGCCCGGTACCACGAGGGCGGGCGAGCGGCGCGGAACGCGGCGGTGCCCTCGTGGCCCTCGGCGGAGCCGCGCTGCATCCAGCTCTCATGCGCCAGCATCGCCATTTCCCGCTCATCGAGGGTGAGGCCGTTGGCGGCGAGGAAGGAACGCTTGGTGACGGCGATCGCGCCCGGGGCGGCGCGGAACAGCTCG
>DAIDKZ010000213.1 GCA_027449745.1 Acetobacteraceae bacterium | reverse complement strand
GCCCAAGCGCTGGATCGTCGAGCGCACCATCGCCTGGCTGAACCGATGCCGCAGGCTGGCCAAGGACTGGGAGCGGATGAACCACAACGCGCTCGCCTTCCTGCGCTGGGCATCCGTCAGGCTGATGGTCCGAAAACTCTGCCAGAGCGCGATATGATCGTGGATGGACTCTCAAGCTAACCGTGGCCCGAAAAAACAGGGCAGGTCACGGACGCTAATTCGTCGCCTCATACGAGAACATCATCGACCACTGCTGCTACGCCTGGAACGAGCTTACCGATCAGCCCCGGCAAATCATGTCCATTGGACTGCGCGACTGGACCCATGGGCTCTAATCAACGCAGCTTAGTATTATAGAAACCGGAACGGTGTCCGAGCCAACCTGACCACCTCTCCCCCGCCGGCGGCCGCCGCCCTGAATTCTACATTAAATAACGGATCCATTCTACAATTATACAATTTGCGTCGCGTAATACCGACTCTCATGGCTCGTGACTCACGAGGGGGATTCCGCGGCGCGGCAGTGATGTGATTCAAGCTGGTTGTCCTTGGGAGGACCACCATGGCGCGCGCGATTGCTCTTCGTGCTGATTCCGACGCCCCCAGGCTTCGCCGCTTGGCGCGGCGCAGCAAGGAGGCGGCTCGGCTTGGCAGCGTCACGCTGCAGATCGTGGTATCCCTCCGCCGAGAACCGCCTGCTGTTGGGTGCTGATCTGAGCGAAAGTGGCCGTCCTTTTGGCGACGGCATGGTGGGAAGTGTCCACGAAGGCGATAATGGACACAAGCGTCCGGTCTGGACGGCGGCGTCGATCCTGGCCTGAGGCGTTAGCGTCTGCGGTATGTGGGGCCTTCGCGTCCCGGCCCGTTGCATCACCGCCCCGCCTGGGGCAACAGCAGCAAGCAGGAGCCGGCCTTTCAAGTTGAACGTGGTCCGAAAAAACAGGGCAGGTCAGGCGGGTGCGACGGTGCATAGGCTCGATGGTTGGTCGCTCGATCGCAGACCCGATGGGTTCGTGCTAACCCTGCACCGTGCCGACGGCAACCGCATCGCATTCGCGATCGCCGGGTGGCAGATTGCCGCCATCGCGAGCCTGGCCGGGCGGGACGCCGCTCCGCGCGACCGGCTGAACTGAGGCAGGAGCAGCCGCGACCTCGACAAGGGCGCCGCCGACCGAGGTGGAGTAGCGGTCCGCCCCGGCCGTGGCTAGCGTCTGTTTATCCGCTTGCGGCGGACAGACGCTAGCTGCCCGTGCGCTCAGAAACTATGGATCTGCGCCGTGTTGAGGCTCGCGACGCCGGCGAAGATGATTTTGGTGTTGTCGGCCAGCGTCACCGTGGTCGAACCGCCGGCGCTGGTCTGACCGGTGATGGCGCCGGCGCCATAGCCGAACAGATCCACCTGGTCGGCGGCGGAAAAATGCCAGATCGTGTCGGTCCCGCCGGCCGCGCCCTTGGTGAACTCGAACACGTTCGCTCCGCTCCCCGCCACGATCACCGAGCTGCCGGTGCCGGCGACGAAACTGTCATTGCCCGCGCCGCCGAACACCGTCGTGCTGCCGGTGCCGGCGAAGAAGATGTCGTTACCCGAGGCGCCGCCGCCGTTCAGCGTCGTGTTGCCGGTGCCGTAGCCGACGAACGTATTGCCGTTGCTGGCGCCGAACAGATTGATCGCGCCGCCGGCGCCGGCAAACAGCACCGCCGCCGGGCTGTTCGCCGCCGAGACCACCGTGCTCTGGCTCGATTGCGCGTCGTAGAGCAGGCGACCGGTGTTCTGGAAGAACTCGTCCGAACCGCCGGTGCCGGCCCAGACCGAGGCATTGCCGGCCCCGCCCACCATCGTCGCCGCGCCCTGCTGGATGGCGAACTCCGTCGTCTCGCCGCCCATGAAATAGACATACTTGCCCGAGCCACCGAACAACGTCGCCTGGCCCGACCCGCCCAGGATCGTGCCGGTGCCCGTCGTGTTGCCGACGAATTCCAGCCCGGCGCTCGAATTCAGCTCATACACCCCGCCGCCCGCATTGGCGAAGATCGTCTCCTGCCCAGCCCCCGCCGCTACCGTGTCCTGGCCGCCGGAATTGACCACCGTGTTGGCGCCGCTGTTGCCGCCGAACACCTCCGCCCCCGCCGCGTTGAGAAACTCCGTCTGACCCGATGCGTTCGACCCAACGATCGTGTCCGCCCCGTTCGACGAAACCATCTCCTGCGAGCCGCTGAGGAAGGCGAGATTCTGGCCGGTGCCGGTGGTGATGGTATCGGCGCCCGCGGCGGCGTAGACGATGTTGGCGCCGTTGCCGGTGAACACCGCGTCGTTCGCAGCGGTGGTGATGGTGCTGTTGCCGGAACCGCCGATGATCGTGTGCTCACCATGCGAATCGACGATCGATCCGCCGCCGGCGCCGTTGGCGATCAACTGATTCGGCGCGGCATTGTTACCGACGGTGAGGTTGGTGGCATTGGGCCCCGCAGCGATGAGCGCGCCGTAGCTGAAGGGCATGGCCACCGCTGCCCCCGCGGCAGGCGCGCTGGCGAAGGCAATGCTCCGCGCGCCCGAACCGGCGGCAAAGCCGAGGCCGGTTGGGGACAACGAGACGAGCGGCGGGGCGCCGCCCAGCTCAACGGAGCTCCATTGCACGATCGCCGCCTGCTCGGCGGCGGTATAGTCGGAAAGATCAAGGCCCAGCATGCCGCGATCGAGTGCCTGGTTGGCGGTGATGGCAATCGCCGCGCCGGCCGAAGAATTGCCCACCGCCAGCCCGGACCCTGAGGTCAGGTTCGCCAGGTCCAGCGCGACCGAGGTGCCCGTGTTGAAGAACACGTCCAGCGTCGACGCGTTGGCGAAGACCGCGGCGGAGATGGTGCCGTTGGCGAGCAGCGTATCCCCGGCGGCGAGACCATCGAGCGTGAGCGTGTTGCCGACCATGCTGTTGCCGCCGAAATCCAGGGTCGCGCCCTGGCTCGTCGGCGCCGCGAACTTCACATCACCATAAGCCGCGCCGCTGGCGATGGTGAGGTCCGCCCCCGGATCCAGCGTCGTGCCTCCGGTGTAGGTGGCCGAGTTCTCCAGGACCACGTTGCCAGGGCCCTGGATTACCAGCGCACCGGCGCCGGCATTGGCACCGGTGCCGCCCGAGCCCGTCTGGTCGGCGATCGGGTCGGCGACGTCCAGTCTTTGCCCGGCCGCGGCGGCGAGGGTGACTGCGCCATTGCCCTGGATGAAGATTCCGGCGCCCAAGCCTGTGCCGGAGCCGGCTTGGGGTCCGGTCGAGCTGCCGCCCTGGCCGCCCCCGACGCTCGCGCCGGCCAGACTTCCGGTGCTGAGGGTCAGGACGCCACCCTGCTGGACGAAGATGTCGCCGCCCGCACCGAGGCCGCCGCCACCGCCCGCCGCGCCCGATCCGCCGCCGAATCCCCCCGCGCCGGGAGAACTGCCCGACCCGCCCCCGCCGCCGCCGAAACCACCGGCGCCGCCAGGTCCTGGAAAGATGGTCGCCAGCCCGCCACCACCGCCGCCGCCGCCGCCGAAGCCGCCGGCCAAGCCCGGTGCGTCGGCCGAGTTGGTAAGGCCGCCGCTTCCCCCACTCGGCAGCAATCCCAAATCGGCGCCGCCGCCATTGCCACCGTTGGCGCCGGCCAGCCCATTCCCCCCGGGGCCACCCACAGCCTGATCGACGCTGAAGCTCACCGAACTGAGCGCCACCGTCGCGCTGCTGCCGACGAACAGCCCGCCGCCCGCGCCCATGCCGCCGCCGCCACCCGCGACCCCGCCCGCCTGCCCCACAGCGAGAGCGTGGGCGATGGTCAGGTCGTTGATGCTGACAGCGCCGGAGAGGACGGCCAGGCCCCGATAGGTGTAGTCGCCATCGAGGGTGAACCCACCGCCGTTGATGACCAGGCTGACGCCGGTATGAAGGTTGATCGCCGGCAGGTTCGCCGATTCGGTGAGCGAGTTCTGTAGCGTCAGCGTCGCGGTGCCGCTGGCCTGCGCGTCGATCGCCGAAATATCGCTGGCCAGCAATGCGCTGGTGGTCACGTCATAGGTGGTGCTGGACATGGCTCCGTTTCCCCCGTTCCCCCGAACGCGAATTGCATACCAATCCCGCTTCGAGTTGCGTAGGGGGAAGACCGCCTAGTGGGTAGAGAGGAACTCACACAATTTCGTGATGACCGCACGGAACATCTCTTCGGTCAGGCGGCGTGTCGCGGTATTGTAACGCGAGACGTGAAAGCTCTCGAAGAGGCGTCGCCCGCCGGGCAGCGTGTGTTCCGCGCCATGAGCGAACGGATGGGCGCGGAGGGCTACGCCATGGGCCCGCAGGACCGCGTCGTGAGCGATACGGCCGAGCGCGAGGATCGCCCGCAGATTTGGCATCGCGGCCAGTTCGGCGGCCAGAAACGGCCGGCAGGCGGCGATCTCGGCCGGCAGCGGCTTGTTTTCGGGCGGCACGCATCGCACAGCGTTGACGATGCGGCAGTCGCGCAACGTCAGACCATCATCGGCCGCCGCCCCGTAGGCGCCGTGGGCGAACCCGGCTCCCTTCAGGGTCTCGTAGAGCAGAATGCCGGCATGGTCGCCGGTGAAGGGCCGGCCGGTGCGGTTGGCGCCCTTCAGCCCCGGCGCGAGGCCGACGATGAGCAGCCGCGCCGTGCGCGGCCCGAACCCGGGCACCGGTGCGTTGAACCAGCCTGGCCAGGCCGCGCGATTCGCGGCGCGGAAGGCGGCCAGGCGCGCGCAGAGACCGCAGTCCGGTCTAGGCTCGCCAGCGAAGGGCACGGCTCAGCCGGCATCCGCCGGATGATCGGCATACGGCTCCGCGGGAGTCTGGCGCGCACTCTGGCGCGGCCGCGGCTCCATCTGCCGGCGGGTGAATTCCGGTGCGACGTCCGCGAGTTCCACGAATTCGTCGGCTTGGCGACGCAACTCGTCGGCGACCATCGGCGGGGAGGTGCGGACCGAGGAAATGACGGTCACACGGACACATTGGCGCTGCACCGCTTCGACGAGACGGCGGAAATCCGAGTCGCCACTGAACAGCACGGCGTGATCGAGCTTCGGCGCGAGTTCGAGCATGTCGATCGCGAGCTCGATATCCATATTGCCTTTGATCCGGCGCCGGCCCGCACTGTCGGTGAATTCCTTTGCCGGCTTGGTGACGAGCGTGTACCCGTTATAGGCGAGCCAATCGGTCAGCGGCTTGATCGGGGAATATTCTTCCGTCTCCAGGATCGCTGAGTAATAATACGCACGAATCAGGTGACATTGACGACGAAAAAACCCGAGCAGGCTCCTGTAATCCACATCGAAGCCAAGATTTCTCGATGCAGAATACAGATTTGCTCCGTCAATGAACAACGCGGTGCGTTCATTTTGTAGGAAATGCATGTATGGAACCTTCCGGCATCGCTAATCGGACTATGCGCCTGTCCGAGCGGCAGTCTCACCGGTCGCAGTCTCAACTGGGCAGTCTCAACTGATTTGGTCTGCTTCGCCCGAATGGCAATGTCTCTTTCATAGACCCGGCACTCGCACCGGGGAAGGGGGTTCGGCATGATAATCGTTGCGCTGGGTGCAAACATCCCGGCCCCGGATGGCGCCCCGCCGCTCGTCACGCTCCGACGCGCGCTCGGCGCCCTGGCCGCACTGCCTGGGCTCGAATTCGTCGGCACCTCGCGGGCCTGGAGCAGCGCGCCCGTTCCGCCCTCCGCGCAACCCCGCTATCTCAATGCCGTCGCCAGCCTCGTGGGGACCGCGTATCCGGTCTGGCTGCTCGGCGCCCTGCAGGGAATCGAGGCCGCCGCCGGGCGCCGGCGCAGCGTGGCCAATGCGCCACGCCCGCTCGATCTCGACATCATCGACCTCGATGGACTCGTACGGAGCTTCCCGGACCCGGTCCTGCCGCATCCGCGGGCGCATCAGCGCGGCTTCGTCCTGCGGCCGCTGGCCGAGCTGGTGCCGGACTGGACTCACCCGGCCACCGGCGCGACGCTCGCCAGCCTCATCGCCGCCCTGCCCCCTGAGGATCTGGTGCCAATTGGGCCACTCGCGCCGCTCTGAGCATCCCTGGGGCCGCGCTCTGGCCCCCCGATCGGCACATGGCAGCGCCGCGCACGGCGGAATTGTGGAAATATGTGTATCCAACCGGCGCCGTCGACCGTAATGGGCAGGCGCGGTGCCACGATCCCTACGTACATCCGCCACGGCCCGAGTGATTGCATCTCCGTGGCGGCTGCCTAAATGTTTATTCAACCGGCCAGAGCGCAGGACGCACCAATGGTGAGGTGTGACGACATCCGAGGCCGCCGAACCGGGCACGCGGAGCCACGGAGGGGTTGTAGCGCGGATCGGGTGTCGAGCCGCTGGGCCACATGAGGACGGAGATACAGGCATGAAGGCGTTTCTTTTGGCGGGCGTGGCGGCGGCAGCGTTGGCGCTGCCCGGGATTGCGCTGGCGGGCGGAGCCAGTGGGCCGTGCGGCCGCACCGTGAACACCGGCAGCGCGATCAGCGGCACGCCCACCGCAGCCCTGCGCACCGGGGACAATTCGACAGTCGCCGCGCTGCGCACCGATCAGAATTCGACGACCGCCGCGCTGCGCACGGACCAAAACTCGACGGTCGCCGCACTGCGTTCGCCGGAGAATTCGACAACGGCCGCGCTGCGCACGCCGGACAACTCCACCGTCGCCGCGCTGCGCACCGAGGAGAATTCGAAGACCGCCGCACTGCGCACGGACCAGAACTCGACCGTCGCGGCGCTGCGTTCGCCGGAGAATTCCACCACGGCGGCGCTGCGCACGCCGGACAACTCCACCGTCGCCGCGCTGCGCACCGATCAGAATTCCACCGTCGCCGCGCTGCGGTCGCCGGAGAACTCGACCGTCGCCGCGCTGCGCACGGATGAGAATTCGACGACGACGAAGAGCGACGGGTCGGAGCTGCGTCTCGCCTCCGCGCTCGAGCCCTGCCGGGAATAGAGTTTCGTCCGCTTCAGCCAACCGGCCCGGCGCGAGGGATACGCCCCCGCGCCGGGCTTTTTTTCGTACAGCCTGCCAACGTCCCTCAATCCAGAAGGGAGGAGCACGCGCGGCATGGATCCGCTTCCCGAGTTCCGAATCGAGCATGACAGCCTCGGCGAGGTCGCCGTGCCCGCGCACGCCTATTTCGGCGCGCAGACCCAGCGCGCGGTGGCGAACTTCCCCATCTCCGGGGTGCCGATCGCGCATCACGCATCGCTGATCCGCGCGCTCGCCATGGTGAAGCAGGCCGCGGCCCGCACGAATGCGAAGCTCGGCAAACTCACCGCCGCCAAGGCCAACGCCATCGATGCCGCCGCGCAGGACGCCATTCTGGGCAAATTGCAGGGCGCGTTCCCGGTCGATGTCATCCAGGGTGGCGCCGGCACCTCTACGAACATGAACATGAACGAGGTGCTCGCCAATCGCGGCCTTGAATGGCTCGGGCAAGCACGAGGCGCGTATGCCACCCTGCATCCCAATGACGACGTCAATCTTTCGCAATCGACCAACGACGTCTATCCGACGGCGGTTCGGCTTTCGATCCTTCTCGCGCGCGAATCGCTCGGCAGCGCGCTGGAGCGGCTGGCGGTGGCGTTCGAGAAGCAGGCCGCGGCAACGGCGACGATCGTGAAACTCGGCCGCACCCAGCTGCAGGATGCGGTGCCGATGACGCTCGGGCAGGAGCTGGGCGCCTATGCCACCACCATCCGTGAGGATGAGCAGCGGCTGCAGGAAGCGGCGCGGCTTTTGCAGGAAGTCAATCTCGGCGGCACCGCGATCGGCACGGGGATCAATGCCGATCCCGAATTCGGGCCGCTCGCCATCGCCGAGCTCGGCCGCATTTCGGGGTTCCCGCTCATCCAATCGTCCAATCTCGTCGAAGCGAGCTGGGACATGGGCGCGTTCGTCATGTTTTCCGGCGTGCTCAAGCGCATTGCGGTGAAATTGTCCAAGATCGCCAACGATCTCCGCCTGCTCGCCTCGGGTCCGCGCGGTGGTATCGGCGAAATCACCCTGCCGGCGATGCAGCCCGGGTCCTCGATCATGCCCGGCAAGGTCAATCCGGTGATCCCGGAGGTTCTGAACCAGGTCTGCTTTCAGGTGGTCGGCAACGATCTCGCCGTGACGCTCGCCGCCGAGGGCGGGCAGTTACAGCTGAACGCCTTCGAGCCGCTGATCGCACACACCATCCTCACCTCGCTGGCGCTGCTCACGAACGCCGTCGAGATTTTCGCCGAGCGCTGCGTTTCCGGCATCGTGCCGCGCCCGGAGATGTGCGCACGCCACGTCGAGGCGAGCATCGGCGCGGTGACGGCGCTGGTGCCGATCCTTGGCTACGAGCGTGCCGCAGCGCTGGCGCAGGAGGCGCTGACTAGCGGGCGCACGGTGCGCGACCTGGGGCGCGAACACCTCGGCATGAGCGACGCCATGCTCGACGCGCTGCTCAACCCCGCCCGACTGGCGCAGGAAGCGTAGGGGCGGCGCGCGCGCCGAGCGCGGCGCAGAAAAACGCCGCCCGGCTCGTGCCACGGCGGCGCTTTCCGCACATCAGATCCCGTCGGACCCCACGCGCCGAGCGCGCGGGCCGCGGCTCATTGCATCGGGCCGGGCGGCGACCACTGGAAGGTCTTGCGGTTGCAGGGATAGGCATTGATGAAGTACCGCAGCACTGCGCTGGCGGCCGGCTCGTCCATATACTGCGGAGCCGCCTGCGCCCAAGCGATCAGGCCGGCGATCGACTGGCGGCGGGTCGGCGCCGGATTGGGCAGGCACACTTTCCGCTTGCCGTGGCGTGCGCCCATCGTGTCGAGCAGGTGGAAATCGAGCACCGCGGCCTGGTAGCCGGCGCAGAGTGAGGTCGCCGAGATATAAAGCGGGTTGTCGCTACGGGTCGTGCAGGCGTTGTACAGGTCCCGCAGAGTGTGGATTTCCAGCGCGGCGCTACCGGTCGTCGCCATCGGTGCCGCGGCGGCGGGCGCCACGGACTGGACCGGCGCGCTGCCGGGAGCACCGGCTTGGTTGCTGGCCGCGAGGGTGGTCGGGTGGGCGTTGTCCGCCAGCGCGGGCAGCGTGGCGGCCAGAAGCCCCACGCATCCGAGAAGGGCAAGGCGCATCGACATTCTCCAGTTAATAAATGCGAAGCAGGGTGGAACCTTGTCGCCCCTGTCCGGGCTAGGCCCGGTGGCTGGCCGATCACCTGATCGACCAGCCGATCCGCGAATTTCTAACAGCTTTTCGCAGGTGCGAAGACGAAGGTCACGTGTCATTTCCATGACGTTTTGATGACGGTTATGTTGCTCCTGCCCGCCCTCACTGGAACGGGTAGTAGCGCATGCTGAACATCCAGATCTGCTCGTTGACCTTCGGTGCTCCACCCACTCCCTGGAACGTGGTCCGTCGCACATACTGGTATTGCGGGCCGGCCAGGAAGACGCCGACATTCTTGCCTTCCAGGAAACGCCACCAGAAGCCGAGCGATCCTTCCGTCACACCCGATGTATTCGCGGTGCAGACCGGGTTGCTCTGGATATCGCACCCAGCATTGGAATAGAGCGCGCTACCGTAGCCATAGCCCTTACCGGCATTGGTGAAGGCCGTCGCTCGCTCCTGTTCCGTGCCGAAGTAGAAATAGGCGTCGATGGCATCGCTCGGATGGGCGATGGCGCCGATCAGCAACTGAGCGCCCGGGATCGGCGCGGGCGAGCCATCCCGGCCCACCGTCGCATCCGGCAGGCCGGCCGTGGTGTAGCGGCCGATGCCGTAGCCGGCGAGGAAGGTGGAGTAGAGGTCGAGCCACTGGTCGAAGAACGAGTAGAGCACGCCGCCGCCGACGCCGCCGGCCGGAGTGACATGGTTGTTGCCGCCAGTGCCGATGGTGGTGCGGTCGCGCAGCCAGCGGCCGAGTCCATAGAGCTCGTAATGTCCGAAGCCAGGGTCGTAGGTCGTCTTGAGGATCACGTCAGGCCCGGCATCGAAGGAGTAGTTTGTGCCGGAGAAGTAGAGCGGGCCGCCGGGGAACTGGTAGTAGGTCGTCCCCTTCACCCCGGTGCCGTTCGGACCGACATACCAGTTCGAAGCCGGGTTCTCGAGCGAAAGGCCGACATTGAAGCGGTTGTCATCGAAGCTCTTCACCAGGCGGTATTGCATGTTCCGCGTCCAGGTGAAGCCGACGATGTACTGCGCTTCCGGATCGATCGGGATCAGTTCCTGTCGCGGCGTCATGCCGTTCTTGAACATCGTCGCCAGCGACCAGCCCTCGCCGACCAGCGCGTGCAGGCCCAGATCCGAATCGTCGATCTGCGCGTAGTAGAGCCGCCAGCGCGGGTTATAGGAGCTGCTCTCGATCGAGTTTGCGGTCGGCGCGGCGGACAGGAAGTCGCCCTCGAGATAGGCCCCAACCGAGATCGAGTTGGAAATGTTGCCCTGCGCCAGCGCCGCCCAGCGGCTCTGACGGGCGTCCATGCGGAACTCGCCGATATAGTAGTTCGGGTTGTTCGGCATCGGGATGGCGCCGTTGAAGTTCGACCCGACGCCGGCCGACTGGTTGTAGTTGCGATAGATCGCCGCCGCTTCGACATAGCCGCCGAGCGTGACCGTGAGGCCGCCGATGCGCAGCGAGTAGCCGGGCGCGAGCTGGGTCAGAATCGCCGGGCTCGCCGAGTAGAGCGAGTCGGAACCCGGCGGCGGCGGCACGGTGGTGATCGGATACTCGTCCGAAAACGCCGCTGGCGGCACCGGGTTGACGGAGGTGCCAACCGCAGGCGGCGGCGCGATGGTGGGCGGAATCTGCTGCGGCACCAGGGTCGGCGGTGCCGCCTGGGCGACGGTGGGCGCAGCGTAGGGCGCGACCGGCGCGGCAGTTGCCGCAGCCCGCGCCTTCTGAGCCTCGGCCGCCTTTGCCTTCGCCTGATCCGCGAGTTGCTGCTTGAGCCGCTTCAACTCCTTCTGCAGATCTTTGATTTCGCTTTCGATCGAATTGAGGTTGTCGCCGGCATTCTGGGCCAACGCGGGCGAGATGGAGAATGCGCCGGCAGCGAGCATGGTCGCTGCCAGAAGCGAGGTTCGGACGAAGTGCACTCGGGTCATGACATCCACATCGCAGGAGTGACGCCGGCCAGCGGCCGGACGAAGACGGGCGGACCCTACAGACCGACGCTCGCGATGTCGTGACAAAAATGGCGGAAATTTAATGAAACTTGTGTGACAGCAAACCGATCTCGGCGCGGCTCAGGCCTTCCGTTCCCAGCCGCTCCGTCCTTGCTGCCAGTAGGCGAGTGTGTGCCCCGCTGCCTTCGCCGCCGTCCAGCGGCCGCGCGCGGCCGCCACGGCGGCTTCGTCCTGGCCGTCGAACAGATCGAAGACGCGCGCGAAGGCATCGAGGCGCTGGCTCGCCACGCTGTCGATCAGGAACAGGTAGCGGGCCCCGTTCGGTGCCACGTCCGCGGTATCGAGCCAGATCGGCTGCAGCTCGGGCGCTCCGCTCGCCGCGGTGCCGTGCGGCAGCCAGTCAGGGTCCTCGCCGAGCCAGAGCGCGGCATCCAGCGCGGCGACGCGCTCGGCGCTGCCGCAGACCACGAGCGCCCGCTCCCCGGCTGCTAGCGTCCGCGCGAGAAGCTTCGGCAGCGCCACGTCCGGCCCGGTGCGGGTGAGGTGGTAGAATCCCACCTCGGCCATCGCTCAGGTCTCGAAATGGGCGGCGACGAAGCGGTCCAGCAGCCGCACGCCATAGCCCGTCGCGCCCTTCGGCACGCTCGGCGCGTCCTTGCTCGCCCAGGCCATGCCGGCGATGTCCAGATGCGCCCACGGCCGGTCCTTGACGAAGCGCTGCAGGAACTGCGCCGCGGTGATCGCCCCGCCCGGCCGGCCGCCGACGTTCTTCATGTCCGCGATGTCGGAGCGGAGCTGTCGGTCATAGGCATCGCCGAGCGGCATGCGCCAGAGCTTCTCGCCCACCGCCGCGCCGGCCGCGGCGAGCCGCTCCGCGAGTTCGTCATCATTGCTGAACAGCCCGCCATGCTCGTGGCCGAGCCCGATGATGATCGCCCCGGTCAGCGTCGCCAGGTCCACCATCAGCCGCGGATTGAAGGTCTCCTGGCAGTGCCACATCAGGTCCGCCAGCACGAGCCGGCCCTCGGCGTCGGTGTTGATCACCTCGACGGTCTGGCCCGACAGCGTCGTCACCACGTCGCCGGGCCGCTGCGCGCTGGCCGAGGGCATGTTCTCGACCA
>DAIDKZ010000212.1 GCA_027449745.1 Acetobacteraceae bacterium | reverse complement strand
CGGCGCACGGTGAGCCAGGTGATCAGCAATGTCGCGATCAGCATCGGCACGAAGGTCGGCAGCGTCTCGTCCATCAGTTCGTGGCGTGCCCAGATCAGCACGTCGAACAGCGGATTGTCGCTCTTGACCACGGTCACCCGCATCGGGCCCAGCTTCGTCTTGACGGTGCGGAACGCGGCATAGCGCCAGCGGCCGCGCGGCGAGAGGAAGGCGAATTCGCCGTCCAGCGGCTCGGCCGCGGCGTTGATCGACGGCACCTCGAACCCGTCGGGGCCGGTGATCTGGCGGTTGGTGGTCAGATCCGTCACCACCACGCCCCGATCGGCGAAGCGGGCGACGCGCCGCTCGAGGTCCGGCCGCAGGACGAGCACCGGATGGCCGTGCGCATCGGCGGTCACGCTGGCGCCGATCTCCTCGGCGAGTTCGCTCATCATCAGCCCGATCTCGGTCCGCCGGTCGTCCCAGCCGAGGGCGAGATAGCCCAACGAGGTGCCGATGAAGGCGAGAATGTAGAGCGTGGAGAGACGCAGCAGCAGCGGCCGTTCGAGCGAGGGCGTGTGGGCGCGGAACAGCGTCACGGCGCCGGCTCTCCCACCCGCAGCATGTAGCCGACGCCGCGCACGACGCGGATGTTGGTCGCGCTGCCGGCCTCGCGCAGGCGCCGGCGCAGGCGCGAGACATGGACTTCTATGACGTTCGAATCCGGTTCGCTATCGAAACCATAAAGCGCCTCCAGCAGCCGCTCCCGGGTCACCACCCGCTCCGGCGCGCGCAGCAGCACTTCGAGCACGCTGAGCTCGCGCCGCGACAGCATCACCGGCTGGCCCTCGACGGCGAGCTGCGGCGCGGTGGTATCGAAGGCGAGATCGCCATACTCGATCACGCCGCGGCCGAGCCCGCCGGGCCGGCGCAGCAACGCGCGCAGGCGGGCGTGCATCTCCTCGAAGGCGAAGGGCTTGACGAGATAATCGTCGACGCCGCGATCCAGCCCCTGGACCCGATCCTCCAGCGCATCCCGCGCGGTGATGGCCAGCACCGCCGGCGCCTCGCCGCGTTCGCGCAACAGCTTGAGCAGCGAAAGCCCCTCGCCGTCCGGCAACTGGCGATCCAGCAGCACGGCGTCGTAGGCGACGACGCGCACGCTCGCCGCCGCGTCGGCAAGCGTGTGCGCCAGGTCCACCGCATACCCCGCCCGCTCCAGGCTCGCCTTGATCATCTCGGCGAGATCCCGTTCGTCCTCGACGACGAGGATGCGCATGAACTCGGCTTTCTCCCGGTTCCGGCCCGCGGTGCCCGATCAGTCGATGGCAGCGTGGACCAGATTGCTGACGCGGTCCATCCGCGCCGAGTGCCACGGGTCCGCGGCGACGTGGTTGGTGATGTAGGCGAAGGAAACCCCGCTCGTCGGATCCCCCCAGCAATAGGAGGAGCCGATGCCGCCATGGCCGAACGCCTCCGCCGGCGCGAGCGCGCCGAGGCCGCGCGCGTGCGGCCCCAGCCCGCGCGAATGCGGCCCGAGGCCACGGTGCATCGGCAGGCCCATGTAATGGTCGATCTGCTCGCCGGAGAAATCGCGCGTGACGAACGCCACCAGGCGCGGCGAGAACAGCCGCACGCCACCGAGCCGGCCCTTGCCCAGCATCATCTGATAGAACGCCGCCATGCCGCGCGCGGTGCCGAAGCCGCCGCCGCCGGGCACGCCGGCGGAGCGGAATTCCGCCGAATTGTCGGCGATGCGGTTGAGCTCGGGGGCGGCGGAAATATCCGCGCACCGCCCCTGCTCCGCCGCCGGCACGCCGACCTTCAGCTCATGCCCGAGGCCGAGCGGCTCGATCACCAACTGGCGGATCACGTCGCGATAATCGAGCCCGGTCACCGCCTCGATCACCATCGCCAGCGTGTAGTGCGCCGAGAGCCCGTGATAATGCATGCGCGAACCGGGCGTCCATTCCAGCGAGAAATCGCACACTTCGGCGCGCATGCGGGCATGGTCCGCCCACGCCTCGCGGCTCACCACCGCGGAGGGGTAGCCGGCCTGATGCGTGGTGACGTCGTAGAGGGTGATGTCGCCTTTGCCGCGGGTGACGAACTCCGGCAGATGGTCGGCGACGCGGTCGGAGAAGGAGAGCTCGCCCTGCTCCACCAGCGCCCACACCGCGGCCATGGTGAGGATTTTCGTGTTCGAATAGAGCAGCCACAGCGTCTCGTCCGCGGCGCGCACGCCGGGGCGGGCCTCGCCGTAGGTGCGCGCGAGGGCGAGCTTGCCGTGGCGGGCGAGCGCGATCTGGCAGCCGGGGAAACGGCCCTCCTCCAGATGGCGCAGGATCAGCCGCTCCAGCGCGGCGAGCGGCGCGGGGTCGAAGCCGAGCGCCTCCGGCGTGGCCGTGGCGAGGGGGAACGCGTGGGTCATGGCGCGCGCCTCAGCCGCGGCCGACGAACGGCATTTTCGTCGCCATCACGGTGACGAACTGCACGTTCGAGGCCAGCGGCATGCCGGCCATGAACACGATGGTCTGGCCGACATGGTTGACATCCATCAGCGGCTCGATGGCGACGGTGCCGTTGGCCTGCGGCACGCCCTTGGCCATGCGCGAGGCCATCTCGGTCTCGGCATTGCCGATGTCGATCTGGCCGCAGGCGATGTCGTATTTCCGCCCGTCGAGCGAAAGCGATTTCGTCAGCCCGGTGATGGCGTGCTTGGTCGCGGTATAGGGCGCCGAATTGGGCCGCGGCGCGTGCGCCGAGATCGAGCCGTTGTTGATGATGCGCCCGCCGCGCGGGGACTGGTCCTTCATCACCCGGAACGCCGCCTGGGCGCAGAGGAACGAGCCGGTGAGGTTGATGGCGACCACGTTCGCCCATTGTTCGTAGGTGAGGTCTTCGAGATTGATGCCCGGCGCGTTGACGCCGGCATTGTTGAACAGCAGATCCAGCCGCCCGAACCGGCGCTTGGTCTCGGCGAACAGCGCGTCCACCGAGGCGGGATCGGCGACATCGGTGCTGATCGGCGCGGCCTGGCCGGAAAGCCCCTTGGCGCGCGCGGCGGTTTCCTCCAGCGCATCGAGCCGCCGCCCGGCGAGCACGACGGTCCAGCCGGCGCCGATCAGCGCCAGCGCCGAAGCCCGCCCGACGCCGCTGCCGGCGCCGGTGACGATCGCAATTCCGGGGGTGCTGCTCATGGTTCGTTTCCTCTCCCGCTCTCCCGCGGCCGGCGCCGCTTTCCGCGCCGGAGGCTAGTGCAGCGGCCGGCCGGAGGCAAATGCCGCCCCCGACACACTCGCGGCGGGCGAGAAGGCGCATGGCGGCGCCGTTCCGCGGGCGATCAGATTGTGCGATCGGTCCGATTCCGCTTGCCACGCGCTCCAGAGATGACTACGACTGCGTGCGCGCTCAGACTGCACGCCACGCATTCCATCAAAATGACGCATCACGCTTCCGACGCCTGACTGCGCCGTCCAAGACCGATAAAAAATTGTCGCGAATCGACAACAATCCTGCATTCCGCGCCTGAATCGCCGCTGGCTATATAAAAAACGACAGGACTCCGGCGCCGTCCAGGCCGGCACGGGTGTGGCTGCGCGCAAGCACAAACATAACGGGGGGACAATCGAGATGGATCTCGCGCAATATATCGCCGGGCTGAATTACGACCCGCGCGTGCTGCTCAGCGTCGTCGAGGACGGCGCCACCCAGGCGGTGCCGGTGAAGGACCGTACCACGCAGTCCAACGCCGTGGTGATCTGCACCAAGACCCGGACCAGCCTGAAGAAGAACCTCTCCGAGGTGGCGATCCTCAGCCCGGCCTCGGGGGTGGTGTTTCCCGGCGCGCTCGTGCTCGCCGACGAGAACCTCATGGAGGGCCACCCGACGCCGATCGCGCTCGCCAGGAAGCCGTGCACGCTCTCCATCGACCTGCCCGGCCTTGCGCACCCCAGCGCCCCGGTGCATCCGGACGGCGCCGCCGTCCAGGAGTTCATCAACGGCATTCTCGAAGTCTGGAACAAGGAGACGAAGAGCCAGGGCTATGTCAACGCGGCGCGGTCGTTTCTCAACGTGACGCAGTCCTTCACCTCGCAGCAGACGGCGCTCGACCTCGGCTTCAACGCCAAATGGGCGAGCGGCAATGCCTCCTCGCAGCTCAACGCCGCCAGCAATTCGGAGCGCTCCGTCGTCGTCGCCTATTTCAAGCAGGTGTTCTACACGGTGACGATGAACACGCCGCCGACGCCGGCCAGCGTGTTCGCCGATAGCGTCACGCTGCAGGACGCGCAGGCGGTGTTCAACGCGCACCATCCGCCCGCCTATGTGCGCAGCGTGGATTACGGCCGCATCCTGATGGTGCGGATGGAAACGTCTGCTGTCGACACCTCGGTCAATCTCAAGGGCGCGTTCGAGCAGGCGACCTCCGGCGGGGTCACCGCCGGTGGCGATCTCGCCAGCAAATATCAGAGCATCATCAAGAACGCGACCTTCACCGTCGTCGCCATCGGCGGCGGCGCGGAGAGTGCGGTGGAAGTGTTCGGCGGCGCCTCGGACGGCCAGCTCAAAGGGCTGAAGGACTATATCCAAAAGGATGCCACCTACCGGCGCGACAACCCCGGCCTGCCCGTCGCCTACCAGGTGGCGTTCCTCAAGGACAACAGCTTCGCGATGCTGGGGTTCCCGACGGAATACACGGAAAGCCAGTGCATCCGCTATCCGAACGGCTACGTGAAGTTCCGCAACGACGGCGCCTATGTTTCCAAGGCTGAGGTGACATGGCTGGACGCCGACCAGCACGGCAACTACTCGGT
Source organism: Acetobacteraceae bacterium (assembly GCA_027449745.1). Taxonomy (GTDB): domain Bacteria; phylum Pseudomonadota; class Alphaproteobacteria; order Acetobacterales; family Acetobacteraceae; genus JAJZVV01. Next base: position 26,377 of record DAIDKZ010000212.1, on the reverse strand, counting down.
CACCCGGCGATGGGAGTCCGGCAACCAGACCGCCGGCTGGACGCAGACCGTAGACATTCCCGGCGATGCCCACGGGCTCAGGCTGAAAGCCTGGTGCGCCACCGGGCTGGTGTGGGATCCCTGGGGCGAGATCATGAACATCGCGCTCGAGGGCCCGAGCAACAAATGCTACCGCTTCGTCGGCACCACGCTGATCGGGCGCGGCTACGACAATAATTGCTGAACCGCCGCAACCGACGCTGGCTTTTCCACGCGGACGCGGAGCGCGCACGGCGCGCTTCGCCGGCCCGAACAATTGGGAGATCACGATGGCTTCGTCCAGGACGTTCCACGGCGTGACCGCAGCCGTGTTCGATTGCGTGAAGAAGGCATCCGCCAAGGAGCATGGCACGACCTACGAACCCGACGGCGCGCCGAAGGGCACGGCGACGACGAACACGGTCGTCGGCACCGTGAAGCTGGGCTACGATTTCGACGCCGCCAAGGAGGAGATCACCTACACGCTGCTGGATAAGCCGTTCCTGGCGCCGGAAAGCTCGATCTGGTCCGGCATCTCCAACTCGATCGGCGGCTGCGGCGGGAAGGTGTAGCGGCCGCACCGTCCTGCGCGCCGGTCAGAGCGCGAAGGCGTCGCGGATGGCGCGGGCGCAGTCCTCGGGCGTGGCGCGGCTGGTGTCGATCGTCAGATCGTAGGTGACGCCTTCGTGGACGCGGCGGTGCTGCCAGCGCGCGAGGCCGATCTCGCGGTCCCCGCGCGCCCGCTCCCGCGCCTCCAGCACCTCCAGCGGCGCGAACAGACCGACGAAGCGGACCTCGCAGGCGGGCAGCAGCGCGCGATAAGTCTGGTCCTTCGCTTCCCCGATCATCACCTCGTCGACGATGAGATCATTCCCCTGCCCCGCCATCGCCGCCACCGCATGGCGCATGCCGGCCAGCGCCCGCGCGACGACCGGGCCGGTGCGGACGGCCAGGCACGGCCGGCCCTCCTCCTCGACCGGCTCGAACACCAGCCCCTCCGCCCGCCCGAACAGCGCCGGCGGCACCATGGCGAGGAAGCGATCCAGCGCGACGTGCAGGAACGGCCTCGCCGCGATGGTTTGCAGCGCCCGCGCCACGGAACTCTTGCCGACGCTCCCCGGGCCGTTGAGGACGATGACGGTTGGGCGGGGAGGCAAGGGGGTCTCCGGGGTGGTGGGGTGGGTTTGGCGGTTTTCACGCCGCAATGGCAACCGCTCCGATACCACCGCAAAATGGTTTCAATCCTCCGGCGCAGTTCACCGCGCGGCCTCCGCCGCAATGTGTCCGGCAAAGCCGGTGATGAACGTCTTCAGGCTGGTAAGCTCCGACAACTCGGCGTAGTCGCCGGTCTCGGCCGCGCTGCGGGGCGACGCCAGCACCGATGCCGCCGTGTAGAGTCGTTCCTGCGTCAGCTTGCGGCACAGGATGTTGTAGCGGTCCAGGTAGGAAGCTTGCCGAAACTCCGGGAACAGTTCGAAATGCGGCGAGGCGTCGCGCACGCCGCTGCGCGATTCCGGCGCGTCCTCGACAAGCACCATCCAGCCGGCGAAAGGGCGCGGCGTCTCCTTGCCGAACGCGCCTTCGCGATAAGCCGTCCAGAGATCGACAGCGGTGCCGAGAGCTTCCTCCGTGCGGTTGTTGAAGTTGTTGCCGAATGACGGCCCAACCTGGGACTTCAGTTCGAGCGCGGCGACCAGCCGGCCGCGATTGATGACCAGCAAATCCCAGAGCTTCGTCGGACGATAGAACCCCGGTAGGGTCAGGAGGCGGCGGTCGGTCATCATGTGCGCGTCGCTCAGGCCGTTCGCCCTGATCACGTCCTGAATGAGCGCAACGAAGCCGGCCATGTTCTTGCCGGCGGTGACCCCTGCCCGCTCGCCCTGGTCGGAACGGCCAAGCGCGTGCTGCTTCTGCACGGCGGCGGCGCGATTGCTCCAAAAAGCCTTGACCGCCTCCCGCGCCTTGCGCTCGTAGTCGGCGAGATCAAGCGGCATCGGCCACGCCGGAAAACCCGCCAAGAGTCTGCCGTTCGACCAATGTCAGGCGATAGAGCGCCGCCGCGGCGTCGTTGCAGGCTTTGAGATCCCGCGACGTGCCCGCATGCTCGAGCGCGGCGCGGATGGGTGCAGGCACATCGCGCCAATGCGGAATGCGCAGCCTGCGGAGATATTGCGCCTGGAAACGCAGATAGCCGCCGCGCATCCTGGTCGAATAGGCACCGATGAACATGCGGGTCACGTCGGACAGCAGAATCGCTTGCAGCGCCCGCAGATTCCAGCTCCGTGCGGTGATGAAATACAGATTGTGGTGCGGGTATAGCTTGCCCGGTTCATAGACGACGTGCGCGTCGCCCTTGATATCGGGGATGAGCAGCTTCGGCTCACGCGTCAGCTCGGGATAGATGCGGTCGATGGTGCGATACCAATTGCCGGGATTTTTCTTCGACACGTGTCGCGCCCTGATCGCTCCCCCGTGCTTCTCCAGGTAGGCTGCCAGCTTCGGATAGCTGCGCAACGGCACCAGCGTGCCATCCGGGCCGAACGGATTGATGACGCCGAGGCCGCGCCACTTCACCGTGCCGGTGATGATATCGCGCGTCATCACGATCGGCAGCTTGCGGTCTGCCTCGACATCAAGATCGTCGAACGGCGCGATGAATACCTGATCGGCACCGGTCGCAACGCCGATGCCGACCTTGCAGCCGGCTTCCTCGATGGTTGGAAAGTCATTCTCCAACCGGCGCACGAGCTGCATCTGATGCGGGGCCTCGAGCATCCACGGCTCGGCGCCATTGGCGACGCTGGCCATCTCGGTGACACCCCATTGCGGCGGCACCGTCGCCGCGGTCATGGCTCTCGCGATGCCCTGCAGAACGGTTGCGTCGATCGGCGGCCGGACGGCTACACGCGTTGTGCCCGGCGTCTCACGGCCGATAACGACAATCGCCGGATAGGCGATCACCTCGGAGCGAAAGGAGGGCGTATCCACCATGTCGATGAAACATTTCAGGTGGAACTGTTGCGCCACCAGGCGGCGCAGCGGACCGCCGTACCGATTCTTCGTCCACCGATCAGCGCAGATAAAACCGAGCTGGCCACCGGGTGCGAGCAGCGACAGCGACCGCTCGATGAACGGCACATAGATATCGGCGCGATCGTAGATGGTGCTGTAGCGACGCCGGTATTCTTCCATCAGTGCATCGGGGATGCGTTCCTGCCGCACATAGGGCGGATTGCCGACGACGTGGGTGAATGCGCCATCGAGAGGAACCAGCAGAAAATCGCCCTGGTGAAGCCACCGGTCAGCGAGCTGCGTTGCGGCGCCGGCGTCGACATTCCTTTCGTGCAAGGCGGCCACAATCGTGCCGCGCGTTTGATCGTAGCTAGAGCGGTGGAGCTCGACGGCATGGATGCATTCGCCGAGATCCGCAACGATATCCTGCCGCGGCTTCCTCACGCGCACATAAGCCTCGAGCAGGCGATCAATCGTCGGCACGAGAAAGTCGCCCTGCCCCACCGCGGGCTCAAGCATGCGCGATCGATGCAGCGGCTTATCGGCCGTATAGCCGACCAGATCGAGGATAAATTCCACGACCTCGCGGCGGGTGAAAACTGCGCCGCGTTCCTCGGTGCCGGCCGCCGCCATCACGGCGACCGCCGCCTCTACAGGGCAGAGACCGGGCAGCGATGGCTGGGAGCGGCTCGAGTCGAGGAGCATCCGTCACTCTACCGAGAATTTGGCCTTCGTTCGAGGGTTCTCAGCATGTCCGGGCGATAGGTCGCATGCGCAGGCGGTACGAAGCCAGCCGCCCCCTCAAATCAACACCTGCATATCCCCGTCCACGGCCAGCGCCTGGCCGCTGATGGTGGCGCCGAAGGGGCTGGCGAGGTAGAGGGCCATGTTGGCGATGTCCTGCTGGGTGACGAAGCAGCGCAGGCTGGTGGCGGCGACGGCGCGGTCGGTCTGTTCGTTCTCCGAGATCGCCGCCGCTTGCGCCTTGGCGCGGATCACGGCGCGGATGCGCGGGCCGTCCACCAGGCCGGGGAGGATGGCGTTGACGCGGATATTGTCCGGGCCGAGCTCGATCGCCAGCGTCTTGGTCAGGCCGATCACGCCCCATTTCGCCGCCGCGTAGGGGCTGCGCAGCGGGAAGCCGAAGCGCCCGGCCGCCGAGCTGAGATTGATGATCGCCCCGCCGCCCGAGGCGCGCAGCGCCGGCACGGCGCGGCGGGCGCAGTGGAAGAAGCTGGCGAGGTCGATGCGCAGGGTCGCGTCCAGCTCCTCGGGCTTCACCGCCTCGATCGGCGCCGTCGGGCCGGCGATGCCGGCGTTGTTCACCAGCACATCGAGCCCGCCGAGATGGGCCAGGGCTGCGTCCATGAACGCTTCCATGTCCGCCAGCGCGCCGGCATCCGCGCGCACGCCGTGATGGCCGGAGGCGGCGAGCGCGGCTTCGTCGATGTCGCAGATGAACACGCGCGCGCCGCAGGCGGCGAAACTGTCGGCCATGACCTTGCCGATGCCGCTGGCGGCGGCGGAAATGGCGACGCGCCGGCCGGTGAGATCGACCGGCAGCTTCATGGTGGCTCCCGTGGGCATGCGCAATCCTCCCTGGCTTTCCGCCCGGTATAGGCGGGGCGCATCCAGGGGGCAAACGAGGCCGGGCTTGAAGCCGGCGCGCGCGCTTGCCATGTGCCCGGGATGGAGATCCATCAGCGACGCATCATCCTGGACATGACGCCGGAGGGCGAATTCCGCGGCCCGCCACGGCCGAGCCTGTCCAGCCGCATCGCCGTCGGCGCCATCATCGTCGCCGTGGCCGCCGGGCTGGCGGCGACGGCGGCGCTGGCCTTCTGGGTCGGCGTGATGCTGCTGCCGGTGGCGCTGATCGCCGCGGGGGTGGCGTATCTCGCCGTCCGCTTCCAGCTCTGGCGGGGCGGGCGCAGCGGTGGCCCGCCCTCGCCGTTCCGGCGCGGGTGAAGGGCGGCGCGGTCAGACGGCGGTTTTGCGGCGCCGCGCGGCGAGCGTGAGCGCGAGAGCCGAGCCCAGCAGCGCCAGGCTGGCCGGCTCGGGCGTGGTCTGCGGCGGCGGCGGCGGCAGGGCCTGCAGCTGCAGGCCGTTGAGATCGCCTTCGCCGTCGGAGTTGCCGCTGACCGAGCCGTAGAAGGTGATCACCAACTGGCCCGAGGCGTTGGCGGTCGCGGTGAAATCAGTGTAGTTCTGCCCGGCGACGAGCGTCGTCCCGGCCTGGGCCGTCACGCTCTGGGTCACGCCGTTCACCAGGAAGTCCGTCTGGCGCCCGCTGGTATTGGCCACCGAGTAGAGCACGAGATTGTAGCTCGCGCCGGCGACGAGGCCGCTCAGCGTCACGTTGCCCGGCGCGCCACTGGCCGTGGTGGTCGGCGTGTCGGTGAAGGTGAGCATATAGGCGTCGAGCAGGTTGGCGTAGGTCGTCCCGCCGAAGAAGGGAGAGTTGCCGCTCGCGTCGAAGCCGCCGAGGGCGGCGTAGCTCAGGCTGATGCCGGAGCTGGCGCCCGCTGTCGTGTTCAACGCCCCGCTGCCGGAGACGGAGCTCGGACCACCAAATACCGAGGGCACGCTGAACGTGTTCCACTGGTCGCCGCTGGCACCGAGCAGGGCGGCGCCGGAATAGGCCGGGCTGCCGGTCTGGGTGAACTGAACGTCGATGAGCGGCGCGGCCTGAGCCGCCGTCACGCCCAGACCGAAAGCCCCTGCCGCCACGGCGCCACACCACGCGCCGCCGAACCCCCCACGCTTCGCCATGCCGATCAGCTCCCCGATGATTGTTAGGTTATCGTCTTTTCTACGATGCTTCTCGTGGCGTTAACCATCGTTTAACTTGCACGCTTGAGCAAGCCCCACTTTTGCGATGTTTCCCGAAACTTATCCTCCGTCACGCTGCCGCCGAGGCGGATAGGTCGCGGCGCAGATAAGCCACGGCGCCGTCCAGCGTGAACAGACGCGGGTCGTCCGCTTCCGGAATGGCGGTCCCGGTCTGCTCGTGCAGGGCGGTGACGAAGTTGAGGAAATCCATCCATCCGAGATCGAGTTCGTCGCGCAGCACCGCGTCGCCAGGCAGGTTGGCGCGGAAGGGCACCCCGCCCTGCCCACCGCCTTCCGCTGGAACCCGGCCCGGATGGCGCTCTATGGCCCGCGTGATCGCCCGCGGCACGCCGCACAAAACCGCTGTCGTCGCCTGCGCCCGCATGCTCCTCATCGAGGCCAACCCCGTCGTCCAACTTGGTACGCCCTGGGTCGCGCGGCCGGAACGAGGTTGATGGTTGTTCCGCTTGCCGGAGCCGGATCAGCCGGAGGTGCGGCTTGTGCAGCACCGCCGCACCTCCGAGACGCCGATGCCGTCAGGACGCCTTGCGCCGAAGCCCGCCGGCCATGAGCAGGCCCAGGCCAACCGCCATGATCGTGACCGAGCTGGGCTCGGGCACGTTGGCAACGGTCAGACCCGGGCACGTGACGCCAACCGGGCAGGCGGCGAAGCTGTGGGCGATGCCGTTGGCGTCGGTATAGAAGCCGGAAAGCTCGCCGATATTGTTGATGCCGGTGATCTGGGTCACCTCGACGCCGTTGCTGAAGGCTGCGGCCGGGTCATTGAGGAAGTTGTAGGTGCCGGTATTGAGATTCAAGATGAAGCCGTGCTGGCTACCGGTGCTGTCCCCATAATAGCCGGCGACGAGGTTGTTGTCGTTGATGCCGAGGAGCTGGGAGAACACGAACGTGGCGCCGGGCTCGCCGGGAACATTGGGAATGACTGGGTCGACGATGGCGATGCCGGTCGTCGCGCCCGGGGCGACGGTGAAGCCATGCGTCTGGCCGTCGGCACCGTCATAGAAGCCGATGATCCGGCCGTTGTTGTTGATGCCCTGGGCGTTCACCGGCCCGGTGCCGGAGGGGGGGTTGATGGTCAGCGGCGATCCGCCACTTGGCAGGTAGAAGCCGAGGGTTTGGTTGGACTGGTTGGTGAACTGGCCGACGATGCCGCCGTGATCGTTGATCCCGAAGGGCGTCGCGGAAACCGCGTTGGGGAGGTTCAGGCCCAACGGGGGGCCGCCGGGGGGCAGGAAAAAGGCGTTGGTGCCGTCGCCGGCGACGACGGTGCCGGCGCTGTTGATGCCATTGGCGATCTGGTTGAACCCGGTGTTGAGCATGTTGGTGTTCTGGGGCGTGCCGGCGTAGTTGATGAAGACCGAGTTGTTGTTGGCATTCACCTCGGTCCCGACGATCTGGCCGGTGTTGCTGATGCCGTTGGCATTCGAGCCGACGGCGCCGTTCACAAATGTGGGGTCGAAGTTGGTGAAAATGTATCCGTCGCTGGTGAACGTGCTCAGGATGGTGGCATTGGCCGATGCGGCGCCCAAAAGCGAGGCGGCGGCGATGAAGGCGAAGGCGAAACGAGCCTGGTACGAAGCCATGGGGAACCTCGCAGGGGTTGTCGATGCGGTTTCGGGTGAAGCGACAGACGAATACCAACCCAGGTGGGCAATGGATACCAAGCGTGGCAACAATTCTTTGTGATTTGCTTTCGCGACCCATCGCGTCCCGCGCTGGAGGACGGTTTTGCGTCGACGAGGACCTTGCGGGCGCCGGCGACGAGCACGGTTTTGTGCGGTTTGCCGCGGGCGATCAGGCGGGCATAGGGCGCCCTCACACCTCGGATGAAGCAGCGGTCACCGCGGTGGGCGTGCGCTCCGTCCGCGCCCGACCGGCCGGCATGCGGTGCAGACCGAGCACGGCCATGCAGGCGCCGCCGACGAGTGCGGGCGCGGCGACGATGAGGAAGAGGGTGGGAAGGTCGAGCCCCATGGACATCATGACGCCGCCGGCCATGGAGCCGAGCACCGAGCCGCTGCGTCCGACCCCGTTCGCCCAACTGACGCCGGTCGCGCGGCACTCGGTCGGGTAGAAGCTCGCGGCGAGCGCGTTGGCGCCGACCTGCGATCCCGACACGCACAGTCCGGCGCCGAAGACCGCGAACGCGATCGCCCAGGGCGAGAACCCCAGCGCGCCGATCGCGGCGATGAACAGGGCCGCGAGAGCATAGCTCCCCGCGAGAACCCAGTGCGGATTGGCCCGGTCCATCAGCCAGCCGAGCCCGATGGCGCCCACCGTGCCGCCGATCTGGAACATGCTGGTGACGATCGATGCCGTCTTCAGCGTCTGTCCGGTGCTCTTCATGAGCAGCGGCAGCCAGCTCGACAGCAGGTAGATGATGAGCAGGCTCGCGAAGAACGTCGTCCAGAGCAGCAGCGTGCCGACGACGAGATCGCGCTTGAAGAGGCGGCCGACCGGCAGGCCGGCCGGCTTCGGGTGGCTCAGGACGAACGCCGCGCCGTCGAAGTCGCGCCCCGGCGCGATCGGCTTCAAGGCCGCGACGATCGCGGCGCGGGGGCGGTTCTCGGCGACGAGGAAACGCACCGATTCCGGCATCCTGAAGATCAGGACGGGCGTGAGCGCGAGCGGAAGCAGGCCGCCGATCACCAGGACCGCGCGCCAGCCATGGTCCGCGACGATCTGCGCCGACGCCAGCCCGCCAATGGCCGAACCCAGCGTGAAGCCGCAGAACATCGTCGTCACCAGCAGGAGCCGGTGCTTCTCCGGGCAGAATTCCGATGTCAGCGTCACCGCGTTCGGCATCGCCCCGCCCAGCCCGAGCCCGGTCAGGAAGCGCAGCGCGATGAGCATGGCGAGCGAGGGCGACCAGGACGATGCGAGGCTCATCACGCCGAACACCGCGACGCAGACCGTCAGGATCGTCTTGCGTCCGAAGCGGTCCGAGAGTGGCCCGAACAGGAACGCGCCCGTCATCAGTCCGAACAGGCCGGCGCCGAAGAGCGGCGCGAGCTGCGGCGGCGCGAGACCCCACTCGGCGCCGATCGCCGGCGCGATGAACCCGATCGCGGCGGTGTCGAAGCCATCGAGCGCGACGACGAAAAAACAGAGCAGCGCGACCATGACCTGGAATCGGCCGATCGGCGCGTGGTTGATGAGGTCGGAGACGTTGACGCTTGGTTTCGTGGACATGGTTCCCCCCCGGGCAAACGGATGATCCGGCGCTCAGCTCGCGCCGTGGCGGGCATCGGGCGCGCACGCCGGCGCGATGGTCAGCGCGATCTCGCCGACGCCGTCGATCCGACCTTCCAGCCGATCACCGGGCTCGACCGGGCCCACCCCTTCGGGCGTGCCGGTGAAGATCAGATCTCCCGGCGCGAGATGGTAGAAGAGCGAGAGATCGGCGATGATCTCGGGCACGCTCCAGATCAGCTTGCCGAGATCCGAGCGCTGTCGGGTCACGCCATTCACCGCGAGCGTGATCGCGCCGCGGGCGAGAACCTCTCCCGGCATGGCGACGATCTCCGAGACGACGGAGGACTGCTCGACATCCTTGCCGAGGTCCCACGGCCGGCCCTTGTCGCGCGCGGCGAGCTGAAGGTCGCGCCGTGTCATGTCGAGGCCGCAGGCGTAGCCGAACACGAGCGCGCCCGCCGTCTCCGCCGGCACCGCGAAGCCCGGCGCGCCGATGACGATGACGAGCTCCATCTCGTGATGGAAGTCGGCCGTCTGCGGCGGATAGGCGACGGTTGCACCGGAGTGCACGAGCGTCTGCGGCGATTTCGTGAAGTAGAAGGGCCGCTCGACGGATTTGTCGACCGGTCGGCCCATCTCGGCGGCATGGGCGTGATAGTTGCGGCCGACGAAGAAGAGCCGGTTGACCGGGGCGCGTTCGTCGCGGCCCTTCACCGGCAGCGAAGCGGTCTCGGGCGGCGCCCAGCGATAGGCGGGGCGGAGCGATGGCGTCATGACTGACCTCAGGAGTGCGGGAGAGAATGGCGCGCCGCGGCCGGCGCGCGCTGAGCGGAGGCGGTGCCGAGCAACCCGTCAGGCAGCGGCCTCGAACTCCTCGAAGAAGCCGAGCCGGCGCTGCATCGGCGCATCATCGACCTGGAAGAGGAACGCCGGCCTCGCCGTCGAGCGGTTGGCGATCGTGACGGCCGCGTGGGTCGGCACCGCGAAGGTGTCGTTGACCCCGGCGTCGATTTCGACGCCATCGACCAGCGCCTGCGTCTCGCCCTCGACGACGTGCAGCACGGCGGAGGATGACCGGCGGCGCGGCCGCACGGTCTCGCCCGGCCGCAGCATGAGCGCGGAAAATCCGAGTACCGGCATGCATTCCTGCCCGGTTTCCGGATTGACATAGGCGAGCTGAACCCGCTCGCCAGGGTCCGTGGCCGCGGCGAGATCGTTGAGCGCGGCGCGCGTGTCCTTCCACGGGAAGCGCTTCAGCGGATATTTGTCCGGCGCGCGGTCCAGCGACGCGTAGGGAACGAGACCGGCGCGACGATAGGCGGTCTGCGACGCGTCGCCCTGATTGCGCACGGACTGCGGCTGGCCTTCGATGCAGTAGGACGCTTCAAGGAAGAGAACGGTCGGCAGATCGAGCGCGTCCATCCACACCACCGGCTCGGAGCCCTCGTGCCCGTGCTCGTGCCACAGGCCGGCCGGCGTCAGGATGAGGTCGCCGCGCTCCATCGGCAGCTTCTCGCCCTGCACGGCGGTGTAGCCGCCATGCCCCTCGACGACGAAGCGTACCGCGCTCGGGCTGTGCTTGTGGTTCGGTGCCGTCTCCCTGGGCAGGATCAGCTGCATGCCGATATAGATCGACGGCGTCGCCTGCATGTTGGCGAGGCCGAGGCCGGGATTGGCGAGCACGAGGACGCGCCGCTCGGCCTTCTCGATCGGCGTCAGTCGGCCGGCCTCCATCAGGCGCGGGCGGATATCGGCGTAGCGCCACAGCACCGGCTGCGTCCGCCGGCTCGGCCGCCCGTGCGGCAGGGCGGCGCGCAGGCTCGGCCACAGCGGCACGAGATTGTGGTCGGTCAGGCCCTGGCGATAATCGATCGGCAGGTCTTCGAGCGTTCCGAGTTGAGACATGGCGGATCTCCGTTCGATCTCGATTCAGGCTGCGGATTTGAGGTCGGCCTGCGACAGGCCGGTGCCGCCGTAGAGCCACTGCAGGCCATCGCACCAATCGGTCTGCGTCTTGGCGCCCATGACCGCGTTGCGCAGCAGCCGCTCGGCGCCTTCCGGATGGTAGATGTGCTTGCCGATGAGGCGGGAGGAGATGACCACGCGGTAGGCCCGCACGATGCGGGCCGCCTGATAGTCGGCGAACGCGGCTGCGAAATCGCCGCCATGCGCGTCGAGCTGGTGGGACAGCATGACGGAGTCCTCCATCGCCATGCAGGCGCCCTGTGCGAAATACTGGTGCGTCGGGTGCGCCGCGTCGCCGAGCAGAACCACCCGGCCGTCGATCCAATTCTCGATCGGGTCGCGATCGCCGAGCACCCAGCGCCGCCAGGTTTTGGGGATTTCGAGCAGCTTGCGCGCGCGCGGCACGACGTGGCCGAACCGATCGAGCACTTCCTCGCGCGTGCCCGCCTCGTTGGCGCCGACATGGGTGACGTCGGTGACGAAGGTCGCCACGAGATTGAAGGTCTTCCAGCCCTGCAGCGGATAATGGACCATATGGCACTTCGGCCCCGCCCACAGGGTGGCGGCATTCCAGCGCAGATTCTCCGGCATCTCCTCGATCCTGAGCACGGCGCGATAGGCGACGTGCCCGGAGAGCCTGAGTTCGTCGCCGCCCGTCATCTGTGCGCGGATGCGCGAACGCACGCCGTCGGCGCCGATCACGGCGTCGCCTTCGAACTGCGCGCCCGAGGCGGTGACGACCTTGGCGCCGTTCGCGGTGTTCGCGTAGCCGGTCACGACCTGGTTGTTGATGAGCGTGACGTTCGGATGGCTACGGCAGGCGTCGAGGAAAACGCTGTGGAGGTCGGCGCGGTGGATGACCGCGTAGGGGTTCCCGAAGCGCCGGCGGAAGCTGTCTCCGACATCGATATGGGCGACCTCCTCGCCGCTGATCCCGTCCATCATCACGAGCTTGTCGATGTAGACGGCCTTGGCGCGGGCCTGTTCGCCGACCCCGAGATAGTCCATGGCATGAAAGGCGTTGGGTCCGATCTGGATGCCCGCGCCGATCTCGCCGAAGGCGGGAGCCTGTTCGAGCACCTCCACCTTATAGCCGCGATTGGCGAGGCCCATGGCCGCAGACACGCCACCGATGCCGCCGCCGGCGATGACGATTTTTCCCTTCGACGCGCTCATCCCGTCCCCCTTCCCGCGCGGCGACCACCGCCGCGCTTGTTCCTATCTGTGCGCTTAAGTATGCGCATATATATGCGTTGTCAAGCCCGCGAAGGGCGCTTTTTCGAGGACCTCGCATCGGAGGGTGGAACGGGGGCGGAGCCGGAGCCGATCAGACGGCGGCGACGCGGGGGGCGCGGTGCGGCGCGCGGCTCAGAAGATTGTTCGCGTCGGCGATCTTGCGCAGGAGCCGCAGCAGGTCCCGGCGCTCGTCGGGCTCCAGCGGCGCCACCGTCCGCTCCTGCGCCCTGGCGACCTCGGCCGCCACGGACCCGAGAAGGTCCGCGCCCTTCGCCGTGATCCGGATCAGTTTGGCACGCCGGTCATGGACCGAGGGGCGCGTGGCGACGAGGCCCCGTTCCTCCAGGTTCTTCACCACCACCGCAACCGTCGTGCGGTCCAGCGCGGTCGCCCCGCCGAGGGTCGCCTTGTCCAGCGGCCCGTGCGACGCGAGCGCCGCCAGCGCGCCATATTGCAGCGGCGTGAGATCGAACGCGCGGCATTCGTCGAGAAAAATCGCAACCGCGATCTGGTGGCAGCGGCGCAAGAGATGGCCGGGCATGTCCGCAAGCCGGGCGGCGTCGGTGAGCGGCGTCGGGTCATGGCGCATGGCGAAAGCGGCCTCGGAACGGATTGCGAGCGGCACGCGCCTAGAGCACGGTCCGACCTGATGGAATCATCAGATCGGACGGTCGTGCTCTAGAACATATGACTCTAGAGCAACTTATCTCCGATCGGCCCGAGCCGGAACGGCTCGGTCAGATCGGACGTTGCTCTAGATATGCATAATACTGTTTATTTGACAACGCCAAGCTATTTGACAACGCCAAGCTGGGAGCCGCCGGCCACGAGCGCAGGCCGGCGCCGCGCGGCGCGATGATGCGCGGATGGGGCGGGGACGGGTTCAGCCCGCCGCCGAAATCATCCCCGTCGGCGCGCCATGCCGAGGCCCAGCAGGCCGGTGGCGAGCAGCGCGGCGGAGACCGGCTCCGGCGCCGGAACCGGCGGCGGCGTGTCGAGCAGCAGCGTGCCGGACTGGGCGGTGGAAATGGCTTTGCCGTTCGCTTCGGCAAAGCCCAGGATCAGCGTGCCTTCCGGCAGCGCCGTGGACAGGCTGAAGGTCGGGTCGGTGGTGGCGCCGAAGGTCACGGTGCCCATGTCGGCCTGGTAGACATAGAACCCGCTCGCCGTCGGGTCGACCCCGGCAGTGATGTAGGCACCGATCGGGTTCTTCGGCGAGCCGTTGGCGAGCGTCAGGCCGAGATACGCGTAGAGATCGCCCGAGGTCCAGGGGGTCGAGGAGACGAGGCTGGCACTGGTGGTCGTCGCACCGGGGAACGTCTCGGTGATCGAGAAGCTCAGGGCGTTGTTCGTCGGCGGCTCGGGCGCGAGGGCGTAGAGGACGAGATCGTAGGTGCCGCTGTCGGGGGATTTGGTGAAGCCGAAGGTCGGCTGGGTGGAGGCCACCGGCGTGATGGTGCCGTTATCGGAGCAGGTGAAGGCGCCGGTGCAGAAGGCGTGCAGCGGATCGATCGTCGTCGCCCCCGCCGGCATCGCCGCCGTGGCCAGAAGCGCGGCCAGGACGCCGGCGAACACCCCACCCACGCGAATCTCGGTCACCGGCATCGGAGCTTCTCCTGTCGCGTCGAGCGGCGTGGCCATTCGGCGGCCGGGTCAAGTCTGACAATAGGCTTACAACGACGACGCCTCAAAGTCACGCAATTTTTGCGGTTGTGTCGAAAAACTTGTTCGCCCTTAACGGTGGTGGCCGATCTCTGACCTCGATCACGGTAATTGAAGCGATACCGAAACGTTCCGCCGCCGGGCCGCGACCTGAAAGATGAGTTCCACGCGGGCGTGCGGCCCGATACACTCGGCGCCAAGACGGGCCACGCTGCCGAACGGGCGCGGATGGGGGGAAATCGGATGCAACCGGCGGGACTGACGCGCCGTTTCGCGCTCGCCGGCGGGGGCGCGCTGCTCGCCGGGGCACGGCGCGGTGCCCAAGCGGGCGGGCCAAGGGGCGGGCCAAGGGGCGGACCGGTGCGCATCGGCGTGCTCAACGACCAGTCCGGCCTCTATGCCGATCTCGGCGGCCCCGGCTCGGTCATCGCCGCGCGCATGGCGGTGGAGGATCTCGGCGGCGCGGTCGATGGCCGGCCCGTCGAGGTGCTGGTCGGGGACCATCAGAACAAGGCCGAGATCGGCGCCGCCATCGCCCGGCGCTGGTTCGATGTCGATCAGGTCGGCATGGCGATCGGGTTCGACAATTCCTCCGTGGCGCTGGCGGTGGAAAGCGTCGCCGCCGAGCACGACCGGGTGGCCATCGGCACCGCCGTGGGCTCGATCGATTTCACCGGGCGGAACTGCACGCCGACGGCGGCCTCCTGGCTCTATGACAGCTACGCGCTCACCACCAGCCTGGCGCACGCGCTGGTCGCCGCCGGACGGGACAGCTGGTTCTTCATCACCGTGGACTATAATTTCGGCCATTCCATGGAAGCGGACGCGCGCCGCGCCGTCGCGGCCAGCGGCGGCACGGTGCTCGGCAGCGCCCGCCATCCGCTCGGCACCGCCGATTTCAGCGCCTATCTGCTGCAGGCCCAGGCCTCGGGCGCGAAGGTGATCGGGTTCGCCAATGGCGGCGGGGATCTGGTGAACGTGCTCAAGCAGGCCAACGAGTTCGGCCTGCCGCAGAGCGGGCGGACGCTGGCGGCGATGCTGCTGTTCATCACCGATGTCCACAGCCTGGGCCTGGCCACCGCGCAGGGGCTGAGCTTCGTCACCGCCTTCTACTGGGACCGCGACGCGGCGAGCCGCGCCTGGGCGCGGCGGTTCCAGGCGCGGCATGGGGCGATGCCGACCATGGCGCAGGCCGGCGTCTATTCCGCCACGCGGCACTATCTGCGCGCGCTCGCCGCCGGCAGCGAACCGGGCGGCACGGCGGTGATGGCGCGGATGCGGGCGATGACGGTGGAGGATTTCTATGTCCACGACGCCAGGCTGCGCGCCGACGGCCGGCTGCTGCACCCGATGTATCTGATGCGGGTGAAATCGCCGGCGGAGTCGCACGGGGCCTGGGACTATTATGCCCCGCGCGCGACCATCCCGGCCGAGACCGCGTTCCGGTCCCTGGCCGAGGGCGGCTGCCCGCTGGTGCGTGGGTGACGGGGGGCGACGCGATGGCGAAGGTGAGCACCTGCCTCTGGTTCGGCAACGAGGCCGAAGCCGCTGCCCGGTTCTATGTCTCGCTCGTCGCCGGCTCCGGCATCGAGCACATCCTGCGCGCGCCGGCGGCCTGGCCTGGGGGTGTGGCGGGCGACGTGATCCTGGTGCGCTTCACCCTCGGCGGGCAGAGCTTCCAGGCGCTGAACGGCGGCACGGCGGCGAGCTACGGCACCGCCGCCTCGATCTCGGTGGAATGCGCGGACCAGGCGGAGGTGGACCGGCTTTGGAACGCGCTCACCGCCGATGGCGGCGCGGAGATGATATGCGGCTGGCTGCGCGACCGGTGGGGCGTGCCGTGGCAGATCGTGCCCGCGATTCTGCCGCGCCTCCTCGCCGACCCGGACGCTGCCGTGGCGGCGCGCGTGTTCGCGGCCATGACGGCGATGGTCAAGCTGGACGTCGCCGCCCTGGAGCGCGCGGCCGCCGGATGAGGGCGGCATGACCGCGAGCGCATGCCCCGGTACGAAACTGCGGGTTCCGTTGCCGGGCCTGAGGGCGTAACCTCCCCCCATCCGCCGGCCGACGCCCAACCGGGCAGAAAAAAACAATGGCGGACCATGGAGGGGACGGGATGCGCGACAGAGTTGATGTCGGCAAACGCCGGCTATGGGGATGGGCCATCGGCGCGATCGGGCTGGTGGCACTGGGATGCGCCGGGGCGCGGGCGGAAAGCGGCCAGGAATGGACGACCTATGGCGGCGACGCGGCGAATACCCGCTTCAGCACGCTCGATCAGATCACCACCACGAACGTCGCCACCCTGCAGGTCGCCTGGGCCTTCCCGCTCGGCGTGCTGGAGGGGCAGGAATCGACGCCGCTGGTGATCGGCGACACGATGTATGTCACCTCGCCGCGCGGGCCGAAATATGTCTATGCGCTGGATGCGCATAACGGCGCGCTGCGCTGGCGCTACGCGCCGGAAATGCCGGCGGACGTTTCCGCGGCGGTGTGCTGCGGCTCGGTCAATCGCGGCGCCGCCTACGCCAATGGCCGCCTCTTCGTCAGCCGGCTGGACGGGTTCCTCGTCGCGCTCGATGCCAAGACCGGCAAGCAGCTGTGGAAAACCAAGGTCTCCGACTACAAGAAGGGCGACGACATGACGTCGCCGCCGACCATCGTGAAGGGGCTCGTCGTCACCGGCTATGCCGGCGGCGAATACGCCACGCGCGGCTCGATCGCGGCGTTCGATCAGGAGACCGGCAAGGAAGTCTGGCGCACCTACACCACCCCGGCGGCCGGCGAGCCGGGCAGCGAGACCTGGCCCACGGTGGAGTCCGCGATGCATGGCGGCGGCGATGCCTGGCTGGTCGGGTCCTACGACGCCAAGCTCAACCTGATCTATTACGGCACCAGCAACCCGGCGCCGTGGGCGGCGCATCCGCGCGGGCCGGACAAGACCGACTACGGCCGCTTCACCAACCTCTACACGGCATCGACGCTGGCGCTGGACGCCGATACCGGCAAGATCGTCTGGTACTATCAGACGACGCCCTATGATGCGTGGGATTTCGACGACGTGAACGAGAAGGTTCTCGTCGACCTCGAGATCGACGGCCACACCGTGCCGGCGCTGATGACGGCGGACCGCAACGGGTTCTTCTATGTTCTCGATCGCCGCACCGGCAAGCTGATCTCGGCCGACCCCTTCACCCGTGTCACCTGGGCCACCGGCATCGGCGAGGATGGCCGCCCGGTCGAGGTGCCGGACCGGCGGCCGCGGCTGGACAACTGGGCCCGGGACATGAGCCCGACCTTCTACGGCGGCAAGAACTTCCCGCCCACCTCCTACGATCCGCAGACGAAGCTGAGCTACATCCCGACCTTCAACCTGTCCATGGACGAAGTCGGGCGCAATGTCAGCGTGCCCAAGGATGGGCTGTTCTATCTCGGCACCGAATTCGAGTGCTGCAAATACGGGCCCGGCGGCAATGGCGGCGAGTTCATCGCTTGGGATCCGGTGGCGCGGAAGAAGGTGTGGGGTATCAAGGAGCCGATGCCGTTCGTCGGCGGCGCGCTGAGCACGGCCGGCGGGCTCGTGTTCTACGGCAACATGCAGGGCGAGCTGAAGGCGCTGGACGCCAGGACCGGCGGCGTTCTGTGGCACTTCGCCACCGGCTCGGGCATCAGCCAGGGGCCGATCACCTATGAGCTGGACGGGCGGCAATATGTCGCGACCCTGTCCGGACGGCTCAGCGGCCCGCCCTCGTTCGCCGGCGCGCTCGGCGCGCAGCTGGTGGCGGCGGTGCCCGAGGGTGGGACGATGTTCGTCTTCGCCCTGCCGGCGAAGTAGGCCGCGTGGCCGATGCGGACAGCGGCGCGCGGCCCCCCGCGCGCCGCACCCGCCGCGCCGCGATGTTCGGCACGGCGGCCGTGGTTCTCGCCGCCGCGATGCCCGGTGTTGCCACGGGCCAGGATGACGGCGCCACGGCACCGCGCAACCCGTTCGCCGGCAGTGTGGAGGCGGAGCGGAACGGGCACATGCTGTTCAACGAGACCTGCGCCCATTGCCACGGACCGGACGCCGTGACCGGCATCGCCGAGCGCAATCTGCGCCATCTGCGCCTGCGCTACGGGGAGCACATGCCCGATGTTTTCCTCACCACCGTGCTGCACGGGCGCCCCGAGAAGGGCATGCCGACCTGGCAAGGCACGCTGGACGAGGCCACGATCTGGAAAATCTACACCTATCTGAATTCGATCCAGGCCAGCGACGATTGACGCTGGCGCAACGCGGAGGAACGGCGGATGCCCCATGCCGAGGCCGATGGCGCGAAGCTCTATTACGAGGAGACGGGCAGCGGCTACCCGATCGTGTTCGTGCACGAGTTCGGCTCCGACTGCCGCGAGTGGGAGACGCAGGTGCGCTGGTTCTCCCGCGACTACCGCTGCATCACCTACAACGCGCGCGGCTATCCGCCCTCGGACGTGCCGCCGGGCGACGCGCTCTACGGGCACGAATACGCGGTGGAGGATATCGGCGCGGTGATGCGCCATCTCGGCCTCGCGCGCGCGCACATCGTCGGGCTCAGCATGGGCGCCTACGCGACGCTGCTGTTCGGCCTGCGCCACCCCGCGATGGCGAGCGCGCTGGTGGTGGCCGGGTGCGGCTCCGGCGCGCCGGCGGAGCACCGCGCGCAGTTCCGTGCCGCATCCGAGGCGCAGGCGGCGCGCTTTCTCGCCAAGGGTTCGGCCGCGGTGGCGCAGGAGGTCGGCGTCGGACCGACGCGGGTGCAGCTGCTGCTGAAGGACCCGCGCGGCTGGGCAGACTTCGTCGAGCATCTGAGCCAGCATTCGCCCGAGGGCTCGGCCGCGACGCTGCGCAACTATCAGGCGCTGCGCCCATCGCTGTGGGACTTCGCCGACGCGCTCGCCAAGCTCACCGTGCCGGTGCTGCTCGCCGTCGGTGACGAGGACGAGCCGTGCCTGGAGGCCAATCTGTTCCTCAAGCGCGCGATCCCGACGGCGGGGCTGTGGATGGTCCCGCGCACGGGGCACGCCATCAATCTCGAAGAACCGGCCGCCTTCAACGCCGCGGTGCAGGATTTTTTCGGCGCGGTCGAACGCGGCCGCTGGGGCGCACGCGACCCGCGCACGCGCGCGGGCTGAGCGGGCCGCTCAGCCCAAACGCTGCAGATGGATGCGCGTGCGGCGGATATGGCTGAAGATGACCCGCTCGGCCTCCTCCGAGTCCCGGCGCTTGATCGCCTCGATCATCAGCCGGTGTTCGGCATCGCTGATCCATCGCCCCTCCCCGCCGGTCGTCGCGATGTAGAGGCGGCGATAGTGCTGGGTGAGGTTCCAGAATCGCTCGACGGTCACGAGCAGTTTCGGCATCACCGCGCGGCTGTAGCTGAGCAGGTGGAATTTGCGGTCGCGGTCGATATACTCCTCAACCGTCGCCGCCTCTTGGATTTCGCGGGCCATCACGGTCAGACGGTCGATGTCCGCGTCGGACAGATGCGCCACGCTTTCGGACAGCGCCAGCGGCTCCAGCCGCTCCCGCATCCTGTAGATCTCGATGCACTCCGCGCGATCGATCTTGTTGATCCAGGCGCCGCTGTTCGGCACCAGGACGACGAGCCCCTCGCTCTCCAGCAGACGCAGCGCCTCGCGGACGGGGATGCGGCTGGCGCCGAAGCGCTCGGCGAGCTCATCCTGGCGGACGCGCGAGCCGGGCGGGATCTGCCCGGTCAGGATCGCGTGCCGGAGCTGGTCGGCGACCTGTGTGCTGAGCAGCCGCTCGTCCGGCTGTCCGTCGGCGAGCTGCGGGTTCCTGGTCATCGCTGCCCCGTTTCATGGCCGGTCCGGCTCCTCGGCGAGGTCCTTCTTCAATGTATCCAATAGCGGCGAATTTCGCCGCCCTCCAGCGGAAAAACTCCCGAGATCGGCGCCGATTGGATAAAATCGGTTGACAGTGCGGGAGTCTGCTGGAACCCTGGACCGACAGCGAAGACGCACCGGCGAGCACCCGGCGACGCGGGCGGCCCGAGCCCGGAAAGCGTCCGGATGCCAGGGGAAGACGTCGATGGCCGAGGATGTGCACCGCCGCACCGCCTACAAGCCTTCACAGGCGATGGCCGTGCTCGGCTTCACCCTCGTCGCCGCGGTGGTGTTCAGCCTCACGCTTCCGGGCTTTCTCTCCGTCGGCAACCTGTTCGCGCTGACCCGCGGCATTTCCATCCTCGGCGTCCTCGCGCTGGGGATGGCGGTGGTGGTGATCGGCCGCGGCATCGATCTGTCGCAGATCGCCGCACTCGCGGTCTCCGCCGCCATCGCCGTGACGCTGATCAATGCCGGATATTCCAGTGTCGCCGCCATACTGGCCGGGCTGGCGCTGGCGCTGCTCATCGGCGCGGTCAACGGGCTGCTGATCGCGGTGGTCGAGATTCCCGCGCTGTTCGCAACCCTCGCCTCAGGGTTGTTCGTGCTCGGGGTGACGCGCGCGCTTGTCGTCCCGCACTACCAGGTCTTCCTCGCCGCTGGCCATGATGACCTGCTCATGCTCGGGGCCAATATCGCCGGCGGCCTGCCCGTGCCGCTGCTGATTTTTGCCGCCTGCGCCGTCGTCGTGCATCTCTTCCTCTCGCGCACCGTGCTCGGGCATTTCATCTACGCCCATGGCGACAACGAAGCCGCGGCGCGACTGTCGGGCATCAATGTGCGGCCGCTGACCATGCTCGAATACGCACTGTCCGCATCCATCGGCTATGTCGGCGGGCTGATCATGGTCGCGTCCACCTCGCTCATGCATCTGCAGATCGCGGAATCCACGCTGATCTTCGATGTCATTCTCGTCGTCGTGCTCGGCGGGGTGAGCCTGGTGGGTGGCCGCGGCAATGTCCTGAGCGTGGTGGCGGGAACGCTGCTGATCGGCGTGCTGCTGAACGGCATGACGATCATGAACCTCGATACGCAGACGCAGGACATCATCAAGGGGGTGGTGCTGCTGATCGCCATCGGGCTCGACAGCTACGTCCACCCTCGCGAGGAGGAGACCGCCAAGCAGGGCGACTGAGTTCGGACCATGGCACGCGAACAACGATAATCACCAGGAGTGGAACAATGTCCAAAGACGGTTTTGGCCGGGGGCGCCTCGGTCTCGTCCTTCTGACCATTCTCGCGGCTCTCGCCGGCGGTGCCGGGCCGGCCGCCGCGGCGGATCCGCGCGAAGAGCTGCACGCCGCCTTCGACAAGGCGGTGAAAGGCAAGACGGTGGCCTGGGTTCCGGTCTGGCTCGGGGTGCTCGAGTCCGAGTGGACGCGCGTCATGAAGGCGCATTTCGACGATTACGGCATCAAGATGATCGTGCGGGACCCGAACTTCAAATCGGACGTGCAGCTGCAGGCCGTCAGCACCCTCATCAACGAGCATCCCGACGTGCTCGTGGTGCAGAATCCGACCACGACGCTGCTCGCCCGCGAGATCAAGCGCGCCGAGGAGGCCGGGATCTACGTCGTGCAGGTCAACATGGCGTCCAACAGCCTGAGCGATGCCTATGTCGGCGTCGACGTGCCCAAGGTCGGCCGCTCGCTCGCGCACGAGATCATCCAGGAATGCGGTGGCGGCAAGGGCTCCGGCGAGGTTGCCATCATCGAGGGTGAGGCGACGGCAGCCTATTCGCTCGACATGAAGAACGCGGCGATGGCCGAGTTCAAGACCGACCCGTCGATCAAGGTCGTCTCCTCGCAGCCGGCGAACTGGGACGCCAACAAGGCGGGCGACATCACCACCACCGTGCTCCAGCAACACCCGAATCTGTGCGCGATCCTCGGGGTCTGGGGGCCGATGACGGCCGGTGCGGCGCAGGCCGTCAAGAACGCCGGCAAGCAGGGCAAGGTGAAGATCTACGTCGCCAGTGATGGCCAGCCGGCCGATTGCGACCTGCTGGAGCAGGGCCTGTTCACCGAGAACCTCTCCTACCGCGCCGACACCCAGGGCGAGGCCATCGTCAACGCCGTGATCGCGCTGCTGCAGAACCACGACAAGCCCGGCAGCAAGCACATCGCCTACTACACGACGAATTACTGGGTGAAGAGCAAGGCGGACCGCGCCTACTGCTTCACCGTTCCCAAGGAATGACGTCGGCCCGGGCCGGAGACCCGCCGCACGGCGGCGGGTCTCGCCCGCGCGCGGCGCACGAGGGGTGATGCCGATGAGTTCGCTCCGGCGCTTCTGGTACCGGCACTCGCCGCAGCTGTTCTTGAGCGAACTGCTCGAAAAGCGGTGGATGGAGCCGATCGTTCCGTTCATCCTGATGTGCGTCGTCTTCGCCGCGTTCTTCCTGCTGATCCCGGGCTATACGAGCTGGGTCAATCTGCGCCAGCTGATGCGCGACTTCGCCGAGCAGGCCTTCGTCGCCATGGCCATGGCGGTCGCGGTGCTGGCCGGCGGCATCGATCTTTCGGTCGGTGCGGTGTTCGCGATGGCGAATTTCCTCGCGCTCTACCTGCTCGAAATTCTCGGCCTGCCATTCCCGGTGATGGTCGCCGGTGTGCTGCTTTTCGGCGCGGCGGTCGGGGCGGTCAATGGCGGCCTCATCGCCTACGCCAAGACGCGGCCGTTCCTCACCACCATGGTGGTGCTCATCATCGTCCGCGCGTCCTACAACAAACTCACCGCCGCCTTCACCGGCGAGCTGGCGAGCGCGGGCGAGGGCGGCGATGCGTGGGATTTCCTCGGCAGCGGCTATGTCCTCGGCATTCCGACCAACATGGCCTGCCTCATCGTCATCGGGCTGGCCGCGCACATCTTCCTCACCCGGCTGCGGCCCGGGCTGCACATCATGGCGGTAGGCTCCAGCCGCAAGGCCGCCCGCCATGCCGGGATCGACATCAAGCGCGCGCTGTTCTCGGCCTATGTCATCTCCGGCGTGCTCACCGCCTTTGCCGGCATCCTCTACGCCGCGCGCCAGAACAGCTCCGGCACCGACACCGGCGTCGGCTGGGAGGTCAATGCGCTGGCCGGCGTCGTTCTGGGCGGCATCAGCCTGGCCGGGGGGCGCGGCACCATCGCCCGCGCGCTGATCGGTGCCGTCATCATCTTCCTGCTGATCAACGGCCTGGTGCAGCTCGGCACGCATGGCAGCCTGACCACCGCCGCAATCGGCTTCATCCTGCTCGCCGCCGTCGGCTTCAACGTCAAGTGGATCAAGAACAAGAGCAAGGTGCTGCAGAAAATCTATGTCAGCCCGACCCTGGTGGAGTTCCGCCCGCCGCCTTCCATCGCGCGCGACGCCGGCACCGCGTTCGCCGAGAACGACCGGCTGCACGCCGCGGAGGCGATCGCGCTCGACCGCATCGAGGGCCCGGAGGATGTGATCCTCGACCGTCACGACAATCTCTACACCGTCAACCGCAACGGCTCGATCATCCGCTTCCTCGCCCCCGGCTACGAGGCGCGCGAGGAGTTCGCGCGCATCGGCGGGCGCCCGCTGGGCATGGCCATGGATCGCGACGAGAACATCATCGTCTGCGTCGCCGGCATGGGGGTCTACGGCGTGCGGCCGGATCGCACGGTGTTCAAGGTGACGGACGAGACCAACCGCTCCTGGTTGCGCCTGAAGGACGACAGCCGGCTCTACCTCGCCGACGATCTCGACATCGCGCCCGACGGCAAGATCTATTTCAGCGAGGCGACGATCCGTTACGACCTGGCGGACTGGGCGCTGGATGGCTTCGAGGGCCGCGGCAACGGGCGCCTGATCTGCCACGATCCGGCCACCGGCAGGACGCGGACGATCCTCAAGAATCTCGCCTTTCCCAACGGCGTCTGCCTGGCCCACGACGGCCGGGCGGTGCTCTGGGCCAGCACCTGGCTGTGCCGCATCTACCGCTACTGGCTCGCCGGCGAGAAGGCCGGCACCAACGAGCTTCTGGTCGACAATCTCCCCGGCTATCCGGACAACATCAACCGCGCCTCCGATGGGTGCTACTGGCTCGCCATGGTCGGCATCCGCTCGCCGGTCTACGATCTGGCCATGGCCGACCCGGGCTTCCGCGTGCGGATGGTGAAGCAGATTCCGCCCGATGAATGGCTGTGTCCCGGCATCAATTTCGGCTGCATCGTCAAGTTCGACGACAGCGGCACGGTGCGCGAATCGCTGTGGGATCCGGGCGGACGCTCGCACCCGACGATCACCTCGATGCGCGAGCACAAGGGCCATCTCTATATCGGCGGGCTGGAGAACAACCGCATCGGCCGCCTCCGCCTGCCGGGTGCGGATCCCGACTGGACGAGCTGGAACAGCTACTGGGGCAGGACGGAAGCCGCCGCGCCGCGCCGCGCCAGGCTGGAGCGCGTCGGCTGATGGCGCTGCTTCGCGACATCGTCGATGCCGTCTTCTTCCCCAGCCGCGCCGTGCACGGCATTCCGGTGCTGGACGGGGCCTACTCGCCGAACCAGCGGCTGGAGCGGGCGCGGGTCCTGGGAGCGCCGATCCCCGCCCCGGACGATCTCGCTCCCGGTCCGGACGGGGCGCTCTATGTCTCCAGCGGCACCAGCATCCTGCGCTGCGCCGGCACCGATTTCGCCGAGCGGAGCGTGTTCGCGGAGCTGGAGGCGCCGGTCGGCGCGCTGGCATGGACACCGGACGGGCGCCTGCTCGCCGGCGTCTCCGGCCGCGGCATCGGCGCCTTCACCGCCGCTGGCCGCCCCGCCGGCTGGCTGGCGACGGTCGGCGGCGGCACCGCCGGCGGCGGGCCCATCGCCTGCCCGCTTTCGATCGTCGCCGCAGCCGACGGCCGGATTTTTGCAACCGACGGCTCGCGCCACAACGCGCCGGAGCAATGGCTGACCGATCTGATGGAGCACCGGCCGGCCTCCGGCAGGCTCATCGTCTGCGACGCCGATCTGGGCGGAGCCCGGGTGATCGCGGATGGGCTGGCCTGGCCCTACGGTCTGGCGCTGACGCCCGACGGGCACGAGGCGCTGGTGACGGAGGCCTGGACCCATATGCTGGCCGCCGTCCCGGCGGGCGGCGGGCGGGCCGCGGCACGGCGGGTGCTGGTGCATAATTTCCCCGCCTACCCGGCGCGGATCGCGCCCGCGGCGGGCGGCGGCTACTGGCTGGCGCTGTTCGCGCCGCGCGCGCAGCTCACCGAGTTCGTGCTGCGCGAGCGGCGGTTCCGCGAGACGATGCTGGCCGAGGTGCCGCCCGAGCTCTGGATCGGCCCGTCCCTGGCGGCGCATTTCAACTATCGCGAGCCGACGCAGATCGGCCGGATCAAGAAGCTCGGCATCCAGAAACCCTGGGCGCCGGCCCGCTCCTACGGGCTCGTCGCCCGCCTCGATGCCGCGGGCGACGCGGTCGAGAGCTTCCACAGCCGCGTCGCCGGCACGGTCCACGGCATCACCGCGGTGCGCGCGGTGGGGGCGCGGGTGCTCGCACTTTCCAAGGGGAACGACACGCTGGTCGAGCTTCCCACCTCATCGGCCGTTCGGGACCAATGATCATGCCGTTGCCGCAACCGGATCCGTCGGGCGCGCCGCTGCTGCGCATCGTCAAGGGCAGCAAGGTCTATGGCGGGGTGCACGCCATCCGGGAGGTGGATTTCGATCTGCGCGCCGGCGAGATCCATGCCCTGCTCGGCGAGAACGGCGCCGGCAAATCGACCCTGTGCAAGGCGATCGCCGGCGCGATCACGCTGACCTCGGGCGAGTATCTCATCGATGGCCGGAGCGTCGCCTTCGCCTCGCCGGGCGAGGCGCTGAAGGGCGGCGTGGCCATGGTCTACCAGGAGACCAGCCTGGTGCCGTCGATGACGGTGGCGCAGAATCTGCAGCTCGGACACGAGAAGTTCTACACCGTGTTCCGCAAGCTCAACATCAGCGCCCAGCAGTCCCAGCAATCGCTGAACTTCCACGTCGACCCGCTGGCCCTGGTCGAGACGCTGGGCACCGCCAAGCGGCAGATGGTCGAGATCGCCCGCGCCGCGCGCTACAATGCCCGCGTCATCGTCTTCGACGAGCCGACCGCGAGCCTGACGCCGGAGGAGATCCAGCATCTCTTCCATCTGCTCCAGCGGCTGCGGGAAAGCGGGGTCGGCATCATCTTCATCTCGCACGCGCTGGAGGAGGCGCTGCGGATCGCCGACCGGATCACGGTTCTGCGCGACGGCAGGCTGATCGCCACCCGCGCGGCGGCGGCGCTCGATCGGGCGCAGCTGGTGCGCATGATGGTCGGGCGCGAGGTGGCGCGCTCGCACTACGCCAGCGTCGAGACCGCGGCGGCGGAAAGCCCTGCCGCGCCGGCTCCCCCGCCTGTCGCCGCGCCGGCGCGGCGCGAGAAAGTGCTCTCGGTCGAGAACGTGACCATGGGCGGGGTGGTCAAGAACATGTCCTTCTCCGTCTATGCCGGGGAAGTGGTCGGCATGGCCGGACTGATCGGCGCCGG
>DAIDKZ010000211.1 GCA_027449745.1 Acetobacteraceae bacterium | reverse complement strand
CTTCGCCGCCGCGGAACTGGCCGCCGCCCGCGCCCCTGCCCTGCCCGACCTGCCGACCCACGCCGTCACGCTGACGGGCACGGTGATCGCCGTCGAGCCGCTGCCAGCCGGCCGGCGCATCACGATTGGGGCGGCCCAGCTCGACGAGGGCGCGCCGGCGCTCGCGCGCAGCCTGCGCATTCGGCTGCGCGCCGAGGACGAAACGGCGCTGGCCACCGGCGACCGGCTGCGCCTGCGCGCCATGGTCCGCCCGCCGCCGCCGCCCGCCTATCCCGGCGCCTGGGACCTGCAGCGGGACGCCTATTTCGGCCGCATCGGCGGCTACGGCTATGCGCTCGGGCCGGCCGAGCGGCTCAGCAGCAGCGGGACGGCGGGCTGGACGGCGCGGGTGCAGGCGCTGCGCGAGGCGATCGCGGCGCGCGTCGGCGCGGTGCTGCCGAACGCAAGCGGGCCGATCGCGACGACGCTGCTGACCGGCTTCACCGCAGGGATCGCCCCAGCGGACCGCGCCGCCTTCCGCGATTCGGGCCTCGCCCATCTGCTGGCGATCGCCGGCCTGCATATCGGCATCGTCATGGGGCTGCTGATGGGCGCCGCCCGGCTGGCGTTGGCGGCCTGGGAACACGCCGCGCTGCGCTGGCCGACCAAGCCGATCGCGGCGCTCGTGGCGCTGGCCGGCGGCGGGTTCTACATGGTGCTGACCGGCATGCACGTGCCGATCCTGCGCAGCTTCGCCATGGCCTCGCTGTTCACCCTGGCGGTGCTGGCCGGGCGGCGCGCCGTCTCGCTGCGCGGGCTGGCGCTGGCGATGGCGGCCGTGCTCCTGCTGGAGCCGGCCGAGATCACCGGCGTCAGCTTCCAGATGAGCTTCTCCGCCGTGCTGGCGCTGATCGCGGGCTATGAGCGGATGCGCCCGGTGCTCACCCGCCTCTACGGCAACGGCCATCCGGGGCGGCGGTTTCTGCTGCATCTGGCCGGGCTGGCGCTGACCAGCCTGCTCGCCGGCAGCGCCTCGGCACCGTTCGCCGCCTATCATTTCGGCCAAGTCCAGCTCTATTTCATCCTCGCCAACATGATCGCCGTCCCGCTCACCGCGCTCTGGGTGATGCCGGCAGGAATGGTGGCGCTGGCGCTGATGCCGCTGGGGCTCGAACGGCTGGCGCTGGTGCCGATGGGCTGGGGCGTGGAAGCGGTGCTGTTCGTCGCCCGGACCGTGTCCTCCTTGCCGGTGGCGACCCTGAAAGTGCCGCATGTGCCGCTGACGGGCCTGTGCCTGCTGGCGCTTGGCATGGCCTGGCTCGGGCTCTGGCGCAGCCGGCTGCGCCTGCTCGGGGTGCCGTTGATCCTGGCCGGGCTCGCCACGCCGCTGCTGGTCCGCCCGCCCGATATCCTGGTCTCGGCGGACGCACGGCTGATCGCGCTGCACGCGCCCGGCGCGGTCTATGTCGCCGCGGCGCCCGGCGCAGCGCGGTTCACGCTGGAGAGCTTCGAGCAGTTCTGGGCCGTCGGGCGGGCGCGTCCGATCAGCGACGGTGCGCGCGAGGCGCCGGAATCGGTCAGCTGCGGCGAGGATGCGTGCCTGCTGCGCGCCCGCCCGGGTGGGCCGGCGGCGCTGCTCGTCACCGGCGAGGGCCACGTAGCCGGCTGCGACGAGGCAATGGTGATGCTGTCCGCCGAGCGCGCCCGTGGCCGCTGTCTCGACCCGCCACCCTGGCCACGGCTGATCGACCGCATCACCGTCTGGCGCCAGGGCGCGCAGGCGATCTGGCTCGATCCGGCGGGACTGCGGGTGCTCTCGGACCGCGCCTGGCGCGGGACCCGGCCGTGGGTTCCGCCAGAGCCCCCATGGCGCCGCCGCGCCTATCCGCCGCGCCGGCCTTTCGGTGCGGTCAGTAGCGACGCAGCAGCGCCACCAGCCGCCCCTGCACCTTGACCCGCTCGGCCGGCAGGATACGCGTCTCGTAGCGCGCATTCGCCGGCTCCAGCGCCACCGAATTGCCCCGTCGGCGCAGGCGCTTCAGCGTGACCTCGGCCTCGTCCACCAGCGCCACCACGACCTGGCCGTTCTCCGCCGTCTCGCCCTTGCGGATGATGACCGTATCGCCGTCCAGGATGCCGGCCTCCTCCATCGAATCGCCGGCGACCTGCAGCGCATAGTGCTCGCCGCCGCCGAGCAGGGCGAGCGGCACCTCGATCTGCGCCCCCGATTCCCGCAGCGCCTCGATCGGCAGACCGGCCGCGATGCGGCCATAGAGCGGCAGCTGGACCGCCGGCGCCTCGTTCGCCGCCCGCACGCCGGCGAGCCGCGGTGAGAAATCGCCGCGGATCACATTGGCGCTGAACCCCTGCGCCGCCTGCTGGCCGGCCCGCGGTTCGGCCGCCGCCTCGCTCGCGCGCACCACGGCGTCGTCCGGCAGCCGCACCACTTCCAGCGCGCGGGCACGATGGTGGCGCCGCTGCAGGAAGCCGCGCTCCTCGAGTGCGGAGATCAGCCGATGGATGCCGGACTTGGATTTGAGCCGCAGCGCCGCCTTCATTTCCTCGAAGCTCGGCGAAAACCCGGTGGATTTGAGGTAGCCGTCGATGAACATCAGCAGCTCGTGCTGCTTGCGCGTGAGCATGGCGGAGCCCTTTCCCGACCGCGGCACGGAATTCGAGTTTGGAACAAAGCAGCAACCAGCGGTGTTCTATATTGGTTCACCGAGCGCCGTCAAGCCTCCGGCGCCGCCTCGCCTGAAAAATCAGCGGGCTACACGCGCCGGTCAGAAGCCAAGGGCGGCCAGCACCAGCACCTCGGCGGCCTCGCCCGCTTCGACGGCGGGCGCGTGCGGCGGGCGCAGGATCAGGCCGTCGGCGCGGGCGAGGAGCTTCAGCATCGCCGAGTCCTGCGTCCCGAAGGCGGTCGCGACGAGTTCGCCGGTTTCATCGGCGGTGAGCGTGGCGCGCAGGAAATCCGCCCGATGGTCGTTGGCGCGCAGCGGCGCCCCCAGGCGCACGGTGCGGGTGGGCAGTGCGGTCTCGGCCAAGCCGCCGAGGCGGGCGAGCGCGGGGGCCAGGAACAGCAGCGCGCAGACCATCGCGGAAACCGGATTGCCCGGCAGGCCGAGCACTGGCGCCGCGCCGATGCGCCCGAACATCAGCGGTTTGCCCGGCCGCATGGCGATGCGCCAGAAATCGACCACCAGCCCGCGTGCGGCCAGCGCCGGCTGCACCAGATCGTGATCGCCCACGCTCGCCCCGCCGGTGGTGACGAACAGATCGAACCCCGTGGCGGCATCCGCGGCCTCGGCGATGGAAGCGGCGTCGTCGCCGGCCTTCGGCAGCACCGTCGGCGCGCCGCCGGCGCGCTGCACCAGGGCGGCGAGCGCGTGGGCGTTGGAGCTGACGATGCCGCCCGGTGGGATCGGCTCGCCGGGCAGCGCCAGCTCGTCCCCGGTCGCCAGGATCGCCACGCGCGGGCGGCGATGCACCACCAGCCAGGGATGGTTCGCCGCCGCCGCGAGGCCGATATCGCGCGGGCTCAGCCGCCGCCCCGCCGGCAGAATCTCTTCATCCGCGGCGAAATCCTGGCCCTTGCGCCGGATGTGCTTGCCGGGCCGAGCTGCTTCGAGCAGGGCGACGGTCTCGCCCTCGCGGCGCGCGTCCTCCTGCAGCAGCACCGTGTCGGCCCCGTCCGGGACAAGACTGCCGGTAAACAGACGAACAGCTTGGCCGGGCCCGACCGTGCCGGCGAACGGATGGCCCGCCGGCGCGGTGCCGATCACTCTGAGCAACGCCCCCGCCGCCCCATCCGCGCCGCGGATGGCGTAGCCGTCCATGGCCGAGACATCGGCCGGCGGCTGGGTCAGGCGCGCGCGCACCGGCGCGGCGGTGACCCGCCCGAGCGCCTCGGCCAGCGCCACCGTCTCCGACGGCAGCGGCGCGAGCCCGGCCAGGATGCGACCGCGCGCCTCTTCGACACTGATCATGCCGCCTCACTCCTGCGCGAATTCGCCGGACTTGCCGCCCGATTTATGCACCACCCGCAGCGCCTCGATGCGCATGGCACGATCGACCGCCTTGCACATGTCATAGACCGTCAGCGCGGCCACCGACGCGGCGGTCAGCGCCTCCATCTCGACCCCGGTGGGGCCGGTGGTACGCACCGTCGCCGCGATCTCGACCGCGTCCGGGGGCGCCGGGGCGAGATCGACCGCGACCGCGCTCAGCGCCAGCGGGTGGCAGAGCGGGATGAGATCGGCGGTGCGCTTGGCCGCCATGATGCCGGCCAGCCGGGCGACGCCGAGCACGTCGCCCTTCTTCGCGCTGCCCTCGGTGATCATCGCCAGCGTCGCCGGCTGCATCACCACCCGCGCGCGCGCGGTGGCGCCGCGCACCGTCGCCGGCTTGGCCGAGACATCGACCATCGCCGCGTTGCCGGCGGCGTCGCAATGGGTGAACCGGCCGCTCATGCCCCCTCGCCGCGCAGCGCCCGCGTCGCTACGGCGACATCGGCCTGGCGCATGAGATGCTCGCCGACGAGAAAGCCGAGCACGCCGCGCGCGCGCAGCGCCGCGATGTCGGCGGAGGACCGGATGCCGCTCTCCGCGATCGGCACCCGCTCGGGCGGGATTTGTGGCGCCAGGGCGTGCGAGACGGCGAGATCGGTGGTCAGCGTGCGCAGATTGCGGTTGTTGATGCCGATGAGGTCGGTCGGCAGCCCGAGCGCGCGGTCGAGCTCGGCCTGGTCGTGGACCTCGGCCAGCACATCCATGTCCAGCGAGCGCGCCAGCTCGCCGAGTTCCAGCGCCTCGGCGTCGGTGAGCGCGGCGAGGATGAGCAGGATGCAGTCCGCACCCATCGCCCGGCTCTCATGGACCTGCCAGGGATCGAGGATGAAATCCTTCCGCAACACCGGCAGATCGACGGCCTCCCGGGCGGCGCGCAGATGGGCCGGCTCACCCTGGAAATAGGGCGTATCCGTCAGCACGGAGAGACAGACGGCGCCGCCGTCACGATAGGCGCGGGCGAGCGCGGGAGGGTCGAAATCCGGCCGGATCAGGCCGCCCGAGGGCGAGGCCTTCTTGATCTCGGTGATCAGAGCCACCTCGCCGCGCGCCGCCGCCGCCTTGATCGCCCGGCCGAACCCGCGCGGCGGCGTGGCGGCGGCGATCTCGGCCTTCAGCGCGGCGAGCGGCGTCGCCTGCTTGCGGCGCGCCGTCTCGGCGCGGGTATCGGCGCAGATCCGCGCCAGCATGTCGGGCAGCGGCACGGCGGAGGCAGACGCGTTCATCGTGGATCCTCGTCGAACATCGCTCAGCAGGATGCCAGCGGTGCGGCGGCGCGCAAGCGGTCCAGCGCGGCCAGGGCGGCGCCGGCATCGATCGCCGCCGCCGCCATGCCGGCGCCCTCGGCCAGGTCGGCGGCGCGCCCGGCAATGATGAGGGCGGCGGCGGCGTTGAGCAGCACGGTGTCGCGATAGGCCCCGGCCGCACCGCGCAGCAGCGCCTCCAGAGCGGCGGCGTTCTCGGCGGCGTCGCCGCCGCGGATGGCGCTGACCGGCGCCGGCGCCAGCCCCGCGGCCTCAGCGCGGATGGTGAACCGGCGCAGCCGGCCCCCGGCCAGTTCCACGACCTGGCTTTCGCCAGCCAGGGTGAGCTCGTCGAGCCCCTGGCCGTGCACCACCCAGCAGCGGTCGGTGCCAAGCTCGCGCAGCGCGACGGCCATCGGCTCCGCCCAGGCCGGATCGAACACGCCAATGAGCTGGCGCGCCACCAAGGCGGGGTTGGCCAGCGGCCCCAGCAGATTGAAGATCGTGCGGGTGCCGAGCTCGACGCGCGGGCCGGCGGCGTGGCGCAAGGCGGCGTGGTGGCGCGGGGCGAACAGGAACACGCACCCGGCCTCGGCCAGAATCCCTGAGAGCCGGTCGGCCGGCACGTCGACATCGACGCCGAGCGCCCCGAGCACGTCCGCCCCGCCGGTGCGCGAGGACAGCGCTCGGTTGCCGTGCTTGGCCACCGGCACGCCGAGCCCGGCCAGGACGAACACCACCGCGGTGGAGACGTTCAGCGTACCGGCATTGTCGCCTCCGGTGCCGCACACGTCCATCGCCTGTGCCGCCAGTGACGCCGGCAACGCGACGTGCAGCATGCGCGCGCGCATCGCCCGCACCGCGCCGGTGAGCTCGGCCGGCGTCTCGCCGCGCACGCGCATGGCCATCAGCAGCCCCGCGATCTGCGCCGGCGTCGCCTCGCCCGACATGATGACGCCGAAGGCCTGCTCCGCCTCCGCCTCTGTCAGGCTCGCGCCGGTGGCGAGGCGCGCCAGAACCGGCCGCAGGTCGCCGGCGCGGCTGGGACTCGAAACGGTGGGCGCCGGCACGGCCGGCTCAGGCCGCCCGCGCGGGCGTGTTGGAACCGCGTGCCAGGGCGAGGAAATTGCCGAGCAGCGCGTGGCCGTGCTCGCTGGCGATGCTTTCGGGATGGAACTGGACGCCGAAAATCGGCCAGTGGCGATGCCTCAGCCCCATCACGAGCCCGTCCTCGGTGAAGGCGGTCGGCACCAGCGCCTCCGGCATGCTCTCGCGGGCGACGATCAGGCTGTGATAGCGGGTGGCGCGGAACGGGCTCGGCAGGCCGGCGAAGATATCGCTGCCATGGTGGAAGATCGGGCTGGTCTTGCCGTGCACCGGCACCGGCGCGCGCACGACCTCGGCGCCGAAGGCCTGGCCGATGGCCTGGTGGCCGAGGCAGACGCCAAGCACCGGCACACGCCCGGCCGCGGCCGCGATCAGGTCGAGGCAGATGCCGGCCTCGCTCGGCGTGCACGGGCCCGGCGAGAGCACGATCGCCTCCGGCGTCAGCGCCATCGCGGCGGCGACATCCAGCGTGTCGTTGCGGCGCACGTCGCAGCGCGCCCCGAGTTCGCCCAGGAAATGGACGAGGTTGAAGGTGAAGCTGTCATAGTTGTCGATCAGCAGGATCATCACCGCTCTCCGCCGCCGCGCCCCG
This sequence comes from Acetobacteraceae bacterium, assembly GCA_027449745.1. Classification (GTDB taxonomy): domain Bacteria; phylum Pseudomonadota; class Alphaproteobacteria; order Acetobacterales; family Acetobacteraceae; genus JAJZVV01. The sequence goes on along the minus strand of DAIDKZ010000211.1, from coordinate 2,699 downwards.
GTCTCTGGCGCCATCGCTGCCACGCCGGCCGCGGCGCGACGCACTCTGCGCAAGGCCGCTTGTGCGGTCAACGCCACCGCGGCCGGAGGGCGCCCCGCCGACGCGATCCGAATGGCTTGCGTCGCGCAGTTGCAATATGTCACAGCGCCATCGTTGCCGGCGCCGCCGCACTGATCGCACTGTCGCTGCGAGGACGGGAATGATCCTCACGTCGAGGGCCTTAATCGGGCCTTCATGGCTCGCGCGCAAGGATGGCGCCGAGGGAGACGCGGCCCGACCGGGCGCGGATGGTATGGGATGACCGGTGGACCTTGGATTGGCCGTCCGGATCAAGGGGGCACGATGGGGCAGCCTGCGCTTTCCACCGGTCAGGGCGCTGCCGCGGGTGAAGTGAGCCGCGCGGGCATGGCGGCGGCGATTCCCACCGCCGCGGACATCACCCGCATCCTGCTCGAACTCGACAAGACCCTACTGGACGTCCATTCGCTGGCTGAGCTGGGACGTGCCGCAGTGCGGATACTGGGCAGCCTGCCGGGCGTCAGCGCGGTCTGGCTGTGGCGGCCGGATGGCGGCGGGCGCCTCCGCCACGAGGCTGCGAACGGCCCCGGCGCCGAGGATTATGCGAACGCCATCGTCGTGCGGGTCGATTCCGGTCCACTGGCGCAGGGCCCCGCCGGACGCGCCTGGCGCTCCGGAGCCATCGCCGGCATCGATGACTGGTCCACCGATCCGATCGCCGCGCCGTGGCGTGAAGTGGCCATGCGCCACCCCTGGCGCAGCAGTGTGGCCGTACCGCTGCGCGGGCGCGCGGGCATGCACCGTATCGTGGACCTGCGCAGCGTGGTGCCCAATTTCTTCTCGCGCGAGCCGATCCACAGCTTCCTCGAACATATCTCCACACTTCTCGGCATGGCGCTGGAGCGGGTCGAGGCGGCGGAGGCCGAACGCAGGCGGCTGGCGCGGATCGAACATGTCCAGCGCCTCTACGCGGCCCTGTTCGGCGAGGCGCAACTGCTGCTCAAGGCTCAGACCGAACCCGAGGTGCTGCGCGGCACCTGTCGCCGCCTGGTCACCGGCGGCCTGTTCGTGGCCGCCTGGATCGGCCGCCCGGACGCGGACGGTCATTGCCACTATTACACCGGCGCGGGCCGGGGCCTTTCGCTGGTCCACCGGTTCTATGCGCGGATCGATGCCGACGAGCCGCGCACGCTACTGAGCCGCGCCTGGGCGAGCGGACGTGTGCACTTCGACAATGACCGGCTCGCGGATCCGGCGGTCAGCGAGCTGCGCGCGGACCTGGAACGCCACCAGTGGCGCGCCGCCGCCGCAGTGCCGATCCGCCGCGGCGGCGAACGCTGGGGCGTATTGGCCGCGGTCTCGGCCCAGACCGAGGTGTTCGACCAGGAGATGCTCCATCTCCTCGCCCGCGTCGGCGAATTGATCGGCCGGGCCCTCGACGAGCGGGATGTGAAGGAGTCGCTGCACCAGGAGCGCACCGCGCTGAGCTGGACGGCGCGCCACGACACGCTCACCGAACTGCCGAACCGGCTCGCCCTGTCCGAGCACCTGCCCCAGGCGATGTCCCGCGCACGGCGGCAGGAACGGCTGCTGGCCGTCGGCATGCTCGATCTCGACGATTTCAAGCCGGTCAACGACCGGTTCGGTCACGCCGCCGGCGACCATCTGCTGCGGGAGATCGCCGCCCGGCTGCGTCATGCGCTCCGCGGCACCGACTTCGTCGCCCGGCTCGGCGGCGACGAGTTCGCCATCGTGCTGGAGGGGTTGGCGCAAATGGCCGACCTCGAATCGGCTGCCGAACGCATCCACGCCGCCCTCACCGCGCCCGTCGCCCTGCCGAACGGCACCACCGTCAATGTCGGTGGCAGCCTCGGCGTGACGATGTTCCCGCTCGACAATGTCGAGTCCGATCTCCTGCTGCGCCACGCCGACGCCGCGCTCTATGCCGCGAAGGAGAACAAGCGCAACCGCGAAAAGTTCTGGGAGCTCTATCGCCCGTCGCAGGAGAAGGGCGTCGAGACCGTACTGCTGCGCGGCCTTCTCGCGCGCGGCCAGGTGCGCGTGCATTATCAGCCGATCATCGACCTGCAGCGCGGCGCCGTCGTCGGCGTCGAAGCGCTGGCGCGTCTCGCCAAGGGCAGCCGGCTGGTCTCCCCGGGCGAGTTCCTGCCCCATCTCTCGGCGCCCGAGCGCCGCAAACTCACGCAACAGGTGCTCGAGCGCGGCCTCGCCGACCTCGCGATCTGGGAACGCGCGGGCCACCGTCTCGGTCTGTCGGTGAATGTCGATCCCGACGCTGTCCTGAACGCCGACTGCCGCAACTGCCTCGATGATGTGCTCAGCTCCACCAACATCGAGCCGGGCCGGATCACACTCGAAGTGTTGGAGAGCGGCGAATTCCTCTCGCTCGATCATGCCCTCGAGCGGATCGATGAAATCCGCGCCGCCGGCGTGCGCATCGCGCTCGACGACGTCGGCAGCGCCTACTCTTCCCTGCTGCGGCTGAAGGCGCTGCCAGTGGATACGATCAAGCTCGATCAGGCCTTCGTGCGCGAGGTGCATCGCCGTCCGGACGATTTGCTGTTCGTGATGACGCTGCAGGCGCTCGCCCGCGGCCTGGGCGCCGGGCTCGTCGTCGAGGGCGCCGAAACCGACGATATCCTGGACGCGCTCGCGGTGCT
>DAIDKZ010000210.1 GCA_027449745.1 Acetobacteraceae bacterium | reverse complement strand
GGAGATTGGCGGCATTGTTGAAATTGTCGACGAGCACGTCGCCCTGGTGCAGCGCCCCGACCGAGGCGGGAACGACGACGACGGCATAGGGATTCTGGTCGCCGTTCCCCGGCACGGTGGAGGTGAGGGTGCTGTTGCGGTGCAGGCCGGCGAGGAATCCGTCGTGAGGCCCCTCGGCGGGCCCTTCCGCGTCCGCGCGCGGGGCCGCGATCAGCGCGGCGAGGGCGATCAGACTGGCGGCGCTGCGGCGGAGTGGCATGGCATTCCTCTTCCCGAACGGTTGCGGATGAATTTGCAATTGCGAGTCACTCGCATATAGCGGCGGCGCGCCGGGACCGCAAGCCCGCCTGCGACCCGCTTAGCGTCTGTCCGCCGTAGGCGGAATCGCCGGAGGCGGATAAACAGACGCGTAAACATAGATCTAGAGTGTGTCAGCGCTTCAATGAAGCGCTGACACACTCTAGAACGCCACCACCGTCCGCAGTCCGAGGATCGCCTCGTCGCCGAGGCGCTTGCCCGGGTTGCGTGGGTTCGGCACCCCCGCGCCGGGGTTGAACACGTACTGAAAGTCCGGCTGAAGCTGCCACCACGGCGTGAGCTGGACCTGATAGGTCAGCTCCGCGTAGGTCTCGGCGCCGCGCACCGGATAGGCGGGGTTGTTGCCGAACAGTGCCACCTGCCGGTCATGGGCGCTGACGGCGGCGCCGACCTGCGTGTAGCCGAGGCCGATCCCGACGCTGTCATTGTCCCGCCCCGCCAGCGGCGCGCGCATGACGAGGCCGGCATTGGCGGCGAGGTCGATCAGGTTGCGGTCGTTCGGCGCGCCGAAAGCCCGGGCGAACAGGCCGAGCCCGCGCGGGCTCGCCGGCTCGGGTTTCCAGACCGTCTGGTCGATGACGGCGTAGGCGCTGGCATTGCCCTGGCGCATCTGGCGCACGCCGGAGCTGGCCGGGCTGGCCAGGGGAATCCCCTGGGTGTCGTACTCCCGGCTGGGGAAGGCGCCGCTGTCGTACCACAGCCCCACACGGTAGGTTCCCGGCAGCGCCGCGTGCTCGTCCGGGCCGCCGCCCCGCGCGTACTGGAGTTCGGCGATCCACAGCACGCCGCCGGCGAGGCTGAAATTGGTCCCCGACGGATCGAGGCGCTGCGCATTGGCGAAGAACCCGGCGCCGGAGGGATTGTCGGCGAACGCGCCGGCGAGCAGCGTCACCGCCTGGGTCGGGTGCAGCCGCAGCCGCACGCCCGGGGAGGCGAGCGGGTAGGCCGGGCCGCCGCCATAGAGATCGTAGGAAGGCAGCGCCGGCCAGCCGAACATGCCGTTGACGAAGAGCCCGGCATACTGGCTGACCATGAACTCCTGATCGAGGCTCTGCGCCCCGATCTTCACGTCCGCGATGCCGCCGAACAGGCTCTGCTGGTACCAGAGTTCCCACAGCCGCGTCGCCCGCTCGGCCTCGATGCCGCTGGCGAGGTCGAGCACGCCGAGCGCGTCGGTGCTGAGGTTGCGGCCGTGGATCTGCAGCGCGCTGACATTGAACGTGCCGCCGTGCCAGCCGAAGGCCGCTTCCGTTTCGAGGCCGACGCTCATTTCCGTCACGCCCTCATAATCGATGGCCCGGCGCGTCCCGCCGGTGACGTTGCCGAGCCCCTCGCTCGTCTCCTGCAGGCCGACGGAGATCCCGACCCGGGCGAGCGCGGGGCGGACGCCGCCGAGATCGCCGAACAGCGAGGACTGCTCCCAGATCGAGCTCGGCGGCGCGGCGGCGGTGCCCGCGTCGTCGGCCCGCGCCGCCGACGCGCCAGCCACGGCGGCAACCATGACGGCCGCCGCACAGAGTGGGACAAAGTGCTGCATCATCGCCGGGTCTTATCATGCCGCAGCGCAGCAAACAGCCCCGGCGCCGGCGCCGGACCCTGCGCGCAACGCATGGCGCGCCCCTCAGGCGCCGCCCTGCCCGCCCCGCTCCCCATCGAGCACGGCGGCGACGGCGCGGCGCAGGGCCGGCAGCAATTCGGCCGCGAACCAGGGGTTGCGGCGCTCCCAGCCGGTGGTGCGCCAGGAGGGATGCGGCAGCGGAAAGTGGCGCGGCAGGAACGCGGCGTAGGCGCGCACCCGCTCGGCCATCCGTCCCTTGCCGAGGACGAAATCCTGCGCGTAACCGCCCACGAGCAGGGTCAGGCGCAGGTCCGTGAGCAGCGGCAGCAGGCGTGGATGCCACAGCGCCGCACAGCCGGGGGCGGGCGGCGCGTCGCCGCCCCGGGGCAGGCGGCCGGGATAGCAGAGCCCGACCGGCACGATGGCGACGCGGGCGGGATCGTAGAACTGCGCCCGCGTCAGACCGAGCCAGGCGCGCAGCCGGTCGCCGGAGGCGTCGTTGAACGGCGTCGCCGTCTCGTGCGCGCGTGTGCCCGGCGCCTGGCTGGTGATCAGCAGCCGTGCCCCGGCGCCGAGCTGGAACACCGGCCGGGGGCCGAGCGGCAGGCTCGCCGCGCAGCGGGTGCAGGCGCGGGCCTCCGCCGCGACATGGTCGAGCTCGCGGGTGGACCCGGGCGGGCCGGGATCGGTGATCATCCGGTCCGCGGCCGGGCCCCTACATCGGCGCCTTCGCTGCGCCGGCCGGCTGCACGGCGAACTCCACCGCCACCGGCCCCTGGTGGGCGAAGCGCAGCGTGCACGCGAAGCGGCTCCCGGGCGCCAGCGCCTCCCTGGTGTCCATCAGCATCAGGTGATTTCCGCCCGGCGCCAGGGTCAGCGTGCCGCCCGGCGGAATCGGCAGGCTCTCCACCGCCCGCATCCGCGCCACGGCGCCGTCGCGCGTGGTGGCGTGCAGCATCGTCATGCCGGCGTTGGCGCAGTCCGCGCCGAGCAGGCGCTCCGGCGCGGTGCCGGTGTTGGTGATGGTGAGATAGCCGACGGCGCTGGCCCCGGCCGCCGCCGTCGCACGGCTCCACGGATGGAGAATCACGAGCTTCCCGGCCTCCACGCGTTCCGGCGGCGCGGGGGCGGCGGCGAGCAGGGCGAGCAGGGCGGTGGCGTGGGCCAGACGGGGCATCACGGGCATCCTTAATCTTGCGGGCACGCCATCTCAGGCGAGCCGGTATTCGACCTCTGGCGTGTAGACTGGCTGCTCCTTGCCGAGCTGCGAGCTGAACAGGGTGAAATGCCCGACCTGCACCGCGTCGATGCGGAACAGATTGTTGGCTTGGACGAACGCGGCAAGGCGGGACTCGACCGGGTTCTCCAGCCGGGCCAGGGTGACATGGGGCGAGAACCGCCGCCGCTCCGGCTCCAGGCCGGCGCGTTGCAGCGCCGTCTCCACCTTCGCCTGCAGCCGCTCGAGCGCCTCGTTGCGCTCGACGCCGACCCAGAGCGCGGTCGGCCGGCCGCCCTTGGCGAACGTGCCGATGCCGCCGATGGCCAGCGGAAAGCTCCGCGCGGTCAACGCGGCCAGGCCGAGATCGATCTCCTCGGCCCGGTGCGCCGGCGTCTCGCCGATGAAGCGCAGGGTGACGTGGTAGTTTTCCGGCGCCACCCATCGCGCGCCCGGCAGGCCGGCGCGCGCCAGCATCGCCAGGCGCTGCTTGACCTCGGCCGGCAGTTCCAGGCCGACGAAGAGTCTCATGGCTCGCTCGCCTCGCGGATCAGCCGCTCCACCAGCGGCAGCAGCCGCGCGACGATGATGGCCACGCCGCGCGCCGTGGGATGGATGCCGTCCGCCTGGTTCAGCGCCGGATCGCCCGCCACCCCGGCGAGGAAGAACGGGTCGTAGAGCAGGCCCGGGCGGCGGGAAAGCCGGTCGAACACGGCGCGGAAGGCGGCCGCGTAGTCCGCGCCGAGATTGGGTGGCGCATACATGCCGCAGAGCAGCGCGGGAATGTGGCGCGCGGCGAGCGCATCGAGGATGGCGGCGAGATTGGCCTCGGTCGCCGCCGGGTCGATGCCGCGCAGCCCGTCATTGGCGCCGAGCTCGACGATCGCCGCCGCCGGCGCGTCGGCCAGCGCCCAGCCGAGCCGCGCCCGCCCGCCGGCCGAGGTGTCGCCGGAGACGCCGCCGTCCAGCACCTCCACGTCCACCCGGCGGGCGCGCAGCGCCGCCTGGAGCTGGGCCGTGAACCCCTCGGCGTGCGCCAGCCCGTAGCCGGCGGTGAGCGAGTCGCCGAGGGCGAGCAGCTTGATCGGGCCGGCCGCCGGCGCGCCTCGCGCGCGCCGGGCAGCGAGCAGCGCCGGCAGCGCCATTCCGAGGACGACGTTGCGTCGGCTCGGCCAAAGGCCATATTTCTGTCCGATGGACGCCATCACCTCGTCCGCGGCGACGCCGGAGCAGGCCGACGCTGCGCCCTTCCTCGAAATCCGCGATCTGCGGCTGACCCTGCCGTCTAGCGCCGGGCCGGTCAACATCCTGCGCGGCGTCGATCTCACCCTCGCGCGCGGCGAGGCGCTGGGCCTGGTCGGGCCGTCCGGGTCGGGCAAGACCAGCCTGCTGATGGTGCTGGCCGGGCTCGAACGCGCCAGCGCCGGGACGGTGCGGCTGGCCGGCGCGGAGGTGACCGCGCTGGACGAGGATGGGCTGGCGCGGCTGCGGCGCGAGCGTATCGGCATCGTCTTCCAGGCCTTCCACCTGATCCCGACCATGACCGCACTGGAGAACGTCGCCGTGCCGCTGGAACTGGCCGGCGCGCGGGACGCGGCGGCGCGCGCGCGGGAGGCGCTGGCCGCGGTGGGGCTGGCGCACCGGCTCACCCACCTGCCCGGCCAGCTCTCCGGCGGCGAGCAGCAGCGCGTCGCGCTCGCCCGCGCCTTCGCCCCGGCGCCTGCGGTGCTGCTCGCCGACGAACCCACCGGCAATCTCGACCAGACCACCGGGGAGACGGTGATGGACCTGCTGTTCGCGCTGCGCGCCCGGCACGCCACGACATTGCTGCTGATCACCCATGATCCGCGCCTGGCTGCGCGCTGCGGGCGGATCGTGCGGCTGGTGGACGGGCGCATCGCGCCAACCCCGACCGGCGCGGCCGGCTCGGCGTGATCCTGGCGCTGCGCCTGGCCTGGCGGGAGCTGCGCCGCGGTGCGCCGGGGCTGCGCATCGTTCTCGCTTGCCTCGCCCTCGGCGTCGCCGCCATCGCCGGGGTCGGCTCGCTGCGCGAGGGGGTCGAGCGCGGACTGGCGGCGGACGGGCGGCGGATCCTGGGCGGCGACATCGAGATCGATACCGGCGCCGAGCCCCTGCCCGAAGCGGCGTGGGCCTGGCTCGCCGCCCGTGGCGCGCGCGTCTCGGCCATCGTGCGCATGCGCTCGATGCTGATCGCGTCCTCCGGGGAGCGCATGCTGGTCGATCTCAAGGCGGTGGACCCGGCCTGGCCGCTCGTCGGCACCGCCGGGGTGCGCCCGGCCGCGCCGCTCGCCGCCGCGCTCGGCGCTGACGCCGACGGCCGGTTCGGCCTGCTCGCCCAGCCGCTCGTGCTCGACCGGCTCGGGCTGCATCCTGGCGACACGGTGCGGCTGGGGCGTGCCAGCTTCACCCTGCGCGGCGCCCTCACCGACGAGCCGGACCGGGTCGCCACCGCCTCGATCTTCGGCCCGCGCGTGCTCATCGCCGCCGCGGCGCTGCCGGCGACCGACCTGGTGCAGCCCGGCTCGATGCTCGAGCACGGGCTGCGGGCGGTGCTGGCGCCGGGAACCGACCCGGCGGCCACGGTCGCCGCCTTGCGCGCCGCCTTCCCCGACCAGGGCTGGCGCATCCGCCTCGGCGCCGACGCGCTGCCCGGGGCGCGGCGCTTCATCGATCAGAACGGGCTGTTCATGACGCTGGTGGGGCTGACGGCGCTGCTGGTCGGCGGCATCGGCGTCGCCAACGGCGTGCGCGCCTGGCTGGAGGCGCGGGCGCAGAGCCTCGCCGTGCTGCGCTGCATCGGCGCGCCGGGGCGGCTGGTGTTCCAGGTCTGCTTGGTGCAGGTGATGGCCCTGGCGGCGGCGGGCGTACTCGCCGGGCTCGTCGCCGGTGCCGCGCTGCCCGCACTCGCGCGCGCCCTGCTCGCGGACCTGCTGCCGGTGCCGCCGCGCCTCGGCCTCTATCCCGGGCCGCTGGCGCTCGCCGCCGTCTACGGGCTGCTGACCGCCGCCTGCTTCGCGCTGATCCCGCTCGGCCGCACCCTCTCCATTCCCGCCGCCGCCCTGTTCCGCGACGCCCTGCTGCCGGCTCCGGCCCGGCCCGGGCGGCGCCTGCTCGCCGCCGTTGCCGGCCTCGCCATGGCGCTCGTCGCCCTCACCGTGGCGACGGCGCCGGACCGGGGGTTCGCGCTGTGGTTCTGCGCCGGCGCGCTGGCGACGCTGGCCGTGTTCCGGCTCGGCGCGCTGGCCGTGCAGCGCCTCGCCCGGTTCGCGCCGCGCCTGGCCTCGCCGGCGGCCCGCCTCGGCCTCGCCAACCTCCATCGTCCCGGCGCGCCGACCGCGCAGATGCTGGTCTCCCTCGGCCTCGGCCTCTCCACCCTGGCGACGGTGGCGCTGATCGAGGGCAACATGCGCCGCCAGATCGTCCGCGACATCCCGGCCAATGCGCCGAGCTTCTATTTCGTCGACATCCAGCCCGACGAGGTGGCGCGGTTCGACGCCATTCTGCGCGCCAGCCCCGGGGTGACGAAGGTGGACGAGGTGCCTTCGTTGCGCGCCCGCCTCGTCAGCGTCGCCGGCGTGCCGGCCGAGCGGGTGCACGCCGCGCCCGGCACCGAATGGGCGCTGCGCGGCGATCGCGGCCTCACCTATGCCGCCGCGCCGCCGCCGGGAACCCATCTCGTCGCCGGCGCGTGGTGGCCGCCCGACTATGCCGGGCCGCCGCTGGTCTCGTTCGACGCCGGCTTGGCGCGCGGCTGGGGCGTGCATGTCGGCGACGTGCTGCGGGTGAATGTGCTCGGCCGCGATCTCGACCTCCGCGTGGCCTCCCTGCGCGACATCGACTGGCGGTCGCTGGCGCTGAATTTCGCCCTCGTCGCCAGCCCCGGCGCGCTGGCCGGGGCGCCGGCGACGCATATCGCGGCGGTGAAGGTGGCCCCCGAGCAGGCCGGCGCGCTCCTGCGCGCGGTGACCGACGCGCTGCCGAACGTCACCGGCATTTCCGTCGCCGACGTGCTCGACGCCATCGCCGCCCTGCTCGGCCAGCTCGGCGCCGCGCTCGGCGCCACCGGCACGCTCACCCTCGCCGCCGGGGCGCTGGTGCTGGCCGGGGCGGTGGCGGCGGGGCAGCGCCGGCGGGTGCAGGAGGCGGTGATCCTGCGTGCGCTCGGGGCCCGGCGGGGCCAGATCCTGCTCGCCTGGCTGGTCGAGTTCGGCACGCTCGGCCTCGCCGCCGGCCTCATCGCCGCGCTGGTCGGGGTGGTGGCCAGCATCGGGGTGATGCATTTCGTGCTGCACGCGGAATGGAGCTTCCTGCCCGGGGTGCTGGCCGCGACCCTGCTCGGCGCGATGGCGCTGATGCTGGCGCTCGGCTATGCTGCCACCGCCCGGGCGCTCGCCGCCAAGGCGGGACCGATGCTGCGCAACGAATAGAGGCGCCCCGCCCGCTTGCACGGACGGCTCGGTCGCCCAAGATGCCTAACCACTTGGTCCCTGTTCGACAGGAGAGAGACACACACCATGGCCTTCAGTCCTGATTATCGGACCTACCCGGGCGCGTCCCGCGGGGCCTACGCCCCCGACCTCATCGATGCGGGGCTGCGCGGCTACATGCTTCGCGTCTACAACTGGATGGCGTCGGGGCTGCTGCTCACCGGCATCGTCGCCTATGCGATCGCCAACACCTCGCTGATCAACCTGTTCTACCCGTTGGTGGAGACGCCGTACGGGCTGCGCCATACCACCGGCGGCCTGGCGTTCCTGGCCATGCTCGCCCCGCTCGGCTTCGTCATGGTGCTGAGCTTCGGCGTCAACCGGCTCTCGACGGGCGCGGCCCAGGCGCTCTACTGGGCGTTCTGCGTCGCCATGGGTGCGAGCCTGACCAACATCTTCCTGGTCTACTCGCACGAATCCATCGCCCGCGTGTTCTTCATCACCGCCGCGACCTTCGCCGCGATGAGCCTGTGGGGCTACACCACGCGCAGCGACCTCAGCCGGTTCGGCTCGTTCCTGATGATGGGCCTGTTCGGCATCATCATCGCCTCGCTG
>DAIDKZ010000209.1 GCA_027449745.1 Acetobacteraceae bacterium | reverse complement strand
CCCGCCACGGCGCGGCGGCGGCATCGAGCACGGCGGCGCGGTCGGGCGGAAAGGGGGCGACGCGGCGGCTGGCCATGTCGACATGCAGCCCCAGCAGCTCGTTGACGGCGATCGGCGCGCCGTCGGCGTCGCGCACCATTTCATGCAGGATATGCAGCCGCTTGGCGTCCGCCCCGAGGAGCCAGCTGCGGACCCGCGCGGCCTCGCCGGCGTGCAGTTCCTGGCGATAGAGGAGATGGGCCTCGGCGGCGAAGATGGTGCCGTTGGTCACGGCGCTGTAGGCCTCGCCGATGCCGAGCGCGTCCAGCAGCGCGTCGGTGCCGTGGTCGAAAATGACCATGTAGTAGGCTAGGTTCATGTGCCCGTTGCGGTCGATCCACTCGGGGCGGACGGTCTCGACATGCTGAGCGAGCGGGGCGGGCGGTGCGGCGTCGGTCATGGCCCGGTCCTGAAGGGTGGTGCGCGCCGGATGGCGTCCGGCCCACACTATCGGGCCAAGGTTCCCGCAGGCCAAGGCTCCGGGCCGCGTGCCGGCGCCGTGGCGTGGCGGCACGGGAACGGGGGAGCGCGCCCGGGCGCACTCCCCCGCGGTGCAGTCTCGGGCCGGGAGGATCAGCCGAGCTGCTCGCCGTGCAGCACCACGTCCAGCCCCTCGACTTCCTGCTCGGTGGTGACGCGCAGGCCGACGATGAGGTCGACCACCTTGAGGATGATCAAGGTCATGATGCCGCTGTAGACCAGGGTCACCACCACGGCCTCGGCCTGGATGCCGAGCTGGTGCAGGCCGCCCACGGTGCCCTCGGCGGCGGCGTCGGTGGCCGAGAGCGGGCCGTAGGCGAACACGCCCGTCAGCAGCGCGCCGATGATGCCGCCGACGCCGTGCACGCCGAACGCGTCCAGGCTGTCGTCATAGCCCAGCATGTGCTTGAGCGAGGTCGCCGACCAGAAGCAGACCACGCCGGCGGCGACGCCGATGATGATCGAGGCACCGGGAAGCACGAAGCCGGAGGCCGGGGTGATGGCGACGAGGCCGGCCACCGCACCGGAGACCGCGCCGAGCACCGAGGGTTTCCCCTTCGCCGCCCATTCGGCGAACATCCAGCCCAGCGCCGCGGCGGCGGTGGCGATCTGCGTCACGGCCATCGCCATGCCGGCGCGGCCGTTCGCGCCGACCGCGGAGCCGGCGTTGAAGCCGAACCAGCCGACCCAGAGCAGCGAGGCGCCGATGACGGCGTAGCCGACATTGTAGGGCGCCAGGTTGTCGCGCCCAAAGCCGACGCGCTTGCCCAGCATCAGCGCGCACATCAGCCCGGCGATGCCGGCGTTGATGTGGACCACGGTGCCGCCGGCGAAATCGATCGCGCCCAGTGCCGCGACCCAGCCGGTGGCGCTCCACACCCAGTGCGCGATCGGGCTGTAGACCAGCAGCGACCACAGCACCATGAAGATGCACATGGCGGAGAACTTCATCCGATCGGCGAAGGCGCCGGCGATCAGCGCCGGGGTGATGATCGCGAAGGTCATCTGGAACATCATGTAGACGGTCTCGGGAATGGTGAACGGCGTGGCGCCGTCCGTTCCCGCACCCAGCACGAAGCCGACATCCGCGCCCTTGGCGATGTGTGCCTCGATGCCCTTGAGCAGAAGCCGCGACAGGTCGCCGATGTAGGGGTTGCCGTTGGTGAAGGCGAGACTGTAGCCGGCCACCATCCAGGTGATCGTCACCAGGCAGGTGATGGCGAAGGACTGCATCATGGTGGCGAGTACGTTCTTCTTGCGCACCATGCCGGCATAGAACAGCGCCAGCCCGGGAATGGTCATCAGCAGCACCAGCGCGGTGCTGGCGAGCATCCAGGCGGTATCGCCGGTATCGACCTTCGGCGGCGCGGTCTCGGCGGCGAAGGCCGGGCCGGCGGCGATCAGCAGGGCCGCGGCGAGCGCGGCGAGGGGCAGGCGGCTCGGCAGCATCCGGACCGCGGAACGGGCAAGCGACATCATACTGACTTTCTCTTTCGTGGCTCTTCCTGGGATGACGGGCGACCGATCGGTGATCAGATCGCGGCGGCGTCGGCCTCGCCGGTGCGGATGCGCAGCGCGTGCTCGACATCGAGGACGAAAATCTTGCCGTCGCCGATCTTGCCGGTCTGCGCCGCCTTGGCGATCGCCTCCATCACCTGCTCGGCCATGCTCGCCGGGACGACGACCTCGATCTTGACCTTGGGCAGGAAGCTGACCTGGTATTCCGCGCCACGATAGATCTCGGTCTGGCCCTTCTGCCGGCCGAAGCCCTTGACCTCCGTGACCGTCAGCCCCTGGACGCCGAGCGGCGTCAGCGCCTCGCGCACATCATCGAGCTTGAAAGGCTTGATGATGGCCATGATGAGTTTCATGACGTGGTCCCTCTGCTCTCTCCGGCGTGCCCGTGACGCCAACGACCGGAATGATCCAAGAACCGTGCCACGCGGGCTGGGTCCGCGAGGCATGGTCCAGGAGCCGGAGGCCACGCCGGAGGCGCCTTGCGGGGCGGCAGGATATGCTCAATTATTGTGCAACGAAGCAGCCAGGAGTGTACGACCATGGAACCGGCGGAACTGGAGGTTGCGGTCTGCGTCGTCGGTGCCGGCCCAGTCGGCGGCACGCTGGCGGCGCTGCTCGCCGCGCGCGGGGTGCGCACGGCGCTCATCGACCGCGCCGCGCTGCCGCCGATGGAACACCCGGATTTCGACGGGCGCGCCTACGCCATCGCCGCCGGCTCGCGCCGCGTGATGGAGGCGGCTGGCGTGTGGGAGCGCCTGCCGGACGTGCCCGGCCCGATCAGCGCGATCAGGGTCTCCGACGGCAAGCTCGGCCGCCCCGCCTCCCGCCTGCGGCTGCATTTCGACGTCGCGGAGGCTGGGCTGGAGCCGGGGGCCGGGCTGGAGGCGTTCGGGTGGATGGTGGAGGCGCGCAGCCTGCGCCGGGCGCTGAACGCGCATCTGCACGCGCTGCCGGCGCTGAGCGTCTTCGCTCCGGCGGAGGTCACGGTGCGCCGCACCAGCGACGAGGCGGTGGTCCAGGTCACCGGCGGCCCGCGCCTGGCCTGTCGCCTGGTCGTCGCCGCGGACGGGCGGGAGAGCCGGCTGCGCGCCGAGGCCGGCATTCGCATCACGCGGCTCGGCTACGGCCAGACCGCGCTGGTCGGCGCCGTCGCCCATGAGCGTCCGCACCACGGCGTCGCCGTCGAGCATTTCCTCCCCGCCGGCCCCTTCGCCCAGTTGCCGATGAGCCCGACCAACGGCGAGGCCAATGTCTCGGCGATCGTCTGGACCGAGCGTGACGCGGACGCCGAGCGGCTGAAGACGCTCGACGACGACCGCTACGGGCGCGAGATCGCCCGCCGCCTCGGTGACCATCTCGGCGCCATTCGCCCGATCGGGCGGCGGTGGAGCTACCGGCTCAGCGCGCTCTACGCCCACCGCTTCACCGCCACGCGGCTGGCCCTGGCCGGGGACGCCGCCCACGGCATCCATCCCATCGCCGGCCAGGGCCTCAATCTCGGTTTCCGCGACGTCGCCGCCCTCGCCGACGGCGTCGCCGATGCCCTGGCGCGCGGCGCCGATCCCGGCGGGCCGGAGCTGCTCGCGCGCTACCAGCGCGCCCGCCGTCCCGATACGATGCTGATGCTCGCCGCGACCGACGCACTGGACCGGCTGTTCAGCAGCGACAATCCGCTGCTGCGCACGGCGCGCGATCTCGGCATCGCCGCGGTCGACCGGATGCCGCCGCTGAAGCGGCTGTTCGCCCGCCAGGCGATGGGACTGATGGCGCTGGCGCGCTAGAGCACGGTCCGACCTGATGGAATCATCTGGTCGGACGGTCGTGCTCTAGAACATATGACTCTAGAGAAACTTATCTCCGATCGGCCCGAGCCGGAACGGCTCGGTCAGATCGGAGGTTGCTCTAGACGGAGCGTGATCCGTTACGATGCCCCGTCGGTTGGTCCGGCTGATGGGGCGTGCTCGTGCCTGGTCGAGGCCCCCGCGCATTTTTTCCACAGGAGATGCCGATGCGAACCCGCTTCCTTGCCGCTGCGCTGGTGCTGAGCGCGATCCCCGCTTTCGCCCAGACCAATCCGGCGCCGGATGATCAGGGGCGACCGGTCGGCACCGGCGGGCAGGCGATGCCGTTGTCGCCCAAGCCGAGCAATCTGCCCGGCCAGGGCGCCGCGCCCGAGCTTTCGCCGCGCCTGCCGGCGGCGCCGGAGACCGCCGACGCCGCCCAGCTCCTCGCCATCGCCAAGAGCGCGCTGGCCACCGGCCAGACCGGCGCGGCGCAGGAAGCGCTGGAGCGCGCCGAGACGCGCCTGCTCGACCGCTCGGTGCCGCCGTCCCAGGCGCACACGCCGAGCGCGGATCCCGCGGTGGCGGCGCTCAGCGCCGCACTGGCCGCGCTCGGCGCCGGCGACGTCGCCGCGGCGCAGCGCCAGATCGACGCCGCCGGGAAGGCGCTGGCCGGTCCCGCCGCGCGTTGAACGGCGGGGCTCAGTGCCCGACCGGGTACGTGGCCGGGGTGGTGGTGAAGCCCGGACGCGTCTCCGGCAGGGTCAGGAGCGCCGCCAGCGCGGCCGCCGCCCCGGCGGCCGCGAGCACGCCGAAGCCGGCACTGATGCCGAAGGCGTCCGCGACCGTCCCGGCGAGAGTGCTGCTCACCGCCCCGCCGAGCCCGCCGGCGAGCCCGATCAGGCCCATGCCGAGATTGAAGCGCCCGCTGCCTTCGGTGATGTCGGCGATGATCAGCGGCGCCAGCACGGCGAAGGCGGTGGAGCTGACCCCGTCCAGCACCTGCAGCGGCACGACCACGAATGGATCCCCGACCAGCGCGAACAGCAGCGCGCGCACCGGCAGGGCCAGGAAGCCCAGCGCCAGCAGTGGCCGGCGGCCGAACCGATCGGCGGCGCAGCCATACCACGGCGACAGCGCGGCGACGACGGCCTGGGGTACCATCAGCGCGGCGGCGATGATCAGCGTTGCGTCCATCCCGGCGCGGCGCGTCATCTCGCCGCCGACCAGTTGCAGCATCGCCGCGTTCGCCAGCTGATAGAGCGCGGCGCAGGTCGCGATGCCGAGCAGGCGCGGATCGGCGAGCAGGCGCTGGGGCGGGCGGGCGGGCTTGCCGGGCGCGCTCGCCACCGGCAGGCGCTGGCGCATCGGGTGGATGCGATCGATCAGGAACAGGGCCGGCAGCCCGAGCAGGGCGGCAAGCAGGAACACCGCGCGGTCGGAGGCATAGGTGCCGACGATGCCCATCGCCGCCGCCGCGGTGCCGTAGCCGAGCGAGGTCCAGCGCGCGTTGCGCCCCAGCCGCTCGGCAACCTCGTTGCGGCTGACGAGAGCGACGCTGATCGCGGCGATCGCCGGTACCTGCACCGAGCTGGCCAGCGAGTGCAGCACCTGCCCGGTCAGCAC
>DAIDKZ010000208.1 GCA_027449745.1 Acetobacteraceae bacterium | reverse complement strand
TCCCGGCGCCGTCGACTGCTTGGAACGCCTGCGTGCGGCGAAGCGGCGGGTGGTGCTGCTGTCCAACGCGCCGCGCAGATCGGCGGTGGCGCAGGCAGCGATGCGCGAGATGGGCATCGCCGACGATCTCTATACCGACCTTCTGACCAGCGGCGAGGCGACGTGGCTCGCGTTGCGCGACCGAAGCGATCCGTTCATCGCCGGCCTCGGGCAACGTCTCTACCATCTCGGCCCGCCGCGCGACCGCAACGTCTTCGAGGGGTTGCCCTATGTCCACGTCACCGACCCGGAGAGCGCGGATTTCGTGGTCAATACCGGGCCCGACGAGACCCGCAGCCTGACGGATCTCGGCGAGTACGAGCCCGCCCTGCAGACCGCCGCGGCGCGCGGGCTGCCGATGATTTGCGCCAACCCCGACCTCGAGGTGATCCGCGGCGGCATCGTCGCCCTGTGCGCCGGGGCCCTGGCCCAGCGCTATGAGGCCCTGGGCGGCCGCGTACGCTGGATCGGCAAGCCCGACCCAGCCATCTATGCGCCGGTGCTGGAGCGGCTTGCTCTGCCGAAGGCGCGGGTGCTGGCCGTGGGCGATGCGCTGCGTACGGACATCGCCGGCGCGGCCAGCGTGGGCATCGATTCCTGCTGGGTGCTCGGCGGAATCCACAACGAGTTGCGCGGCCGGCCCGAGGCGGCCGAGGCCGCAGCCCGCGCCGCCGGTCTGGCGCCGATCGCCAGCGTCCCCGAATTCGCCTGGTAAGCGCTCAGCGCGTCGGCGCCTGCTGGTTTTTCGTCGCGGCCGGGGCCGCGCTCCCGGCTGCCTGCTGTTTGCACAGCGGGAAATCCGGCCAGTCCTTGCAGCCCTGCGGGCCGACCTTCGTGGTCGGGTTGGTGGCCGTACCGAGTATGTGGCAGGGCCAGCCCGGCAGGCAGGAATCCGTGCTGTCGAAGGGCACGTTGCTCTGGCCCATGGAGCCGATCGACGGCCCGCCGCCGTGGCCGCCGCCGAAACCGCCGCCCGCGAAGGCCGGCGCAGCCAGAAGCATCATCACCGCGAGCACCACAGACAAGCCAGCGAAGCGGCTATTCATTGCACACGCCCTCCTGAACAAGAGTTCTCAAACCGCGCCACGGCCTCATTGGCCGGACCTGCGGGGCTGATTGCCGCCTGTCGTTTCCCCAGGCCTGCTCCCGCCCGCGTGTGAGTTGCACAGCGGAAAGTCGGGCCAGTCCTTGCAGGCCTGCGGACCCAGCGTCGTCGTCGGGTTGGTGCCGGAGCCAATCACGTGGCAGGGCCAGCCTGGCTGACACGAATCCGTGCTGTCGAAGGGGACGTTGCTGACGCCGAGCGAGACCGGCGAACCGCCCCCCGCAGCGCGCGCGGCGCCGGCCGGGACCAGGAGCGTGACGAAAGACAGAGCCAGAAAAGCCAAGCACCGTAAGGTTCTCACGACCGATCCATATCCTGATCCGCACGCACCGGCTCGCCGCACGTCGGCCCTTTGCCCTGCCTCAGGCGTGGCCGGCCGCGCTCGATAGCAGCAGTGGATCTACCTTCAATTTGGCCAGCGCGCGGCGCCATTTGGTGGGATGCTCGGCGTCGAACAGGACCGCCTCGTCCGCCGGGGCTGAGAGCCAGGCATTCTGTTGCAGCTCCTGGTCGAGCTGGCCGGCGCCCCAGCCGGCGTAGCCCAGCGCAAGGACCCCGGCGCGCGGGCCGCCGCCCTCGGCAATCGCCTTCAGCACATCGAGACTCGCCGTCAGTGCCAACGCCTCATCGACCTGCAGGCTGCCTTCCCCGGTCCAGTCCGCGGTGTGCAGCACGAAGCCGCGGCCATGATCGACCGGACCGCCGGCGCATAGCCGGATGCGGCGCGCCGGGGGTACCGGTTCGACCTTCAACTGGCGCAGCAGGTCGTCGAAGCTCGGCTCCGCGAGCGGGGCATTGACGACAATGCCCATCGCCCCTTCCTCGGTGTGCGCGCACACGAAAACGACGCTCTGGGCGAAGCGGGGATCGGTCATGCCCGGCATGGCGATGAGCACCTGGCCGGTGAGGAACCCGGGCGCGGGCCCGGTTGGACGCTGGCTCATGATGAGAGATTTGGGTGCGTGTCCCTCGGCGCGCAAGCCACGCCCAGGCAAGGCGCCGCCCGCGTTTTCACCGGCGCCATTCTGCTCTAGACTCCTTCCCTTCCAGCCTGGCCCCCGGGGGGGTGGCGACAAACCGAGTGAGGAGCGTGTTCCCATGACGATCAAGGTCGGTGACCAGATCCCGTCGATGAAGCTGATGGCGGCAGCGGCGGACGGGCCGAAGGAAGTGAGCACGGACGAGATTTTCGGCACCGGGAAGGTCGTGACCTTTGCCGTACCCGGCGCCTTCACGCCCACCTGCAGCGCCAAGCACCTGCCCGGGTTCGTCGAGCACATCGCCGATCTGCGCGCCAAAGGCGTCGACCGCATCGTCTGCATGGCCGTGAACGACCCGTTCGTCATGGGCGCCTGGGCGAAGGACCAGAATGTGGGCGACAAGATCGTCATGCTGGCGGACGGCTCGGGAGTCTTCACCAAGGCGCTCGGCCTCGAGCTCGATCTGGTCGCGCGCGGGCTTGGCGTGCGCAGCCAGCGCTTCGCCATGGTCACCGAGAATGGCAAGGTCACGAAGCTCGCGGTCGAGCCGCCGGGCGGGTTCGACGTCAGCCGCGCCGAAGCGGTCCTGGCCTCGCTCTGAGACACCGGGCGTGATCCGCGCCAGATGACGGCGGGATCACGCTCTATACGATAGGCCGCGGTCGTGTCTGGTGCGAGCGCACTCCGGCGCCGTCAGCCGGGCGGGGCGGCCTTCAGGTCCAGCTCCCGACGCCAGGGCGGATCGGCGCCGGGCCGGGTGCAGGTGTGGGCGCCCGCCAGCAGAGCGAGGGCCAGGGCGTGGCCGATCGCCGCCTCGTCGGCGCCACGCAGAGCTTGTGGCGTCAGGCATTTGGCTTCGGAGAGGCCGGCGAGAAGGCCGGACATGAACGCATCGCCGGCGCCAACCGTATCCACCACGCGAACCGCGCGCGTCGGGCGGTCGAGGCGGCTGGACACGTTGAAGGCACTGGCGCCCTCGCCGCCGCGCGTGAGCACGACCAGCCCGACGCCCTCGCGGAGCAGCCCGGCCGCGAATGTTTCGGCGGTCTGCCCTGGCGCGATCCAGGCGAGGTCGGCGAGGCTCAGCTTCACCAGGTCGGCGATCGCGAAGCAGCGCGCCAGCCGGGCGCGGTGCGCGGCTTCGTCGGGGATATGGTCGGGGCGGATGTTCGGATCGAGGCTCACCAGACGCCCGCCTGCCCGGGCCGCCCCGATCAGCGCCTCCACGCCGGCCGCCGAGGGTTCGCGCACCAGGGCGAGCGAGCCGGTATGCAGCACCGTGGCGGCAGCGGGCAGGGCGGCGGGAACGACATGCCGGTCCGCCGCCGCCGCGTCGTAGAACGCGTAGCGCGGCTCGGCGGCATCGAGGCTGGCGAAGGCCAGCGTGCTCGGCCGGTCGAGCCGTGCGGTCGCGGTCAGGTCGACGCCGGCTTCGGTGAGTGCGCCGGCCAACATGTCGCCGAAGAAATCGGTCGAAATCCCGCCGGCGAACCCGGTCGCGACGCCAAGCCGGCCGAGCCCGACGGCGACATTGAGCGGGGAGCCGCCGACCATCGGCCGGTAGCAAGCATGGCCGGCCTCGCTCCGCGCCGGCAGGAAGTCGATCAGCCCCTCGCCGCACACGAGGATCATCGTGCCCACCTCTCAGCCGGCGTGGATCGGCACGACATAGGGGCCTTCCGGGATCACCGCCACCGCCGCGTCGCCGCTGGCCTGGATGGACGCCGCCACGGCAGCCTCCATCGAGGCGATCATGTCGACGCCGGTGATGCGCCGTTCCTCGTCGCCGAGGCCGGTGGTGTAGAGCTGGACCGTGCCGCGGCGCATCGACTTCAGCTGCATCTCGGTCTGCCACTCGTCGATGTCGGCGAAGCGCTTGACCATCAGGCTGGCGAGGAAGGCGTCGGGGCCGAGCGCGACCAGCCGCGCCTGTGCCTCGCGGAACTCGGCCGAGCCGAACCCCTCGGAACATTCCGAGGCGATGATCAGCCGCCCGCCGGGGGCCAGAATGTCCAGCGGTGTCACCATGCCCTTGACCGTCTGGTAGTAGGTTTTGTCGAGCGGATAGCCGGCGGCGGAGGTGATGACGGTCTGGTAGCGCCGCTCGACCGGCACTTCGCAGGAGGCGGCCGCGAAGCGCACCGCGGCGAGGTGACTCTCGATGATCTCACCAAAGGAAACGAAGGCCAGGTCGCGGTCCTCGTCCTGAACGGTGTTGAGGGCGTAGATCGCGCCAATGCGGCGCACGATGTCGAGCTGCTCTTCGTGCAGCGGATTGCCTTCGAGATTGCACTGCACGGCGAGCGGGTCTTCCATGAAGCGCGCGGAATGGAAGGTGCGGATCGTGTCCTGATGCGCGACACCGGGCGCCACGACCTTCCGCCCGCCGGAATAGCCGGCCATGAAATGCGGCTCGACGAGGCCGGTGGCGATGCGCAGCTCGGCCTCGACGAACCGGCGGTCGATCTTCACCGGAACGCCGCGCTTGGCCGTCATGCCGAGATCGACATGGTCGGCATCGTTGCGGGCGAAATGGTTTTCCACGCGGACGTTGGCTAGCACCCAGCGGTCGCCGACCAGCTCGGCGAGTTCCGCGCCTTCGTTGGGCCGGTGAAGCCCGGTCGCGACCAGCACCGTGATCGCCGCCAGCTTGATGCCGGCCGAGACCATGGCCTCGATCATCGGCCGCAGGAACAGGTGGTTGGGCACGGGGCGGGTGATGTCGCAGATCAGGATGCAGGCGCTGGCTTTGCCGCGGGCCAGCTCGCGCAGCGGCGCGGCGGCGATGGGGCGGTCCAGCGCGGCGGCGATGGCGGCCCGGGAATCGGGCAGCTTCGCCAGGGTGCGCTTGCGGATGACCGTGGCCGCGGCATGGGCGGGCAGGCGCAGCGGCAGGTGTCCGCGGCCATAGGCGATGGCGATACCGGCTGGGTCGCGCCCGGATGAACCGTTCATGCTCTGCCTCCCGTCACTCGCGGTTGCTTTCCGCGCCCGGTTCCATTCTTCTCCCTCCTTGGCCGGTCCACAAGGCGTGCGCGGGATGGCAGAGGAAACGCTGCGGCTGCTGGCCGATGATCTGACCGGTGCGCTGGACAGCGCCGCGCAATTCGTGCCGCGCCTCGGCCCGATCACGTGTTTTCTCGATCCGCCGGTGCGCCCGCCGCCCTCATGCGCGCTCGACACTGGGACGCGCGAGGAGAGCGGCGAGGCTGCTGCCGCAGCCGTCCGCGCCAGCGCCGGCCTGTTCGCCGGTGCCGGAATCGCCTTCAAGAAGATCGACAGCCTGCTGCGCGGACACGAGGCGATCGAGATCGCGGCGTGCCTCTCGGCCGGTACGTTCCGTGCAGCGGTGATCGCGCCAGCCTTTCCGGCCCAGGGGCGGGCGACCCGGTCGGGGCGGCAGTGGGCGTGCACGGGCAGAGGGGCAGCGGCGGAATGGGCGCCCGTGCCGACCGACCTCGCCGCCGCGCTGGCCGCGCTGGGCCATCCTGTCCGGCACCAGCGCCCCGGCGATCCCGCGCCCGATGGGGTCAGTCTCTGGGATGCCGAGACCGACGATGATCTCGCGCGCATCGTCGCCGCCGGGCGCGCGGTGGCGGGACCGGTGCTGTGGTGCGGCACGGCCGGGCTGGCCGCCGCACTGGCCGGGGCTGCGTCGGCGCCGCCACCGGGTCTGGCGCGCCCGCTGCTCGGGCTGTTCGGGTCGGATCACGCCGCAACGCACGCCCAGCTCGCCCTGTGCGCCCCGCACCATGTCGTGTTCGCGGCAAATGGCGCTGCCGGTCTGCGGGCACGGCTCGCAACCGACGGCGTGGCGCTGGCGAGTTTCGCCCTGCCACCCGGTCTCGCGCGCGACGAGGCGGCGCAACGGATCGAAGCGATGATCAGAGCCGCGCTGACCCCGATGCCGGCGCTGCGCACGCTCCTCGTCGCTGGCGGCGAGACGCTGCGCGACGTCGTACGCGTGCTCGGCGCCTCGCGTCTCGTGCTGCTTGGGCAGATGCGGCCCGGCGTGCCGCTCTCGCGCCCGGGTGATGGCGCGTGGCAGAGTGTGCGCATCGTCTCGAAGTCCGGCGCCTTCGGCGAGCCGGATCTGTTGCGACATTTGCTCGAGGAGAGCCTGATTTGAGCCCGACCACTCTGGCCATCACCATGGGCGATCCGGCGGGGGTGGGCCCCGAGATCATCGTCAAGGCCGCCATGGCGCTCGCACCCAGGCTGGCCTCCGGCGAGCTGCGCCTGCTGATCCTCGGCAGCCGTGCCGCGCTCGATGCCGCCTGCGCCCTCTGCGGCGCGCCGGCGATCCCGACCGCCGACGAAGCCGGGGACTGGCCCGCGCTGAGCCTCCTGCCGGTGGCGCCGGACGGCACGCCGATCCGCTGGGGCGAGATCAGCGCAGCGGCTGGGCGGTTCGCCTATCTCGCCATCGAGCGCGCGGTACGCCTGGCCGAGGCCGGACGCGTGGCGGCGCTGGTCACCGCGCCGCTGAACAAGGAGGCCCTGAACCTCGCCGGCTACCACTATGCCGGCCATACCGAACTGCTCGCGGCGCTCACCGGCGTCTCCGGCTCGGTGATGCTGCTGGCGCACGGGGCCATGCGGGTGAGCCATGTCTGCACCCATGTCGCGCTCGCCGACGTGCCACGCCGCCTGACGCCGGAACGGCTCACCAGGGTGGTCGAGCTGACCGACGCGGCGCTGCGGCGCATGGGCGTCGCCACGCCGCACATCGCCGTCGCGGCGCTGAACCCGCACGCCGGGGAGGGCGGGCTGTTCGGGCGCGAGGATATCGAGATCTCGGCGCCCACGATCGCCGCCTGCGTTGCCCGCGGTTTCCGTGTGAGCGGCCCGGTGCCGGGCGATACTGTGTTCGTCAAACTGCGCGCCGGGCAGTTCGACGCCGTCGTGGCGATGTATCACGACCAGGGCCATATCCCGGTCAAACTGCTCGGCTTCTCGGTGGATCCCGCGACCGGCCGGTGGGAGGCACTGAGCGGGGTGAACATCACCCTCGGCCTGCCCATCATCCGCACCTCGGTCGATCACGGCACCGCCTTCGACATCGCCGGGCGCGGCATCGCCGATGCGAAAAGCCTGGTCGAGGCGATCGACGCCGCGCTGCTGCTCGCCCGGGCCGGCGCCTGACCGCCGTCAGGCCCGCCGTTCGGCTTCGCGCAGTTTGCGGTAGAGCGTCTTGCGGCTGATCGCCAGCCGCCGCGCCGCTTCGGAGACATTGCCGCCGGCGGCGTCGAAGGCGTGCCGCACGGCGTCGTGGGCGAGCCCACGCAAGGTTTGCCCTGACGTGGTCGCCGGCGCGCGCACCTGGTCCGTGCCACCGCGCAGCTGCGCGGCGAGATCCGGACAGAGATGGACGAAGCCGATCCGGTGCTCGAACGGCTCCATCAGCGCCACCGCCCCGCTGAGGACATGCGCGAGCTCGCGGATATTGCCTGGCCATGGATAGGTCGCGAGCGCCGCGAGCAGGTCCGGCTCGATGCCGATGGCGCGGTCCGGTGCGATGCGGGCCAGCAGGCGTTCGATCAGGGCTGGCAGGTCCTGGCGAGCGCGCAGGGCCGGCAGCCGCAGACTGACCCCGCTGAGCCGATAATAGAGATCGGCGCGGAAGTGTCCCGCTGCGACCTCGGCGGCGAGGTCGCGGTGGGTCGCCGAGATCAGCGCGAAATCCAGCGCCACCGCCCGCCCGCCGCCGAGCGGCACGACCTCGCGATTCTCCAGGACGCGCAGCAGCCGCGCCTGGAGCGCCAGCGGCATGTCGCCGATCTCGTCGAGGAACAGCGTCCCACCATGGGCCTCGCGCAGCCGGCCGGGGTTGCCCTCGCGCGCCGCGCCGGTGAACGCGCCAGCGCGGTATCCGAACAATTCGGCCTCGATCAGGCTTTCCGGCAGAGCGGCGCAGTTCATCGCCACGAACGGCCCGGAGCGGCGCGGGCCGGACGCATGGATGGCGCGCGCCAGCACGTCCTTGCCGGTGCCGGACTCGCCGCGGAGCAGCAGCGGCACCGGCTTGGCGGCGAGCCGCCGGGCGCGGCTCAGCACCTCGCGTAGCGCAGCGTCGCCGGTGTCCAGTGCGGCGAGCGCATCGCCCTCGGCGACCAGCGCGGCGCGGCGGCGCGGCGGTGCGGCCGGCCGATGCAGCTCGGCGTGCAGCCGCCGTCCTCCCGGTAGCACGAGACTGATCAACTCTCCGCCCCCGCTGGCGCGTTCGATCAGGTCCGACAGGCGCAGCCCGAGCACGCGTTCGAGCGCGACCGGCCCGCGGCTGAGGCGGTCCGGGCCGAGCAGAGCCCGCGCGGCATGATTGACCCCGATGATCCGCCCCCCCTCATCCAGCGCCAGGCCGATCTCTGCTAGCGTTCCGATCCCCTCGGGGCTGGCGTGCAGGTTCAGGCGGAAGGCCCCGCGGTGCCGGGCATGGAAGAGCTGGTTCTCGATCATGTGCGCTGCCATGCGCACCGTTGCCTCGGTATGCGGGGAGCGGCTCGCACACTCGCCGGAGACGTCGATGACGCCGATCACCGTCCCTGCCGGATCATGCACCGGCGCGGCGGTGCAGGTCAGGAAGCCGTTGTGCTCCAGGAAGTGCTCCTCGCCATGCACCGTGACCGGCACACCTTCGGCCAGCGCGGTACCGATGGCGTTCGTGCCGCGTTCGGCTTCGTGCCACGAATGGCCGGGCTGCAGCGCGACCCGCGCGGCCTTGTCGAGGAAGGTCGGATCGCCGAGCGAGTTCACCACCATGCCGTTGCCGCAGGCGAGGATGACGATGCTGCCGCTGCCGCGCACCTGGCCGAAGACGTAGTCCATCACCGGGCGGGCGAAGGCGATGAACTGCTGTTCGCGTTCGACAATCTCGCGCAGGGCAGCCGAGGCCGGGCCGCGCGGCTCGACCCGCCCGCGCGGGGCGAGGCCGGCACTGAGGCTGCGCTGCCAGGAGCGGAGGGTCAGGTCACTGAGCAGTCCGACGGGAACGGCGCCGCGTTCCAGCAACTGGCGGCGGGCGCGGGCGAGCGCGTTCTCCATCGGGCCCGAAGCGGGCAGCATGATCGGTTCCCTCCAGGCTGTTCACCGGTTCGTGCGGCTTGTCGGTGATGCCCCTCTACCAGTGCGTCATCTGAGCGACAAGTAAATGCGTCAGCATCGTGACGAGGTGTTTCCTTTTGTCCCACATGGGTCTTTCGGCACCGATCCAGGCCGGACACGCCGGAACAGATAGTCTTCGAAATCAACTTGCTAGCAGCAAGCGACGGTTGGCACGGGGCTTGCGGAAGGCGGGTGGTGAAGCCGGAGCGCGGATCGTCCGCCCGCCGGCCGTCCAGAGGAGGTCCAAATGCTCTACGCTGCGCCTGGCAGCCCGGCCGCCAAATTCAGCTTCAAGCCGCGCTATGACAATTTCATCGGTGGTGCCTGGAAGGCGCCGGTCCGGGGCGAGTATTTCGCCAATCCGACGCCGGTGACCGGCAAAGTCTTCTGCGAGGTCGCGCGCTCCAGTGCCGAGGACATCGATCTTGCCCTCGACGCAGCCCATGCCGCTGCTCCGGCCTGGGGCCGCTCATCTGTGGCGGAACGGGCGAACATCCTCAATCGCATCGCCGACCGCATGGAGGCCAATCTCGAGACGCTCGCCTTGGCCGAGACCTGGGACAACGGCAAGCCGATCCGCGAGACGCTGGCCGCCGATCTGCCACTCGCCATCGACCATTTCCGCTATTTCGCCGGCGCCATCCGCGCCCAGGAAGGCTCGCTCGGCGAGATCGACGCCGACACCGTCGCCTATCATTTCCACGAACCGCTCGGCGTCGTCGGCCAGATCATCCCGTGGAACTTCCCGCTGCTGATGGCGGTGTGGAAACTCGCCCCGGCACTGGCGGCGGGCAATGCCGTGGTGCTGAAGCCGGCGGAGCAGACCCCGGCCAGCATCCTGGTGCTGATGGAACTGATCGGCGACCTGCTGCCGGCGGGCGTGGTCAATGTCGTCAACGGCTTTGGACTGGAAGCCGGCAAGCCGCTCGCCTCCTCGCCGCGCATCGCCAAGATCGCCTTCACCGGCGAGACCACGACGGGCCGGCTCATCATGCAATATGCCAGCCAGAATCTGATCCCGGTGACGCTCGAACTCGGCGGCAAGTCGCCCAATGTCTTCTTCGCGGACGTCATGGCGGCCGACGACGCGTTTTTCGACAAGGCGCTCGAAGGCTTCACCATGTTCGCATTGAACCAGGGCGAGGTCTGCACCTGCCCGTCGCGCGCGCTGGTCCAGGAATCGATCTACGACAAGTTCATGGATCGCGCGGTAGCACGTGTGCGCGCGGTGCGTCAGGGCAACCCGCTCGACACCGAGACGATGATCGGGGCGCAGGCCTCGACCGAACAGCTGCAGAAAATCCTCTCCTACATGGATATCGGTCGTCAGGAGGGTGCGCGCTGCCTCACTGGCGGCGAGCGGGCGGTGTTCGGCGGGGAGTTGGCGGAGGGCTATTATGTTCAGCCGACGGTCTTCGCCGGGCACAACCGCATGCGCATCTTCCAGGAGGAGATTTTCGGCCCGGTCGTCTCGGTCACCACGTTCAAGGACGAGGCCGAGGCGCTTGCGATCGCCAACGACACGCTCTACGGCCTCGGGTCGGGCGTCTGGACACGCGACTCCGGCACCGCCTACCGCATGGGCCGCGGGATCAAGGCCGGACGCGTCTGGACCAATTGCTACCACGCCTACCCGGCGCACGCCGCCTTCGGCGGCTACAAGCAGTCCGGCATCGGCCGCGAGACGCACAAGATGATGCTCGACCACTACCAGCAGACCAAGAATCTGCTGGTCAGCTACAGTCCGAACGCGCTTGGCTTCTTCTGAGAGCGCGTCACAGCGGGGGCGCGTTCTGGTCTCGGCCAGAGGCGCCGCCGCCATGGCGGGGGGAACCGCAGATGCTGGACGAACCGCTTGATCTGCGTCGGGTGACGGCGAGCGCGGCGGCGCTTGCCCTCATCGACGAGCTGCGCGCGCGCCACGGGGCGCTGATGTTTCACCAATCGGGCGGCTGCTGCGATGGCAGCGCGCCGATGTGCTTCCCGGAGGGCAGCTTCCTCGTCGGCGGTTCGGACGTGCTGCTCGGCGAGATCGGCGGCTGCCCGTTCTACATGGGCCGGGCGCAGTTCGAATATTGGCGGCACACCAGGCTGATCATCGACGTGGTGGAGGGGCGCGGGGGCATGTTCTCCCTCGAAGGCCCGACCGGCCGGCGCTTCCTGACGCGCTCGGCGCTGTTCTCCGCGGCGGAACAGGCGCTGCTGGACGCACCACCGATGGCGGCGCCCCCGACGTGACGACTCGAAGATTTACACTGTCAACGACTGAGAGTATGGAATTGATCGCTAGCGTGCCTGTTCTGCAAATGCAATGCCAGGGAGGTCGATCGAAACGATGAAGTCTGTATTGACATATGCTGCGACCGGGGTCGCGATACTTGCGCTTTCGGCAGGTGGCGCATTCTCCGGTGAAGCGCGCAAGGTGACGGACTGGCCGATGTACGGCCACGACTACACCAACGACCGTTTCAGCCAGCTGTCACAGGTCAACACCAAAAACGTCAGCGGCCTGAAGCTGGCCTACACGCTCCAGCTCGGCTCGCTGCGTTCGAACGAGATGACGCCGCTGGTGATCGGCGACACGATGTTCGTTTCGACGTCGTGGGGTCCGAAGCATGTCTTTGCGATCGACGCCAAGACGGGCGCCATCAAGTGGCGCTACGAGCCCGACGTGCCGGACGACGTTTTGCAGTTCGCCTGCTGCGACGTGAACAGCCGCGGCGTCGCCTACAGCGACGGCAGGCTCTTCGTCGGCCGTCTCGACGGCAAGCTGATCGCTCTGGATGCGAATTCCGGCAAGGAGCTGTGGACGGCGGACGTCGTCGACTACAAGCAGGGCTCGGTGATCACCTCGCCGCCGTTGGTGGTGAAGAATCTCGTCATCACCGGCTTCGGCGGCGGCGAATACGGCGCGCGCGGGTATCTCTCCGCGTATGACGTCGCGACCGGCAAGCCGGTGTGGAAGACCTGGACCGTGCCGGGCCCCGATGAGGCCGGCAACGATTCCTGGAAGGGCGACAGCTGGCAGCATGGCGGCGGCGTGCCGTGGCTCGTCGGTTCGTACGACGCCAAGACCAACACCGTGTTCTGGGGCACCAGCAACCCTGGCCCGTGGAACTCGGCCGCGCGGTCGACCGGCAACGGCGACTACGGCAAGCTGCGCAATCTCTATACGTCCAGCACGCTCGCGCTCGATGCCGATACGGGGCGCATCAAATGGTACGTGCAGTCCACGCCCGAAGACGCGTGGGACTATGACGGCGTCAACGAGCTCGTCCTGGCGGACCTCAAGCTGCACAGCGGCAGCACCCCGGTCTATATGAAGGCCGACCGCAACGGTTTCTTCTACGTCGTCAATCGCGAGACCGGCAAAGTGATCTCGGCCGAGAAATACGTGCCGACGAACTGGGCCGAGAAGATCGACACGGCGACCGCAACCCCGGTGGAAGTGGCGGAAAAGCGCCCCGGCCCCGGCCATCCGGTGACGGATGTCTGCCCCAACCTCATCGGCGGCAAGAACTGGCAGCCGATGTCCTACAGCCCGCAGACCGGACTGGTCTACATTCCATCCAACAATGTCTGCATGGACTGGTCGGTCAGTGACGTGAACTATCACCGCGGCGTCTTCTATCTCGGTGCCGAGTTCCCGACCAAGCCGGGCCCGGGCGGCTATCTCGGCGCGCTGCTGGCATGGGACCCGGTGAAGCAAAAGGCGGCGTGGAGCTTCAAGGAGCCGCTGCCGTTCAACGGCGGCACGCTCGCCACCGCCGGCGGCCTCGTCTTCGCCGGTGACATGCAAGGTAACTTCCGCGCCTTCGACGCCCATGACGGCAAGGTCCTGTGGACGAAGAATCTCGGCTCCGGCATCGGCGCCGGGCCGATCTCCTTCAGCGTCGACGGCAAGGAATATATCGCCATCGTCGTTGGCCGCACCGCCGCGATCCCGGCCTTCCTCGGTGATATCGGCAAGAAGATGCTGGAGACCCCGGAAGGCGGCGCTCTCTTCGTGTTCACGCTCTGACCACGCCGATCCGGAGGGCCGCGGCGCGGCCCTCCGGCCTCCGCAAACGGATATGCCCGCGGCTGGAGTTCTCCGACATGAGCATCATGATCGTCCGCGCCGTTGTCACGCTTGGCCTGCTCGGTGCGTTGATTGCGACCCGGCCGGCGGTGGCGCAGCCGCAAGCCGAGGATCCGCGTCCGGTGCTGCGGGCCTGCTTCGACCCCGACGACATGCCATTCAGCCGGGCCGCGCGCCACGCGGGCGAAGCCGATCGCGGGCTCTTCGTCGATCTTGCCAAGGCCATCGCCGAGCAGATGGGCCGGCGCCTCGAACCGGTCTGGTACGTGATGCAGTTCGCCCGCCACGCCGCCCGCGAGGAATTACTCGGTGGCAAGTGCGAGGCCTTCTTCGCCCTGCCCCGCGTCGAGGGCTGGATGGGCAAGCGCGTGGTCTTCTCGGCGCCGATCCTGCACGAAGGCTACGCGCTGGTGAGCCCGCCGGGCCTCACGATCAACCGGCTCAGCGATCTCGACCGACGCCGTGTGCTGGTGCAATTCGCCTCGCCGCCGCAGAGCCTGCTCGCCGACCGCGAGCGGGTGCAGACGCTCACCCGGATGACCCCTGACGAGGCGATGGCCAGCCTCGCGGCACACCAGGCCGAAGCCGCCATCATCTGGGGCCCGAGCGCGGGGTTCCTCAATCATACGCTCTACGCCGACCGGTTCACGGTGACGCCGTTGGCGGGCCCCGGGATGGAATTCGACGCTGCGATCGGGTTCGACGCTCGCCACGCCGATCTGCGCGATGCGGTGGACACGGCACTCGCCCGCCTGGGGCCGCTTCAGGCCAGGCTGGCGGCGGCCTACGGACTGCCGCAGGCGCCGCCGCGGGCGTTGACGTCGGCCGACGAGCCGCCGCTGCGCCCGGGCTGGCGCCACGCCCGCCACCTCGCACTGCCCGCGCAGGCCGATACTGCGCTGCGCGCAATCGCCGACGCGCCCGCGGGCGATGCGAAGGAGGGGCGCGAGATCATCAATACCTATTGCTCGCACTGCCACGGTCCCGACGCGCGTGCGCCCGTCACACGCCAGAATCTGCACCTACTCAAGCGACGCTATGGCGACGAGATGGATCAGGTCTTCATGACCACGGTCCATAACGGGCGTCCGGCCAAGGGCATGCCCAACTGGACCGGCGTGCTCACGGAGGCGCAGTTCGGTGCCATCCTCGCCTATCTGCATACGTCGCAGGAATAGGCCGCTCAACCCGGTCCTCGACCGGCCGCGCAAGGCGGCATCACGGTGCGAGATAGTGCAGCAGCCGCGGATCGCTGCGGATCTCGTCGGAGGCGCCCTGCAGGGCGACGCGGCCACGGTCGAGCACGCAGACGGATTCGGCAAGACCGAGCGCAAGTTCGAGATGCTGCTCGACGATGACGATCGCCATTGTCTTGCTCAGCGCCTTCAGCCGTTCGGCGATCTCCTCGATGACGCCGATCCATACCCCCTCGGTCGGCTCGTCGAGAAGCAGCAATCGTGGTCTGACCAAGAGCGCGCGGGCGATGGCGAGCATCTTCCGTTCTCCGCCGGAGAGGGTGCCGGCGGGCTGGTCGAGCCGTTGGGCGAGTTTGGGAAACATCTCCAGCATCGCAGCCATGCCGTCGGTACTGCCGCCGCCGAGCGCACCCACGGCCAGATTCTCGCGCACCGAAAGTCGGGCGAAGACAGCATGCTCTTGCGGCACATGGCCCAACCCACGCCGCACCCGCCGCTCCGGCGGCAATGCGGTGACATCCTCGCCGGCAAAGGTGATACGGCCACCGAGCGCCGGCAACTCACCGATGATCGCCTTCATCAATGTCGTCTTGCCGACGCCGTTGCGGCCGAGCACGGCGAGCGCGCCGGTGCGTGGCACGCTCAGGCCGATTTCGAACAGCACCCTGCTTCGGCCATAGCCGACCGAAAGCCCCTGGATGTCGAGCAGTGCGAGCTCAGACACGGGTCAGGTAGACCTCCTGGACTGAAGCGTTCACCTGGATCTCCGCCACGCTGCCGGATGCGATCACGCGTCCCTGGTCGAGGACCGTCAGCACGTCGCAGATATCCCGGATGAAGTCGAGGTCGTGCTCCACGATGACGATAGCGCAGCGTGCCTTGATCGGCCGCAGCAGCGTCCCCGTGACTCGACGCTCCTCCAGACTCATGCCCGCGGTCGGCTCGTCGAGGAGTAGCAGTCGCGGCGCTGTCGCGAGCGCCATGGCGATTTCCAACCATTGCTGCTCGCCATGCGAAAGTTCGCCGGCGAGCGCGGCGGCGCGGCGATCAAGGCGAAACGCAGCGAGCATCTCGGTGATCTGCGTGTCGAGACCCCGGCGCGTACGCGAAGTGAGCAGATCACGCAGCCGGTCATGCGCCTGCAGCGCCAGCAGCACGTTGTCATAGACCGAGAGCGCCGGCATCACGCTGGTGATCTGGAATTTGATGCTCATGCCCGCGCGGGCCCGTTCCGACGGGGGCAACGCAGTGATGTCGCGGCCCGCGAACAGCACGCGGCCCTGGCTTGGCCGTTCCGCGCCGGCGATGCATTTGAGCAGCGTGCTCTTGCCCGAGCCGTTCGGGCCGATCAGGCCGTGAATCTCATCCGTGGACACCGCGAGATCGACGTCATCGAGCGCGCGCAACTGGCCGAAGCTTTTGCCGATCCCGCTCGCCTCAAGCAGCATCGGAGGATGCTCCACGGGGCGCGACGGAACCGGGCCGGCCGAAATCGCCAGTCCTTTCGCGCTCGGAGACGACGAGCCCGATCAGTCCGGTCGGGCGGAACAGGATCACCACCAGGAGAATGACCCCGAGCACCACCGGCCAGATCGTCGGCAGTTGTTCCGAGAGCGCGTACGTGGCGCTTTCGATGGCGATGACGCCGAGCACAGCACCGATGAGCGTGCCAACGCCACCGAACAGGCAATAGAGCACAATCTGCGTCGAGAGCACGACGCCCATCATGCTCGGCCAGACGAAACCCTCGTGATAGGCGTAAAGGCCACCGGCGAGACCGGCTATGGCACCAGCGATGGTGAAGACGATGGTCTTGAAGGTATCGATCCGGTACCCGAAGAAACCCAATCGCTGCTCCTGGTCGCGGATGCCGGCGAGTGCCAGCCCGAATTGCGAGCGCACCAAGGCGCGGCAGAGCAGATACACCGTCGCGAACAGCCCGAAGACGAGATAATAGAAGGCGAGGTCGCTGAACTCGAAGTGCCCGAGCGTCAGCGGCGGGACCCCGGGAATGCCGTTCTGGCCGCCGAGATAATACCACGAGCGCGCCAGCTCCTCGGCGGCGAAGGCGGCCGTGAGGGTGCCGAGCGCAACGAACGTGACGCTTGGCGGATGGCGCCCGAGCAGCAGGAAGCTCGAAACGAGCCAGGACAGGACCAGCCCGACGCCGAGCGCGGCCGGCATAACCACGAGCACCGAACTGACGCCAAGATCGCGCGCCAGCAGTGCCACTGAATAGCCCGCCGCACCGAAGAACAGGGCCTGGCCGAAGCTCATGATCCCGGCAAAGCCATAGACCAGGTCGAAGCTGATCGCGAGCAGCGCCAGGATCATCAGGCGCGAGGCGAAGACAGTGAGAAAGTCGGCGAGCAGGAACGGCAGCACGGCGAAGGTGCCGAACACCGCCCATTCGACCAGCGGCAACCGTCGCCGCAACGCCGGCGCGGTGGGCGCGCCGGCGGTCAGCGGGGCGGGGCCGGTCCTGCCGCCGTTCAGCACTCCTGCGGATCGACGAGCCCGTTGCTCTTCGCCTCGATCTGGAACTGCCCGTTCTTGGCGGTGGCGATGTACATGCGCATCCGGCAATGGCGCTTCCCGGGTACCATTTCGGCCGGTCCGCCGGGGCCCTCGGCGATCTTGGCGTGATCGAGCGCGTGCGCAACGGCGTCGCGGTCAAGCCGCCCGGCTTCCTTCACCGCCGCTGCCCAGAGCATCATGCCGCGATACATCCCCGTCGCAGCGCTGCCTGCCGCCATCAGGTACTTGTTGCCTGCGAACATGCCATCATACATCTGCTGGATACGCGCGCTGGCCGGGTCGAGCGCGTCGACGGCGCGGAAATAGTCGAGACAACTGGCCAGGCCTTCGATCTCGTGCGATGCATTGATATTGAGATCGTTCTCGTCGTAGTAGACGCAGCACAGCCGGCCACCGCGCTTGAGGAAGCCTGCTTCATAGAGCTGCTTGAAGAACGGCCCGACGCCGGGCGGGATGACGGTGTTGAAGACCACGTCCACCTTGTCCGACATGATGCGGTTGACGGTGGCGCCGTAGTCGATCTGGTCGAGCGGGTAATATTCCTCGAAGATCACCTCGCCACCATGCTTTTCCACCGACTTCCGCGCGTAGGCGTTGAGCAAGTGCGGCCAGATATAGTTCGCGGAGGGAAGCGCGAAGCGCTTGCCGCCATGCGTGATCAGCCATGGAATCAGATCGTCGCATTGCTGCGCCGGCGTTGGGCCCGTGCAGTAGATATACTCCTCACACTCCTGGCCTTCATAAAGCTGCGGGTAGATGTACAGGGTATGCCCGCGCGAAACGATCGTGCCCTTGATGGCGTTTCGCATGGAACTGGTGATGCCGCCGAGCACCACATCGACATGGTCACGTTGGATCAGCTTGCGCACGTTGCCGACCGCGACCGCCTCGTTCGAGGCCGTATCCTCGACATAGAGCTGCACCGGTCGGCCCAGAAGGCCGCCGCCCTTGTTGATGATGTCGGCGCACATCTTGGCAACGTTGAGATCCGAATTGCCAGCGAAGCCGATTGCGCCGGTGAGGTCAGTGGCAATGCCGACGCGGATCGGCTCGGCGGCATGCGCCGTGCGTCCGGGGATCACCCAGCTTCCGGTCCCGGTGGCAACGGCGGCGGACATCCAGGCGGTGCTCCGAAGAAGCCGGCGGCGTCCCAGCGGGCTTGACATACCTTCGTCGGTGGCCTCGTCCCTCATCACGGTCTCCTGTTCCCGGTTGTTGTCTGTTGCGGCCATTCTGCGGGTGTTCCCCCGTCGTCGCGCGACTCACACGCGCCGCCCGGCGAGTATGCCATTCGGTAGCAGCTTCATCACACCGATCGCCGCGACGAACACGAGCACGTCGGCGACCACCGGGGAGATGACCCAGGGCAGCGCTGCGCTCGCCGAGCCGACGACGCCGGCGCCGAGGATCGGGCCGACGAAGCTGCCCACGCCGCCCAGCATCACACCGAGAAAGCCCTGGATGAGGAAGC
The DNA here is from genome assembly GCA_027449745.1 of Acetobacteraceae bacterium. Lineage (GTDB taxonomy): Bacteria > Pseudomonadota > Alphaproteobacteria > Acetobacterales > Acetobacteraceae > JAJZVV01. The sequence continues at coordinate 1,101 of DAIDKZ010000208.1, read as the reverse complement.
GTAACCCGAGATCGGCGAACAGCGAGAAGATCGGCACGACCAGCGCGCCGGCCAAGCCGGCGAGCGCGGCGCCGAAGGTGAAGGTGATGGCGTAGATCGCCTTGGTCGAGATACCGGAGGCGCGCGCGAGGGCCGGGTTCTCGAGCGAAGCACGCACGCGGAGCCCGAAGCTGGTCATCGCCAGAAGTGTCCAGCTGCAAAGGATCACCAGCAGCGTGATGGCAATGATGGCGAGCCGCCACTGGGCGAACTCCAGCCCGCCAAGTGAGAGCGAGCCGACCAGCGGTGCCGGGACATTGAGATAGAGACCGCCGATGAGGCCGCGCACCGTTTCGCGGATGACCACGGCGAGGGCATAGGTGCCAAGCATGGCCATCACCGGCCGGTCGTAGAAACGCCTGATGACCAACCGCTCCAGTACGAAGCCGATCAGCCCGACGGCGAACGGAGCAAGCGCCATCGCCAGCCAGACTGGCGCCCCGTGAGCGTGGCCGAGCCACGTGAAATATGCCCCGAGCAGAACGAACTCGCCGTGGGCGAAATTAAAAATGCCCATCATGCTGGCGATGATGCCCAAGCCAAGCACGATCAGCACCATGATCGAGGTGAAACTAAGAATCTCGAACAAGGCGTTGAGAGCGGTCGCCATCCGTTGTTCCGTTGCGATCCGTTCGTGGGCGTGGTCTGGCGCGCCCACGAACAGAAATACTCATCAATTGCTCGGGTGATTTGAATACGGCCCGCGTGCCGAGCGCAAGCGAAAACCGCGGCCACCTGCGCGTGCCCGCCGCGTTGCCGCCGGGCGCGATCGTTCCCATATCGCTACCATAGCGCAAGGAGGCAGCCATGTTCGCACATAATGTCGGGACCATCGACCGCGCCATACGCATCGTCGTCGGCATTGTCCTGCTGGCACTGGTTTTCGTCGGTCCGAAGACACTGTGGGGCCTGATCGGGCTCATTCCGCTCGCGACCGGGCTGATGCGGACATGCCCGGCCTATTCGATCCTCGGCATTTCCTCCTGCCCGACCGCACACCAGTCCTGACCCGCGGCCCGTTTCCAACCGGCCCGCTCTGCGCCACATAGCGAGGCGGCAGCT
>DAIDKZ010000207.1 GCA_027449745.1 Acetobacteraceae bacterium | reverse complement strand
TTCTCGGCGCCTTGGCTCGCGCGGCTACGGCGGAGCCTCGGCAGCGAGGGTGGCCGGCCGATCTTGATGGGCGGGGTGACGGCCTCGGAAGCGGAGCGGCGGCAAATTACGAGCTTGGCGGCGCAATTCCGGTCCCGGCTCCGCCCCGGCCCGGATAACCGCAAGCACCTCGCCGTGGTCCTCGCCAAGCTGCTCGCCGCCTTCCCGGCGCCGGCATCCGGGGAGACCTCGACGGACCTGCGGATTGCCGCCTACATGGAGGCGGTCGAAAGCATTCCGGCGTGGGCTGTGGCGCAAGCGCGAGACGCGGTGATCCGCGGAGAGACCTCCTGTGACCCGCGCTTTGCTCCGACGCCGCCTCAGCTTGCCCGGCTTGCCCGCGACGCCATGCGGCCAGTGGCCGAGGATGCTGCCGACCTGGAGCGGCTGGCGATTGCCGCTGCCGACACGGAGCCGGCGACGGATGAACGGGAACGCGTCGCCGCCGGCTTTGACGATTTGCTCCGCGATCTTGGCGGGCACAGCAAGGCGGAAGAGGCGAGGATGGTGCAGGACCGATTCTTGGCGCTTTGTGCCGCGGCTGGCGTCGATCCGGAGACTGTGCCGGATGCCTCGGAGAAGGCTGGAACGTTCAGGAGGGCGCAATGGAAAGCGACAATCTGAATCGCATCGCAGATTTTGTCCGCGAGAGCAATGGAATCGAAGGTATCATACGCGATCCGACCGCTGACGAACTCGCGGCCACTGCCGACTTCCTTGTGCTGCCGACCGTCGTCGTCGCCAATGTTGCGGCTCTCGTCAAAGTCTATCAGCCGAACGCCGTCTTGCGCGATCAGCAAGGGCTTGACGTTCGCGTTGGGAACTATGTTGCGCCGCGTGGCGGTATCGCAATCCGCGAGCGGCTGCGAGGCATGCTCGAAAGCCTGCCCGAGACCGACCCGTGGGAGTTCCACGTTCAGTACGAGGGGCTGCATCCGTTCACGGATGGAAATGGTCGTTCCGGCCGCGCCCTGTGGGCATGGCAGATGATGCGGCGGCGGGAAGGTCTGTCGCTCGGATTTCTGCATCGGTTCTACTACCAGACCCTTGATAGGCGCCAATGATCGGTGACAAACGCATAGAGGCAATTGCCCGCCTGATCTGCGAGGCCGATCCGCTCTCGCCCGGACCTGACGAGCCAATTCTCATCGGGACAAGGCGGGCGAAGGCGTGGGAGCCGCGGGCGGAAAAGGATACAAAATGACCCGCGACGAGCGCATAGAAACTGCGGCAAGAACGCTGAGGGCAATCTTTGCGGTTGGGTCGCCAGAACTTGACGATCGCGAAGTAGCGGTCGCGGTGGTGAACGCTGCCTATCCAGAACTCCGCCCCTGGCTCAGAGAGAGTCTGGACCGCCGCGCGAGACGCCTCAAGCAGGAGGAGGCGGAATGAAATTCAGCCGCCGTTCGTTCTTCGGCATTCTCCCCGGTGCCGCTCTTGGCGGCAAGCAGGCTGCGGCTGCGCTCGCTGCCGAAGCGGAGAAGTTGGCGGGAGTTCAGGCGTTGGGCGCCTCGGACACCCCATATCCACAGCCGAGTGCGGTTCAGGTTGCGGTCGAGAGTTCAAAGTGGGCTGCGGCTAGACTGGATCAGTTCTTTCGCCCGGCCGAGCGTGCCCGCCGATGGGACCAGACCAGCGTTAACCACCTTGATCCTGATCTTGTCTCCATGCGCAGCATGTCGCTTTCCGCGAGAATGACAATCCAGAAACAGCGGAATTTCGACAGGCACGAGATGGGAGAACGCTCCTATCTCGAAGGCGTCATCGCAGGGATATTCGACTGAGCCATGGCCCGTCCCAAGCGAAAGGACAAGTCGATGCAAACTCAAGCGGCAGAGGTCGACCGTCTCCGACGCGTAACGGCAGAACGTGAGCGCACCAACCAAGGCACGGCCACAGTCGAGCGGATCATGCGTGCCGGAGGGGCGGCAGCGATAGAATATGCCGGCCGCGAGAATGTCCAGCGCATCAACGCGGCACCGCTGGACCGGCTTTGGAAAGATGGCCGGATCAGCGCCCGCGAATTCGACGCTGGCGATTGGCTCCGTTCGCTGGCCTATCTTGCCGCGATCGATCCCGGAACTATGGCGGTCAACTGGGATATGGCGGGCGGGGGAGGACGATCGGCCAAGGTCCCGACGATGTTTTCGACACAGAAGATCGCCGATGCGCGGATTGAATTCCGTAGGATTGAGCGGACCATTCGCGGCGTCGTCATGACCACGCTCAGGCTCGGCGTCATCAAAGAGCGGGAGATGGTTGAGATTGGCCGCGCCGTCTTCGGCCATGGCAATGACCGGGATGCCCGTGTTGCCGCTGCCGCTGGCCTTCAGGTCGCGCTTGCGGCGCTGGCCGACTGGCGGGAGACCGCCGGCTGAGCCATCAGCTCGGCAATCCGGGCGACATAGGCCGGGATAGGCCGCTTGCCCCGCTCCCACTG
>DAIDKZ010000206.1 GCA_027449745.1 Acetobacteraceae bacterium | reverse complement strand
CTCGGCACGATGTTCGGCGCCGAGCGGCTCGGCGTGGTGCCGGACATCATGACCATGGCCAAGGGCCTGACCAACGCCGCCGTGCCGATGGGCGCGGTGGCGGTCAACTCGGCCATCTACCACGCCGTGGTGGACAACGCGCCGGCCGGGATCGAGCTGTTCCACGGCTACACCTATTCCGGCCACCCGCTCGCCGCCGCCGCGGCGATCGCGGCGATGGACGTCTATCGCGCCGACGATCTTCCCGCCCGCGCGCGCGCCATCGAGGGCGCTTTCGAGGCCGGCGCGCACAGTCTGCGCGGGCTGCCGAACGTCATCGATGTGCGCAATTTCGGCCTCGTCGCCGGCATCGAGCTGGCGCCGCGGCCGGGCAAGCCGGCCGAGCGCGCCGGGCGTGTGCTGCAGCGCTGCTTCGATGCCGGGGTGCTGATCCGCACCACCGCCGACATCATCGCGCTGTCGCCGCCGCTGATCATCGAGCAGCGTCACCTCGACCGCATCTTCACCACCCTCGGCGAGGCGATCACGGCCGAGGCCGCCTGACCACCGAAGCGGCGCCTTCACGCGCCGGCACCACGGTGACCCATGACCCCGGCCGCGCCATGGCGGGATGACCGATCGGCATTGCGGGGCGCGCATCTCGCGCCCGAGGACGACGCACTCGCGCCCCTGCTCCCTGCTTCGGTGCTGCCGGCCGGCGCGGTCGAGCGCGGCCGCGAGCTCGTGCGCGCCGCCCGCGCCGCGCATGTCCCGGGGAGCGATGTCAGCGACTTCCTGCGCGAGTTCGGGCTCGGAACCCGCGAAGGCGTGGCGCTGCTCTGCCTCGCCGAGGCGCTGCTGCGCATTCCGGACCCGGCCACCGCCGACGCGCTGATCGAGGACCGGCTCGGCGACGCCGCCTGGGAGCGGCATCTGGGCCATGCCGACAGCCTGGCCGTGAACGCCTCGACCTGGGCCTTCCTGCTCGGCGGGCGCGTGCTCTCGCGCGAGGAGGCCGGCCGCGTCCCCGGCGCGCTGCGCCGCCTGATCCGCCGGCTCGGCGAGCCGGTGATCCGCACCGCGCTGCGCCAGGGCATGCGGCTGCTGGCCCGCCAGTTCGTTCTCGGCCGGACCATCGAGGAGGCGCTGGCCCGCGCCGCCGGCCCGAGCATGCGGCGCTGGCGCATGAGCTTCGACATGCTGGGCGAGGCGGCGAAAACCGCCGCCGACGCCGAGCGCTACCGACGCGCCTATGCCGAGGCGATCGGCCAGATCGGCCACCATGCCGCCGGGCGCGGCCCGATCGAGGGGCCGGGCCTCTCGGTCAAGCTCTCGGCCCTGCATCCGCGCTATGAACCGTTGCAGGAAAGACACAGCGTGCCGGCGCTCATCGCCAGCCTGCGCGGCCTGGCCATGGCCGCACGGGAGGCAGGGATCGGTCTCACCGTCGACGCCGAGGAGGCCGCGCGCCTGGAACTCAGCCTCGATGTCTTCGCCGCCGTCCGCGCCGACCCGGCGCTCGCCGGCTGGGATGGGCTCGGCCTCGCCGTGCAGGCCTATCAGAAGCGCGCCGCGCCGTTGATCGACTGGATCGCCAGCCTCGCCCGCGCCAGCGCCAGCCGCATCCCGGTCCGGCTGGTCAAGGGCGCCTATTGGGACAGCGAGATCAAGACCGCGCAGGTGCAGGGGCTCGCGGACTACCCGGTCTTCACCCGCAAGGCGGCGACGGACGCCGCCTGGCTCGCCTGCGCACGGCGGATGCTGGCCCATGGCGGGGCGATCATCCCCGCCTTCGCCACCCACAACGCCCTCAGCCTCGCCGCCATCCTGGCCCTGGCGCCGGCGGGCGGGTTCGAGATGCAGCGGCTGCACGGCATGGGCGAGGCGCTCTATGGCCCGCTCGTCGGGCCCGATTGTCCGGTGCGGGTCTATGCCCCGGTCGGCGCGCACGAGGACCTGCTCGCCTATCTCGTGCGCCGGCTGCTGGAGAACGGGGCGAATACCAGCTTCGTCCATCGGCTGGTCGATCCTTCGGTGCCGGAGGCGGCCATCCTCGCCGACCCGCTGGAGCGGCTGCGCGAGCAGGCCGCCCGGCCCAGGCCCATTCCTCTGCCGCGCGACCTCTACCCCGACCGCACCAACTCCGCCGGCATCGATCTCGGCGACCGCGCCACCACGCCTGCCCTGCTCGCCGCCATCGCGGCCGAGGCCGCCCACATCCGCACCGTGCCGGGCGCCGGGCCGGCGCGGGAGATCCGCGACCCCGCCGACCGGCGCCGGCTGCTCGGCCACGCGCACGACGCGACGGCGACCGAGATCGACGCCACCCTTGCCCGCCTGGCGCATGGCTTCGCCGCGTGGGACCAGGCCGGCGGGCCGGAACGCGCCGCCGTGCTGGAGCGCGCCGCGGACGCGATCGAGGCCGATCGGGCGGACCTTCTCGCCCTGCTCGTGCGCGAGGCCGGCAAGACGCTGCCCGACGCCGTCGCCGAACTGCGCGAGGCCGCCGATTCCTGCCGCTACTACGCCGCCCGCGCCCGCGAAGCCTTCGCCTCCCCGCGCACCCTCGCCGGGCCGACCGGGGAGCGCAATCTCTGGTCGCTCGCCGGGCGTGGCGTGTTCGCCGCCATCGCGCCGTGGAACTTCCCGCTGGCGATCTTCACCGGCCAGATCGCCGCCGCGCTCGCCGCCGGCAACACCGTCGCCGCCAAGCCGGCCGAGCAGACACCGCTGATCGGCGCCCGCGCCGTGGCGCTGCTGCACGCCGCGGGCGTGCCGGACTCGGCGCTGGGCCTGCTCGTCGGGAACGGCCCGGTCGGCGCCGCCCTGGCGCGCGACGGCCGCGTCGCCGGCGTCGCCTTCACCGGCAGTCTTGCCACCGCGCGGGCGATCGCCGGCGTGCTGGCGGCGCGCGACGGGCCGCTCATCCCCCTCATCGCGGAGACCGGCGGGGTCAATGCGATGATCGTGGACAGCTCCGCCCTGCCCGAGCAGACCGTGACCGATGCGCTCACCAGCGCGTTCGGCTCCGCCGGCCAGCGCTGCTCGGCACTGCGCGTGCTGTGTCTGCAGGAGGAGATTGCCGACCGCGTGGTGAGCATGCTGGAGGGCGCGGCGGCGACCCTGGTGATCGGCGACCCGCTGGACCCGGCCACCGACATCGGGCCGATCATCGACACCGAATCCTGCCAGCGGCTGGAAACCCAGGCGGCAGCGCTGGGACCGCCCCGGTTCCTCGCGACGCTGCCCGCGGCGACGGCGCATGGGACCTTCTTCGCCCCGCGCATCATCGAGCGGGAAACGCCGATGCTGGGCGAGGAGATTTTCGGCCCGGTCCTGCAGGTGGTGCGCTTCGCCGCCGACCGGCTGGAGGCGCTGTTGGCGACGCTGGCCGCGAGCGGGCACGGCCTCACCCTTGGCATCCAGTCGCGCATCGAATCGCTGCCGGCGCGGATTCTGCGGCAGCTCCCGGTCGGCAATGCCTATGTCAATCGCAGCCAGGTCGGCGCCGTGATCGGCGTGCAGCCCTTCGGCGGGCGCGGACTGTCCGGCACCGGGCCGAAAGCGGGCGGCCCCTTGACCCTTCACGCCTTCGCGGAGGAGCGCAGCCTGAGCGTGAACAGTGCCGCTTTCGGCGGCGACGCCGCTCTGCTCGCCGCGGGCGAGGCGTAGACGGCAGAAAGGCCCGAACCGTCACCGGACCGGGCCTTTCGCCTCAAAGCAACTGCCCCGTGGGCTCCCTCAGCCAACGCCCTGAGCGGGCGTTGGCATCAGACCACTGGGCAAGGCTCAGTTCGAGTGGCCGAGGCCCGGCAGGCCGAGCAGGCCGTTGAGGACCACGACGGTGGCCACGCCGATGGTGAAGGAGTCGTGGTGGATGTTGGCGTTAGACACCGCCATTTCCGGGTTGGTGAAATACTGGAGGAAGGGCTGGATCGAGAAGCCCGGCATGACCGCCGCGCTGTAGCTGAATTCGATCCAGTTCTCCGAGGGAGTCGCCTGCATCACGCCGATGCC
>DAIDKZ010000205.1 GCA_027449745.1 Acetobacteraceae bacterium | reverse complement strand
CTGTCAGCGCTTCATTGAAGCGCTGACAGGCTCTAGCTCCTTGTTTACGCGTCTGTTCATCCGCCTCCGGCAATTCCGCCTGCGGCGGACAGACTCTAGCATCCCCGGGTTCCAAGGGCCGCACGGCCCTTGGTTGGGGGGAGCGGGGAGCAAGGCCGCCCGGCGGCTGCGCCATCTGATCGCCGCCCCCACCGAGGACCTCTCCCGACTTCCGATCGCGCTCGATCTGCGCGCGATCAGCCTCGCCGAGGGGGTGCGCGCGGCGCTCTCCACCGCCGCGATCGTGGCGCTCAATGGCTGGCTGCAGCAGCCGGCGCTGATGCTCTCGGCGCTCGCCGCCCTGTTCACCTGTTTCTGCGACCCCGGCGGGCCGGTGCGTCGACGCGTGCCGGCGCTGCTCAGCTTCGCCGTTCTGGGCGCGATGGTGCATGCCGGCTTCGGCCTTGCCCGCGGTCTCGGCGTCGCAGCGATTCCGCTCGCCGCGTTCGGCGTGTTCTGCAACGGTTTCGCGCGCATCTACGGCCAGGCGGCGATGCTGGTCGGAAATCTGCTCACCGTCGTGCTGGTGCTGGCGCTGGACCGCCCGCTGCCCGGCCTCGGCGCCGCGGCAGCGGACGCGGCCGCGTTTCTCGCCGGCAGCCTGTGGGCGGTGCTGCTGACCCTGGTGATCTGGCGGCTGCACCCGTACCGGCCGGCGCGGCGCGCGGTGGCGCTGGTCTATCGCGCGCTGGCGGACATGGCCGCGGACATGCGCCGGCGCGGCGGCGAGGCGGCAGCGTGGGAAGCGCACGCGCGGGCGCACCGGCGGCGGGTGCGCGACAGTCTGGAAGCGGCGCGCACGGTGGTGCAGGACACGCTGCGCGCGCGTGGCGGCGGAGCGACGCTGCGCGCCGCGCAGAGCCTGATCCGCCTCGAAGCCGCCGAGCAGATGTTCGGCGCCCTCATTGCGCTCAGCGTGCTGCTGGAGGAAGCCCCGCCCGAGCCGGTGCGCGCGGCGGCGGACCGGATGCTGCGCCGCCTGCCGCCGGTGCTGATCACCCTGGCACGCTCGATCCTCGCCGACAGCCTCCCGCCGCTGCAGCGGCTGGAACGCAGCATCGGCGCCATCGGCGCAACCTCGGGCAGCGAGGCGCTGCACCGCATCGCCGAGGCCATCACCGAGCGGCTGCGCATCGCCGTGACGCTGGCCACCACCGGCCTCGACGTGCCGGGCGCGCCGGTCGAGGAAGCGCCGCGCCCGCTCGCCGAGGCGTTGGCCGGCCCGCTCAGGGCCAATCTGAACCGGCGCTCCGCGGCGCTGCGCCACGCCGCGCGGGCGGCGGTGGTGCTGGTGCCGGGGCTCGCCATCACCTTCGCCTGGCCGGGCCAGTACCAGCACTGGCTGACCATCACCATGGTGATGACGCTGCAGCCCTTCTACGCCACCACGGTGCAGCGCGCGCTGGAGCGGATCGGCGGCACCGTGCTCGGCGGCATGTTCGCCGCCGTGCTGGCCACCATCTGCCGCACGCCCGAGACGATCGCGGCGGCGCTGTTCCCGCTGGCGATGGCCGCACTCTCGGTGCGCGCGGCGAGCTTCGGGCTGTTCATGGCGCTGCTGACACCGCTCGTCGTGCTGCTCTCCGAACTCGGCCAGCCCGGCAGCTCGGAACTGCAGATCGCGCTGATGCGCGCGCTCTACACCGCCATCGGCGGCAGCCTCGCCGTGCTCGGCAACCTGCTGCTCTGGCCGAGCTGGGAACCGGAGCGCCTGGCCGGCGAACTGGCCAACGCGATCGTGGCCCATGCGCGCTACGCCGAAGCCGAACTCAGCCTGCTGCTCGGCGAAGCGGACGCGGCTTCGGTGGAACAGGCCCGCCGCGGCGCCGGCGTCGCCACCAACAATCTCGAAGCGACGCTCACCCGCGCCCTGCAGGAGCCGGGACGCGAACGGCGCGAGCGGGTGCAGACGGTGATGCTGGTGGACGCCGCGCTGCGGCGCATGGCCGGGCGGCTCTCGGCGATCCATCTGGACCGCGCGGCCCCCGGCGCACAGAGCCGTGCTGAACTCGCCGCCTGGCGCGCCTGGATCGCCGAGGCGATGACGGCCCTGGCCGCCCCGGTCCCGTCCCTGCCACCGGCGCGACCGAAACTGCCCGAAGGCCCGCTCGGCGAGCGTCTCGCGCGCATCGCACGGCAGATCGCGCTGATGGCAGGGGCCCTGGCGCGGGTGCGCGGGGCGGCCGAGGTTGAACCCGCCTGAGATCAGGCGCGCGGCATCGCCGGAGCGAGCCGCCCGCCCATGCGCAGCGGCTCGATCCGCTTCGCCAGCCCGGTGGTGTCGTCGGTCTCGACGAACAGGCCGCAGATCGTCGCCTCGCCTTCGGCCGGCGCCAGCCGCTCGCCCGGCAGCTTGCGCCAGAACCGCGCCGCCGCGCCCTCCTTGGCCATGCCGATGACGCTGTCATAGTCCCCGCACATGCCGGCATCGCTCTGATAGGCGGTGCCGCCGGGCAGGATCTGGTGGTCGGACGTCGGGCAATGGGTATGGGTGCCGACAACGAGGGAGACCGCGCCGTCGAACGAATGGGCGTAGGCCATCTTCTCGCTCGTCGCCTCGGCATGGAAATCGACGACGATGGCGTTGACGCTGGCGCCGAGCCGGTAGCGGGCGAGCAGTTCGGCGCTGGTGCGGAAGGGACAGTCCAGCGGGTCCATGAACAGCCTTCCCATGGCATTGACCACCAGCGCGCGGCGCCCGTCGGCCAGCGTCACCTCCGCATGGCCGCCCCCCGGCGTGCCGGGCGGAAAGTTCAGCGGCCGGATCACCCGCTTTTCGGTGGCGAGGTAGGGAATGATCTCGCGCCGGTCCCAGGCGTGGTTGCCGAGCGTCAGAACGTCCGCCCCGGCCTCGAACAGCACGCGCGCCATGTCGGGCGCGAGGCCGAAGCCGTGGCTGGCATTCTCGGCGTTGATCACCGCCAGCTCGACCCCAAGGGTGGCGCGCAGCCGCGGCAGGGCGGCGGCGACCGCGTCGCGGCCGCTGCGCCCGACGATGTCGCCCAGAAACAGGATCCGCATGCGTCGTTCAGTCCGTCCCGCAGTCGATGATGCCGCGCTCGGTGGCGATGGCGGGCAGACGGACGTCATGCGCCTCCATCGGCACCGCGTCCACCTCCTGCGCGGCAAAGGCGAAGCCGATGGCGGCGGCGCGCGGGTACAGACGGAGCGTGCGGTCGTAGAATCCGGCGCCGTAGCCGAGCCGCCCGCCGCGCCGATCAAAGGCGAGCAGCGGCACCAGGATCACGTCCGGCGGCGGGGCCGGCAGGCCGCCCTGCGGATGCAGCGTGCCGAAACTGCCCGCCTCGAGCGGCGCGCCGGGCGTCCAGAGGCGGAATTCGAGCGGCTCGCCGCGCCGCAGCGTGCGCGGCAGAAGCACCGGATGGCCCTGCGCCGCGAGTGCCGTGAGCAGCGGGCGGAGATCGATCTCGCCGGGCAGCGGCCAGACGCCAGCCACGGCCGCGCCCGGCGCCGGCGGACGCTCGGCCAGCAGCCGCTCGCCGAGCGCCACCCCCAGCGCCGGATCGCACCGGCTGCGCCGCGCCCGCGCCGCCTGGCGCATGGCCCGCTTGTCGGCTCGGAGGGTTTCGGGGGAGGGTTCGGCGGTGCTGCGCGGGGTCATCTCTGGGTCGATGTGCGGAGCCACCCTGGCCGTTGGCGTTTTCATCCTCCCAAGGCCTGCGTGTGCAGGTGGGCGCCAGATACCGCGACCACGGTCACGGCAGAGCCAGCCCCCTTGGGGAATGCTTACTGGCCCCGGGGATGATGGACCTGACGCACCGGGCAGCCCCGCCTACTCCATGTAGGCCTGGAGGGGGACGGGCTCAAGAGAGCGCTTTGCGCCCCTGGCGTGGTTGCCTATGGTTGGGACTGGATTTTTAAGACAATGCGTCGACACTCGCCGGAGGAAGGAGGAGCGGGGCGCGCCACGCTCCAGGCCGCAACGGCTTGCGGGTACCCAGCAGGGGGAAATCTTCGTGACGGCGAAATCGAAGATCATCGCCATCCAAGCGGCGCGCGGTTTTGCCGCGCTGCTCGTCGTTCTCTATCATAGCGGCAGAATGCTGGCATTGCCTCAGTATTTCGGGCAGAATGTTTTTGGGGACTTATTCAAGTTTGGCCACGCTGGGGTCGATTTTTTCTTTACATTGAGTGGATTTATAATTTTTTACGTGCATTATACAGATATAGGAACGCCGACTGCATTTCGTCGCTACGCATGGCGACGCCTAACCCGGATTTATCCGATCTACTGGTTTGTCACGCTCATTGCTCTGACGTTGGCGCTGCTATCACACGACCCGGAGAAGTTGGTCGGATTCCCGTACGTCCTGAAGTCATTCCTGCTCCTGCCGCAGGCTACGGACCCGCTGGTCGGTCCGGCCTGGACGCTCGAACATGAGATGCTGTTCTATCTTCTGTTCGCCCTCGCCGTCGCATCACGCCGCATCGGGATGATCGCCTTTGCACTCTGGCTTGTCTCGATACTTGGGAAGGCGTTGGGGTTGTTTGGCGACCATCTCGGTTTCATCGCGGCATTCTATCACCTGCAATTCTTTGCCGGAATCGCAGTCGCTTATGCCGCAATTTACCACCCGCCGTCGCGTCCGATCGCGATTGCAGTCGCCGGTATCGTCGGCTTCCTCGCCGTCGGCATTCTGGAAAACCTCAATCTGATCGCATGGGGCGGCCCGCTCAGCGCGAGCCTGTTCGGCGCCGCTGCCGCACTGACCCTGCTCGGACTGGCGACGGCGGAGCGGAGCGGTCGGCTGCACGTTGGGGCCATCGGCGCCTTTTTCGGCGCCGCCTCTTACGCGCTCTATCTCGTGCACACCATCGTCATTGGTCTTTTTGCGCACGCGCTCGCATCGCTCGGCGTCATTCGGTTCTTCCCTGGCTGGAGCGTGGGGCTTGCAGCAGCGGCGGCGGCAGTGATCGTAGCTTCCCTGCTCCATCGGTTCGTCGAACTGCCGATCATGCGCTACCTTCAACCCGTCACCGCTAGACGGCCCGGCTTCCTGGCCGAGACCGCGCAGGCACATTTACGCCCAACAGTCGGCGAGTAGGGCCGATGCGGTGCCGCATCAGGCTCAGCATACCAGCCGCGATCTTCGCCCTGTCGGCCTCCCTCCTCACCGCCTGCGTCGGCGCCGCCGAGCCCCGCGTGCTTGCGGTGGGGCCCGGGCGGGCGCTGACAGCGCCGAGCCAAGCGGCGGCGCGGGCGCGCGATGGTGATCGGGTCGTGATCGATCCTGGGACCTATCGGGACTGTGCCGTCTGGCGGGCCAATCGGCTGACCATCGAAGCAGCCGGTCCGGGGGTGGTGATCACCGGGCCGGTCTGCCAGGGCAAGGCGCTGTTCGTCATCGATGGCGCCGGCATCACCATCGTCGGGCTTCGCTTCGAGCACGCCCGGGATGCTGATCGCAATGGCGCCGGCATCCGCGTCGAGGGGCCGGATCTCACCGTGCGCGACAGCGCCTTCATCGACAATGAGGACGGCATTCTCACCGCCGCCTCCCCGCACAGCACGCTCAGCATCATCGCCAGCCGCTTCATCGACAATGGCGTCTGCGCGCCGGCCTGCGCGCACGGCATCTATGCCGGCCAGTTGGCTCTCCTGCATGTGGAGCGCTCGGTGTTCCGCCACCAGCATGTCGGCCACCACATCAAGTCCCGCGCCGCGCGGACCGAGATCGTCGATACGACGATCGAGGACGGAGTGGACGGCAACTCCAGCTATCTGATCGACGTACCGAACGGCGGCGACGTGCTGATCGAACGCAACCGGCTGCAGAAAGGCCCTCGATCGGACAACCCGCAGACCGCGATCGCCCTCGGCGCCGAGGGCACGCGCCATCCGACGCGGCAGATCCTGATACGGGACAACCAGTTCCGCTCCGACCTGCCGAACCGGACGGTGTTCGTGCGCAACCAAACGCCGACACCGGCCGAGCTGGTCGGCAACCAGCTGACGGGCCAGGTCGAAGCGCTCGTCGGCCCGGGAAGCGTGCGATAGGTCGCGGAGCGCCGTGCCTGGCATCGCGCGATGCCAGGCACGGCGAGCCTCCCGATCAGGTCAGATGGATCATGCTGCTCGAGAGCGTCGTGGTCATCCCCGGCAGGTTGATCTGCGTCCCGTCGGTCAGGGCCACACGAAGCCCACCCGCAGACAAGGTCTGGCTCTGCACGGGATTGCTGGAGAAGCCCTTGAACTGCAGCGTCGAGGTGTTCGGATTGAAGAAGTAGATCGTGTCGGACCCGCCACCGTGGCCGGCGGCGAACTCGTAGGTGTCCGTCCCCATGCCACCGAGGATGGTCGTGCTGCCGGTGCCGAGTTCGATATGGTCGGCGCCGGTCCACACCACGACGATGGCCGAACCGGACCCCGCCGTGAAATTCACCGAGCTTCCGCCGACGAGGGTGACATTGCCGCTGCCCGCGGTGACGTTCAGCGTGCTGCCGGGATAGCCGGTGATGTTCGCCGACCCGGAACCGCCGGTGAAGGTGAGGCTGCCGGAGCCGTAGCTGTCGAAGGCGCCGGCGCCGCCGGTGACACTGTCGTTGGCACCGGACAGGCTCGTCAGCATCAGGTTGCCCGAGCCGGCGTGGATCGTGTCGGCACCGCCGCTGACCACCGAGAGCCCGCCGCTGCCCCCCGTCACCGCGACGCCGCCGGTGGCACTCGTTGTCAGAGTGTCGCTCTGGTTCGCCGCGCCGCTGATGGTGGCCGCACCGCCGCTGATGCCGACGGTGCCAACACCGGCAACATTCAGCGAAACGGTTGCGCCGGTCTCGGTGACGCTCACCGATTTCGTTGCAGTGATCGTCGCCTGCGCCCCCGGCCCCACCTTCACCGTGTCGGTGCCGTTGCTCGCCAGGCTGTCCACACCATTCAGCGTATAGGCATTGCTGCCGGTGCTGCCGGTGATCGTCGCCGCGCCGTTCGCGATGATGGTCTGGTTCGCTCCCACGGTGCCGCCGTTGATCACGTCAGTGCCGTTGCTCACCACCGTGCTCGCCAGTGCGAGAACGATGGAGTCCGTCGCCCCCGAGGCCGTCTGGATCAGGTCGCCACCCGCCGTGGTGCTGAACACCAGCCCGCCGGAGCCGCCCATCACCGTGTTGCCGCCGGCCTGGTCGACGACGGTCAGCGGCGCGGAACCCCCCGTCACCGTCTGGCCCGAACTCGTCAGGGTGCGCTTCTGCGGCCCGACGAGGCCCGGGTCGGTGATGCCAGGCAGGATCAGGGTGGTGCCGTTCACGAGCCCGACGGTGAGGGCACCCCCGGTCACCGCCTCGCTCGCCACCGGATTGCCGGTGAAACCCTGGAATTTCAGCTGGTCCTTGGTCGGATCGTAGCCGTAGATCGTCTCGGTGCCGCCGCCTTGGCCAGCCGCGAACGTGTAGGTATCAGTTCCGGTGCCGCCGATGACTGTCGCGCTGCCGCTGCCGAACACGATGTTCTCGTTGCCGGCATACTCCACCACGTCCGCCGTGCCGGAGCCGGCGACGAAGTTGACCGAACTGCCGCCGATGATGGTGACGGCACCGCTGCCGGCGGTGACATCCAGCGTGCTGCCCGGATAGCCGCCGATATTCGCCGACCCGGTACCGCCGGTGAAAGTGACATTGCCGGGCCCGAACGCCAGCAGCGCGCCACTGCCGCCGGTGACGGTGTCGTTGGCCCCGGCCAGGCTGTTCAGCATCAGATGGCCAGAGCCAGCCTGGATCGTGTCGGCGCCAGCGCTGTCGATGGAGAGCAGACCGTCGCCGGCGGTGACGGCGACGCCGCCGGTCGCGCCGGTGGTGAGGCTCAGCCCCTGGTTCACTGCCCCGGCAACGGTCGCCGCGCCACTGATGGTGGCCGCGCCGCCGCTGATGCCGACGGTACCGTTGCCGGTGACGCTCAGCGAGACGGTGGCACCTGCTTCGGTCACGCTGAGGGAGTTCGTTGCCGCGATCGTCGCCTGCGCCCCCTGCCCCACTTTCACCGTGTCGGTGCCGCTGCTCGCGAGGTTGTCCACGCCGTTCAGCGTATAGACATTGCTGCCGGTGCTGCCGGTGATCGTCGCCGCGCCGTTGGCGGTGATGGTCTGGTTCGCCCCCACGGTGCCGCCGTTGATCACGTCAGTGCCGTTGCTGACCACCGTGCTCGCCAGCGCGAGGTCGATCGTGTCCGTCGCAGCCGCAGCGGTCTGGATCAGGTCGCCGCCCGCCGTGGTGCTGAACACCAGCCCGCCCGCGCCACCCGTCACCGTGTTGCCGCCGGCCTGGTCCACGACCGTCAGCAGCGACGATCCACCCGTCACCGACTGGCCCGAACTGGTCAGGGTCATCGGCCCCGTGCCGGACGTCGATGACGTCACTGGCGGCGGGGTCGTCGGCGGCGGCAATGTGGACGAGACGGCGCCGCTGCTGCCGCTGATGACGGGCGCCGGGGCAGGCGCGAAGAGCGACGGCGAGAGTTGCGACAGCGCGACGCCGTCGAGTGTCACGAGGTGGCCGCCACCGAGAGAGAGAACGGCGTTGCCTGCCGCGTCCGTGGTCGCGCCGGCAATGATTGCATTGATCTGCTCGGGCTCCAGCGCCTGGCCGGAACTGCCGACGATGTCGATGTGATCGTTGCTGAGATTGAACCCGTCGATCGTATCGGTGGCCTGGACGGCGCTGTTGAGAATGAAGGTGGTCGCGCCGCTTCCGGCCTTCATGTAGTTCGTGCCGGCACCGCCGATGATCGTGTCCGCGCCGGGCCCGCCGAAGATGAAATTCCCCTGGCTGCCGCCTTGCAGCACATCGTTGCCGGCGCCAAACGTCGCCAGAATGTTCGCCCCGCCATTACCGCCCGCGAGCGTGACATTCGCATTGCCCATCTCGACGATGAGCTGGTCGGCCGTGCCGGCGCCGCGATCGATCCCGGGCGCGGTGCTGTCGAAGGTGAACAGATTGCCCAGCGTGAGCAGATGCCCGTCCGGCATGCGCGGCACGATGTCGAACTGGGACTGCGCCTGGATCGCGGCCGCACTGGTGTAAGGCGCACCGCTGCCGGCGATCTCGGCGAAGGCCTGCATCGCCTCGGTGGACTGGGTGACGGTGATGATGCCGGCGAGGGCCTGCATCTGCAGCGCGCCGAAGTCGCCATTGCTCTGCGCCCAGCTCGTGCCGTTCGCGTTCCCGGCGGCCTGCTGGTTCTGCTCGATCGCGCTCCACGTCGTGAGCGGCTGCCAGTAGGCCCAGGAGTTCGTTGCCGAGCTCCAGTAGATTTGTCCGTTGGAGGTCGGGGCATTCGCCACCGAATAGACGTCCAGATTGTAGTTTATGCCATCCGAGCCAAGATTGAGGACGGCGCCGGCGATGAAGTTCGTCGCCCATTTCAGGTAGGTGACCGCGTTCTGGTTGCCCATCTGGGCCGCCTCGACCGCGGTGCTGACGAAATAGTCCTGCATCCACGGCGCGGTTGCGAGCGGGTTCCCATACGGGTCCGGAATCCAACCGGCCGCCTGCCCTTCGAGCTTCGTCAGTGATGGCAACTGGCTGGCGAGCCAGCTCCAATTGTCATTCATGACGGTGGCGAAATACGCCTTCTCCGCCGACCCAGTGCGATTGGCGTAGGCCGCCTCATCAACCTGACGCAGCGTCCAGGCTGCGCCACGCAGCTGATTACCGAAGATCACATTGTTTGGTGTGGTGCTTCCAATCGCGTTGTCGCGCATCGCGGGCCATAGCGAACTAACCCCATATGCCGCCTGAGCGTTGAGCGCATCGAGGTAGGTCTGGTTCCCGGTCAGGATGTAGGCGTCGTAGAACAGGTCTGGCTGATGCGACACATCCGGTGTCCAACCGTTATTGGTCGGGTTCACCCCCTGGGTCAGCGTCGTCACGCCGCTTCCCCATCCCGTACTTTCCAGGCTGGGGTACTGCGAGGTGTTAAGCCAGGTTCCGGCCTGCGGGTTATAGAAATTCCACGGAACCCCGGCTCCCGCTTGCGCCTGGCCCAGCGCATACTGCGCCGCGGTGGGATCCTGCGTCATCAGCCAGATCGCATTGGTGCTCGTCGTCGGGCCGATATCCGCTCGCCCGCCGGTCATCGGCATGTATTGCGTAATTCCATCGCTTGTGAGCGGCGCATTCCACCCGGCGCTGGCGATCTGGGTCGCCTCAGTGGCGATGTAGGATCTGGGAGCACCGTCGACATAGTCATAATTCGGGATCACGCCGTTCTGTTCGAGATAGGCGATGTCGTGCTGGACATTGACGCCCGGTGCGGCGCTGCCGGTGTAGATCGTCTTGTTCCAGTCTTCATACTGGTATTGCGTCAGGTTGTTGACCTGATAGGCCGTCGCGCCGCCCTGCGTGATCGTGGCGCTGTAGGTCAGCGTCCCGCCCGTGGGCTGCATGGCGAGGTCGTTGTTGAACTGCACGTCGGTTTTGAACGTCCCGTCGGCATAGGCGGTGACGTTGAAGACCATGCGCAGCGAACTGGTGACATCGGTCTGGAACTGGACCTCGGTCGCCTGCGGGCCGCTCATCAGCTTCGTCACGCTGCCGGGCGCGGCCGCACTCAGCAGATTGGCGACGTTCAGCGTGTAGGTGCTGCCGCCCTGGATCGCGAGATTGACGGCGACGTCGTAGCCGTGCGCCGCCATCTCGCTGGCAACGGTCGCGGCTGCCGGCGCGGTCGTGGCGGCTGGCGCGGTCGTGGCGGCTGGTGCCAGCGACAGCATCACCCCGGCCGACGCGCCGGCGGCGAGCGCCGGCTGGAGCAGGGTGAGCACGGCCATCGCCACCGAACCGTCGGCGTTGGTGGTCTTGACGTCCATTTGGACGGGAATGGTGTGGCCATCGACATAGGCGACCAGCTGCGCCGAGGGCGGCACCGCGCCGGCGGCGAAAACCTGGCCGAAACTGACATATTGCGAGGGCAGCGCGGTCCCCTGCGCGTTCTGCAGGACCAGGCCGACGATGTCGCCCTGGGCCTGGGGTTGCGGCACCGCTGGGACGGATTCCGCGCTTGCGCTTGAAGTTCCACTCATTTAGAATGCTCCCACTAAAAGAGATCGTAGCATTTGTTAGACAATCACACGAGATCGTGAACGAAGTCTGAAAACGACCAGTCCGCCGGGTCGCGCACACGCGCGCGCCACAGCAAGTCGCAACGCGTTGCGAACTGCGAAACGGCACGCAGAAAACGGGACGCACTGGCAGAACACCAGCGCGGCTGCTGACAGGCACGCGGGCACCGTCTAGACTCGCACGCACGACTACGCGACCGCGCCCGCCGATGCCCGTGACGATTTACCGAATCGAAAGCCGGTTGGTCAATTCTCCGTGAGCGGCACGGGACGATCGTCGCGGCCTGTGGGCGGCGTGCATCACTTGGCGGCAGGACGTGGGGGCGGCGATGTGTGGACTCGCGGGAATTTTCCACCAGCAGGCCGCAGCCCGGGTCGATGCTGCGCTGCTGCGCCGCATGACCACGGCGCTGCGCCATCGCGGGCCGGACGGCGACGGGTTCTACGTCGCGCCCGGCATCGGCCTCGGCCATCGCCGCCTGGCGATCATCGATATCGGCGGCGGCGATCAGCCCATGTACAATGAGGACGGCACCGTCGCCATCGTCTTCAACGGCGAGATCTACAACCACGTCGCCCTGCGCGAGACCCTGCTCGCCAAGGGCCATGTCTTCCGCAATCGCTGCGACACGGAAGCCATCATCCATGCCTGGGAAAGCTGGGGACCGGACTGTCTGCAGCACCTTTCGGGCATGTTCGCCTTCGCGCTGTGGGACGCCAACCGCCGCCAGCTCTTCCTCGCCCGCGACCGGCTCGGCAAGAAGCCGCTCTATTACGGCCGCGGCGCCGACGGCACGCTCTATTTCGCCTCCGAACTCGCGGCGCTGGCGGAGGTTCCGGACCTGCCGCGCCGCATCCGCGATGATGCCGTGGCCGATTTCTTCGCCTACGGCTACGTGCCGGACCCGGCCTCGATCTATGCAGATATCGAGAAACTTCCGGCGGCGCACTACCTACTTCTCGAACACGGCGCCGAACCCGCCACCCCGCGGCGCTACTGGCGTGCGCCAGCGGCGGAACGCGCGCTCGACGAGACGGAAGCTCGCGCGCAGCTCACCGCGCTGCTGCACCGGCAGACGGGCGCACGGCTGATGTCGGACGTGCCGCTCGGCGCCTTCCTCTCCGGCGGCGTCGATTCCAGCGCCGTCGTCGCCCTTGCAGCCAGCCAGCATGACGGCCCGCTGGCTACGTTCACCATCGGCTTCGAGGGTGCAGAGGACGAATCGCCGTTCGCCGAGATGGTCGCGCGGCGCTACGACACGGCGCAGCACACGGACCGCACAAGCGTCGACTACATCGATGCCGCACGCGCGCAGGCTGGAATCTTCGGCGAGCCGTTCGGCGACCATTCCTCGGTGCCGACGCATCGCGTGTGCGCGCTCACCCGCCGCCACGTCACCGTCGCGCTATCGGGCGATGGCGGAGACGAAGTGTTCGCCGGCTATCGCCGCTATCGCTGGCATCTGCTCACCGAGGCGGTGCGCCGGTTCATCCCCGCCCCCCTGCGCCGCCACGCGATCGGCCGCCTCGCCCGCGCCTATCCGAAGCTGGACCGTGCGCCGCGCTGGCTGCGGGCCAAGACGACGCTGACCGAAATCAGCCTCGACTCCGCGCTCGGCTATTTCGCGACGATGCAGCGGATGCAAGCGGAGCAGCGAAGGGCGTTGTTCAGCGAGCGCTTCGCGGCACGGCTGGACGGCTACGATCCGGCCGATCGGATTGCCGCGTTGATCGACGAGTCCGGCACCGACGATGCCCTGCGCCAGGCGCAATATGTCGATCTCAACACCTGGCTGGTCGGCGACATCCTGACCAAGGTGGACCGCACCAGCATGGCCAATTCGCTGGAAGTGCGCTGCCCGATCCTCGACCACGAAGTCGTCGGCTTCGGCCTAAGCCTGCCCGCCTCGCTCAAGCTGCGCGGCGGCGAAGGCAAATTCCTGCTCAAATCGGCGATGGAACCCTATCTTCCGCAGGAGATCCTCTATCGCCCGAAGCAGGGCTTCGCCGTCGCCCTCGGCACGCGGCTCCGCCGTGATATCGCCGCCGTGCGCGCGCGCCTGCTCAGCGAGCCGATGATGGACAGCGGCTTCTTCCGCCGCGAAGCCGCCGTTCGGCTGCTCGATGAGCACGAATCCGGTCGCTTCGACCACGCGATGCCGCTGTGGCTGCTGCTGGTCTTCGAGGGGTTCCTCGCCAACGTGACCGCGCCGACGCCGGCAGCGGGGGTCGCGATCCCAGCCTGACGCACGGTTGCGCCGGACAGGATCACTTCAGGAACGGGCGGACCCGACGGCGACAATCGGACGCGCCGCACCAAGCCGCGCGCACAGCGCCTTGCCCAGCCCGATCATCGGCTGCTCCACAATCCGGAACGTTGCCGCCGAAATCAGCCAGGTCACGCCCACGACCGCGGCGAGAAATAGTGTCGCCCGCCAGATGCCCTCCATCCCGGTCGAGTCGAGCGCGAACACGCCTGGCATGGCAGGGCCAAGCAGGTCGATGACCCCGAAATGCACCAGGTAGGCGCTGAAGCTGACACGGCCGAGCGCGCGGATGGCACGATTATTGAACGGCGAGCGCGGCGCCAGCGCCAGCGCCACAGTCAGCACCGCGAACGCCATCGCGGCGATCACGTGCACCGGCAGGAAAGGCACCGTCAGCACCGGCTTGCGCGGCAGCACGACGTAGCCGAGCGCGAAAAACCCTACCCAGGCCAGCGCGGCCAGCACACTGCCATGGCGCGCGATCAGCCCTCGCGCCCCTACCCATCCATCCGGCGCATGCAGCCGGGCCAAGGCATGGAAGGTGCAGAAGCCGACCATGAAAACCGGCAACTGGTTCGGCAGCCAGTAATAGAGAAACTGGTCCGTCGCCTTCCAGCCGTAAGGCCCGACCCAGAGCTGAAAGGCGAAACGATTGAGCAGGAAGGCTGCGACCAGCGACAGGAGCAGCGCCAAAACCGCCCGCGGCAGCGTCGTGATCAACCCGGCGAGCACCGGAAAGAACAGGTAGAACCCGAACTCGTCCGCGACGCTCCAACTGCCGGGCACCGCCGCCCAACTGCCCTCGACCATCGACAGCAGCCCCGGGCTCCAGCCGTTGACGAAGCCCAATGTCGCCAGGGCGTGAACGAGAGAAAACGCTGCTCCGGGAGGGACGACGACGAGATAGGCAAGAAATGCAGCATAATACATCGGCGCGATCCGGAACACCCGGCGGATGAAGAACGCGGCCGCGGGACGCGCCTCACGCCCCGCCCGGTTGGTCCAGGACAGCAGCAGCGTCAGACTGCTGGCGACGAAAAACAACTGCACCCCGTGCCATCCCAGGCTGGCCAGGCGCTTCACCGGCCAGACCAACCCCGAATAGGACAAGAGAGCGTGGCAACCCATGACGAGAAAGATCGCATAGCCGCGCAGCGCATCGACGAAACCGTATTTCGGTGTCTCGATGCCGTGTCCCGCCACGTCCGGCATGCGCGTTCCCCTTCTCGTGGTCATCCGTTGTGACGGAAGTGCCGGACGGGATCAAGAACTCGGCACCCGCCAGCCGCGCAGCAGCAGCGCGTTGCTGACCACGCTGACCGAGGACAGCGCCATCGCCGCGCCGGCCAGCACCGGATTGAGCAGGCCCAGAGCGGCCAGCGGCAGGCCGATCACGTTATAGAAGAACGCCCAGAACAGGTTCTGCCGGATCTTGCGCCGCGTCGCCCGGCTCACCGCCAGGGCGGCCGGGATCAGCAGCGGGTCGCCGCGCATGAGGGTGATCCCCGCCGCCGCCATGGCGGCATCGGCACCGCCGCCCATGGCGATGCCGATATCCGCCGCAGCCAGCGCCGGGGCGTCGTTCACCCCGTCCCCCACCATCGCGACGCAGTGCCCCGCCGCGCGGAGCAGGCCGATTTCCGCCGCCTTGTCCGCCGGCAGCACCTCGGCGCGCACGGTCGCGATGCCGAGCGCGGCGCCGACGGCGGCGGCGGTGCGGGCATTGTCCCCTGTCAGCAGCACGGTCTGGACACCCATCGCGCCGAGCCGGCGCACCGCCTCCGCCGCGCCGCGCTTGATCGGGTCGGTGACGGCGATCAGCCCGAGCCGGCTCGGTTCGGGATCGAGCCAGGCGAGGTGCATGATGCTGCGGCCCTGCGCCGCCAGCCCCGCCGCCGCCTCGGGATCGGCCACCACCCCGTGCTCGGCCAGGAGTTGCGCCGTGCCGATCACCAGCCGCCGCCCCTGGACGCGAGCGATGATGCCCTTGCCCGGATGGTCCTCCAGCGCCTCGGGCGCCGGCCGCTCCAGCCCCTCGGCGCGGGCGAGCACGGCGCGCGCCAGCGGATGGGTGCTGCCCGCCTGCGCCGCGGCGGCCAGCGACAGCAGTGCCTCCTCACCGATACCCTCGGCGCGGATCTCCGAGACCACCGGGCGCCCCTCGGTGACGGTGCCGGTCTTGTCCAGCACGAGCATATCCACCGCATGCGCTTGCTCCAGCGCTTCGGCATCGCGGACGAGGATGCCGGCCCGCGCCGCCGCGCCCGTGCCGGCGAGCAGCGCCGCCGGCGTCGCCAGACCGAGCGCGCAGGGACAGGCGATCACCATCACCGCGACGGCCGCCAGCAGCCCTTGGGCGAAATCGCCGGCGAGCAGCCACCAGCCGAGCAGCGCCACCACGGCGATTGCCAGTACAACCGGCACGAAAACGGCGGCGACCTGGTCCACCAGCCGCTGCACCGGCGCCTTCGCCGCCTGCGCGCCCTCGACCAGGGCGATGATCCGCGCCAGCGCGCTCGCCTCGCCCACCGCACCGGTGGTAACGCGCAGCAGGCCAGAGCCGTTGATCGCGCCGCCGATGACACGATCGCCGGGCTGCTTGGCGACGGGCAGACTCTCGCCGGTGAGCAGGCTCTCATCGGCCTGGCTGTGGCCGGCGAGCACGCTGCCATCGACCGGGATGCGCTCACCGGGGCGGATCACCACGATGTCGCCCGGCACGATGGCGGCGACGGCGAGGTCGAGTTCGGCGCCGTTGCGCTCGACGCGGGCGCGCTCGGGGCGCAGCGCCATCAGCGCGCGGATCGCCACCCCGGTCGCCCGCTTGGCCCGCGCCTCGAGGAGCTTACCGAACATCACCAGGGTGATGACGACGGCGGCGGCCTCGAAATCGGTATGTCCGCCATGCCCGCTGGCGACGAGGACGAGGCTGTAGCCGTAGGCCGTGGAGGTGCCGAGGGCGACGAGCAGGTCCATGTTGCCGGTGCCAGCGCGCAGCGCCTTCCAGCCGGCGCGGTAGAAGCGGGCGCCGAGGCCGAACTGCACCGGCGTGGCAAGCAGCAGCGCCAGCCAGCCCGGCAGCGCGATGCCAACCATCGGCAGCATCAGCGGCACGCTCAGCACCGCGGCCGCCGCGACCTGCACCGCCAGCCAGCGCAACCGCCGCTGCTCCGCGGCCGCCCGGGCGCGGTCGCGCTCGGCATCGCCGGTGAGCAGATCGGCACCGTAGCCGGCCGCCTGCACGGCCTCGATCAGCGCCGCCGGGCGCGGCGCGATGCCGGCGACGCGCGCCCGCTCGGTCGCCAGGTTCACCTCCACTCGCCGCACGCCTGGCACGGCGGCCAGCGCGCGCTCCACGCGGCCGGCGCAACTGGCGCAGGTCATGCCGGTGATGGCGAAATCCCGCGTCTCCTCCGGCACCTCGTAGCCGGCATCGGCGACCGCCGCGGCGAGGCGGGCGGGATCGGCCAGGCCCGGATCGAAACTGACCGATGCGCTCTCGGAGGCCAGATCGACATGCGCCTCGACACCGGGCACGGCATCGAGCGCGCGCTCCACACGCCCGACGCAGGTCGCGCACGTCATGCCGGCGATGGGCAGCCGGAGCTGCTCCCGCGCCGCCGCGACCCCGTCCATCATGCTCGCCCGTCCTCCCAGCTACCCTGCAGCCAGTTCGGCACCGAACCCGGCCTTGCGCACCGCCGCCACCAGCGCCGCCGGATCGGCGGCGCCGCGGATGACGGCGCGGCCGCGTTCGAGATCGACCTCGGCCGCCTCGACGCCCTCGATACGGGTGAGCACGCGTGAAACCGAGCGGACGCAGCCATCGCAGTGCATGCCCTCGATGGCCAGAACGACGCCAGGCTGGGGCACGGACCCGGCGGATTGAGCAGATGCGGACATGGCGTGTCTCCGGAGATCGGTAAAGCAGGACTTCACCACAGGATATAGGTGTCCCGGCAGCGTGCGACGACGCATGGCTGCACGGTCTCGCCCGCCTTGCCCTCGCCGCCATCCAAGGCGACAAGGCAGCTATGGAGCCCCCCGCCGCGCTGCCCGAGGACGGACTGCCCGCTGGCCCGCGCGCCTGGGCGATGGCGACCATCGCGCTGACCATTTCCCTCGCCGTGCTGGACGCGGCCGCGGTCAACGTCGCCCTGCCGACCATCGCGCGCGATCTGCGCGCCACGCCGATGGCGGCGATCTGGGTGGTCAACGCCTTCCAGCTCGCCGTCATGGTCTCGCTGCTGCCGCTGGCCTCGCTTGGCGACAGTCTCGGCTATGCCCGCATCTACCGCGCCGGGCTGGCGATCTTCACCGCCGGCGCGCTGGCCTCCTTCGCCTGCGCCTTCACCGGCTCGCTGGCCCTCCTGACGGTGGCCCGCATCGTCCAGGGTTTCGGCGCCGCCGGCATCATGAGCGTGAACACCGCCCTGGTGCGCATCATCCATCCGCGCGACCGGCTCGGGCGCGGGCTCGGCATGAACGCGCTGATCGTGGCGATCTCCTCCGCCGCCGGCCCGACCGTCGCCGCCGGCATTCTCGCCATCGCCTCCTGGCCGTTTCTGTTCGCGATCGACATCCCGTTCGGCATCGCCGCGCTGGCCATCGCCCGGCGCACCCTGCCCGACAGCGCCGGCACCGCACACCGCTTCGACATGCCGAGCGCGCTGCTCAACGCGCTCGCCTTCGGCCTGCTGATCACCGCGATCAGCGGCTTCGCCCATGGGCTGGGCGCGCGGCTCGCCGGGCTCGAACTGCTGGCCGCGGCGATCACTCTGGCGCTGCTGGTCGAGCGCCAGCGCGCGAGAACCGCGCCGCTGTTCCCCATCGATCTGCTGCGCCGGGCCGACTTCGCACTGGCCGTCGGCACCTCGGTCGGCGCCTTCGGCGCGCAGACCCTGGCGCTGGTCTCGCTGCCCTTCTTCCTGCAAGGCCCGCTCGGGCGGAACCAGGTGGAAACCGGGTTGCTGATGAGCGCCTGGCCGGCCTCCCTGGCGCTGGTCGCGCCGATCTCCGGCCGTCTCGCCGACCGTTATCCGCCCGGGATCCTGTGCGGCATCGGCCTCGGCGCCATGCTCGCCGGCCTGCTCGCCCTGGCGCAACTGCCGGTGCAGCCGAGCGGGCTGGACATCGTCTGGCGGATGGGCATTTGCGGCATCGGCTTCGGCCTCTTCCAGTCGCCGAACAACCGCGCCATGCTGGCGGCCGCGCCGGCCGGACGCAGCGGCGGGGCGAGCGGCATGCTCTCCACCGCGCGGCTGACCGGGCAGACCGTCGGGGCGGCGCTGGTTGCCCTGGTGTTCGCCCTCGCCGGGACGGATGGGGCCCGCGTGACGCTGCTGCTGGCGGCAAGCTTCTCGGCTGCCGGTGCGGTGGTGAGTTCGGCGCGCCTGGCCCGGCCCGGGCGGCGCGCGGCGCAACAGGAGGCGGATTGAGTTGCCCGAACAGGATCCCTATGAGCGTCTCGGCGTCGGCCGGACCGCCAGCGCGGACGAGATTCGACGCGCCTATCGCAAACTGGCCAAGCAGAACCACCCGGATCTGAACCCCGGCGACCGCGCCGCCGAAGAGCGGTTCAAATCGATTTCCGCCGCCTACGAACTGCTCTCCGACGCCGACAAGCGGGGGCGCTACGACCGCGGCGAGATCGACGCCTCCGGCCAGGAAAAGCCGGAGCGGGCCTACTACCGCAGCCACGCCGAGGGCGCCCAAGGGACGCGGTACGGGACGCGCTACGGCGCGCGCCATCGCCCGCGGGGTCCCGCCGATTCCGGCGGCGAAAGCGGCCTGTCCGAGGAGGAGCTGGGCGACATTCTCGGCAGCTTCTTCCGCTCCGGCGGCGGGGGCGAGGCGATGCGGCTGCGCGGCCAGGACCATCTCTACCACCTCACGGTCAGCTTCCTCGAAGCCGTCAACGGCGCGACTCGGCGCATCACCCTGCCCGACGGCAAGGACATCGCCGTGCGCATCCCTCCCGGCCTCGCCGATGGCCAGGTGCTGCGGCTCGCCGGCCAGGGCGGCGCCGGGCTCAATGGCGGCCCGCCGGGGGACGCGATGGTGGAGATCGCGGTCGCAGCGCATCCGCATTTCCGCCGCGACGGCGACGACATCCATCTCGAGCTGCCGGTCAGCCTCAAGGAAGCGGTGCTGGGCGCGAAGATCGACGTGCCCACCGTCGCCGGGCGGGTCAGCCTCGCCATTCCTCCCGGTTCCGACAGCGGCACCCGCCTGCGCCTGCGCGGGCGCGGCGTACCGGCCCATGGCGGCCGGCCGGCGGGCGACCAGTACGTGACGCTGAAAGTCAGCATCGGCACCGCCGACGCGGCTCTGACGGAATTCCTGCGCGGCTGGTCGCCGTCGCAGGCCGCCGACCCGCGCCGGCATCTGGCGGAGGGGGCATGATCACCGAGCAAACCGTCTGCACCCTCGTCACCGGGCTCGATCCCGTCGCCCTGGCGCGCTGGATCGAGGCCGCCTGGGTGCGGCCCGAGCGCCACGCCGGCTGCTTCCTGTTCCGCGAGATCGACCTCGCCCGGGTGCGGCTGATCCATGAACTCACCGCCGATCTCGCCATCGACGAGGAGACCCTGCCGGTGGTGCTGGGCCTGCTCGACGAGGTGCATGCGCTGCGGCGGCAGCTGCGCCTGGTCTGCGGCGCGATCGAGACCGCCGGCCAGCCCGGGCTCCGGCGCGAGATCGCCGAACGACTCGCGCGCGCCGGGCACGCGGTGATCGAACCCTGAACCAGGACAGCGCCCCGGATCGCGCGCTCGGCGGATTCCTTCACGCCGAGCGCGTCGGCGGCGCCCTGCTCATCGCCGGGTCGACCGCATCGCTGATCTGGGCGAATTCCGGCGCCGCCGGGCTGCTGGACTCGCTCAAGGCCCTGCCCCTCGCCGGTACGAGCCTGCTCGAATGGATCAATCAGGGCCTGATGAGCCTTTTCTTCCTGCTCGTCTTGCTCGAGATCCGCCGCGAGATGAGCACGGGGGCGCTGGCCTCACCGCGACGAGCGGCGGCGCCGGCGCTGGCCGCCGCCGGCGGGGCGGTGCTGCCGGTGGCGCTCTATCTCGCGCTCGCCTGGCACGACCCGGCAGCGCGCCAAGGCTGGGCCGTGCCGCTGGCGACCGACATCGCCTTCTCCCTCGCCATGCTCCGCCTCGCCGGGCGCGGCGTGCCGGAGGCGCTGGCGACGTTCCTCGCCGCGCTCGCCATCATCGACGACCTCATCGCCATCGCGGTGATCGCGCTCGCGTTCGGCCACGCCGTCGTCCCGGTGCCGCTGGGCGCTGCGGCGGCGCTGTGGCTGGCCCTGCGCTGGGCCGGGCCGCGCTTGCCGGACGCGCTCGGATGGGCCGCGATCCCGGCCGGCTTCCTCGGCCTCTGGCTGCTCTTGCGCGCCAGTGCCCTGCATCCGACGCTGGCCGGCGTGGCGCTCGCCTTCGCCGTGCCGGCCACGCAAACCGTGCGCCTGGAGCGTTCGCTGGGCTGGATCGTGGCGCTCGGGGTCCTGCCGCTGTTCGGCCTCGCCAATGCCGGCGTCGGCCTGGGCGGGGGCGGCGGCTGGGCCGATCCGGTCACGCTCGGCATTCTGGCCGGGCTGCTCGTGGGCAAGCCCATCGGCGTGTTCGCCACCACCCAGCTCGCCATCCGGCTCGGGCTGGTGCGCCTCGCGCCGGAGATCCGGCCCGTCCATCTGCTCGGTGCCGCCGGCCTGTGCGGCATCGGCTTCACCATGAGCCTGTTCATTGGCGACCTCGCCTTCGCCGATCCCGCCTTGCTCGCGCAGGCCAAGCGTGCGGTCTTCGCCGGCTCTGCCCTCGCCGCGCTCGGCGGGCTGGCGATCCTGGGCCTGGCGCGGCGCCGCAGGGATCAGGCGCGCAGGTAGCCGGCCCGGCGCCTCAGGGCAGCAGGCCGACGACGATGTCGCCACGCCGCGCCGCCTGCGAGGAGGCGACGTCGGCGCCGACCGCAGGCGGACGGACGGCGATGCGCCTGGCATCGACGCCGTCGGCCGTGAGTTCCTTCACCAGCGCGTCGGCGCGCAGCCGCGCCATGCGTGCAGCATCGGCAGCGCCGACGGCGGGGTCGCCATACCCGGTGACCGCGATCGGGGCGAGCGGGTAGACCTTCGCATACGCCGCAGCGTCGGCGACGATCGTCCGCCCCGTTCCATCCAGCGCGGCGCTGTTGGGCGCGAAGAACACGAAATAGGGGTGTGAGGGCGGCATCTGCTGCGCCGTGAGGTCGCAGCCGGCGAGAAACGGCAGGGCCGCGAGTATGGTCAATCCCGGCAAGCGTCGGCGCGGCACGGCAGTTCCCCCTGTTTCCGGTCCTCGAACGCCGCCAGCAAAGAGCCGGCGGCGGCGGGCGTCAACCCATGCCGGGCGGCGCCTCCAGCAGCAACGCGCGCAAACGGGCCAGGCGCGGCGCATCGAGGCCGAGTCTCGCCTCCAGATACTGCTCGACCGAGCCGAACTCGGCGCGCAGGACCGCGAACGCGTATTCCAGCAGGTCCGGGTGCACGCGCAGCATCACCTCCGCCACCGGCGGCGGCAGCGCGTGCGCCAGCGACGCCTCCGCCCGCCATAGCCGGTTGGTGGCAAGATAATCCTCCAGCACGCTCTCCCACGGCACGTCCAGCGCCGTCAGGATGAGGGCGGCGCCGAACCCGGTGCGGTCCTTGCCGGCCGAGCAGTGGAACAGCAGCGGCGCGCCATCCTCGTCGAGCAGCAGTTCGAACACGCGCCGGTAATGGCCGTGCCAGTCCATCGCATAGGACAGATAGGCCTTGCGCATCAGGCTCAGCACATCCTCCCCGGTGGCCTCGCGGGTCGCCAGGATGTCGGCCAGCGAGGCGCCGATGCGCGGCTCGATGGGCAGGGAGTGGACCGCCGCGCCCAGCCCGTCCAAGCGCGAGGGGGCGCGGGCGCGTTCCTTCACGCCACGAAAATCGCACACCGCACGCAGGCCGAGGCCGGCGAGGCGCTGCTGGTCGGAACCCGTCAGCCGGTCCAGTGCAGCGCCGCGGAAGACGCGGCCGAAGCGCACGCGCGCGCCGCCGCGCGTCGTCCAGCCGCCGAGGTCGCGGACATTGCTGGCGCCCTCGAGGTCCAGCGCGCGCGGCAGCACGCGGTCGATATCCGCCTGGGTCTCGTCCATCATCGCTCCTCAGAAGACACCGTAGCGGCGAAAAGCCTCCTGCGGGTCCACGCCGGCTCTGATCGCCATGCGCACCTGGCTCTCGGCCGCCATGGCCTGCTCCGCGGCGGCAAGGACCGGCGCGATCAGCCGCTGCGGGATGCGCACCAGCCCGTCGCGATCGCCGAGCAGATAGTCCCCCGGCGCGATCATCACGTCGCCGATGCGGATATCCTCGCCGACCGCGCTCGGCATCCAGTAGCCGACGACATCGCGCGGCGTGAAGAAGCGGCACCAGGTCTGGAAGCCCAGCCGCTGCAGATCGCGCACATCGCGCGCGCCGCCATCCACCACTGCGCCGCGCACGCCTTTGTTCTTCAACGTTTCCGCCGAGAGTTCGCCCATGTGCGCGACGAGGTGGTCATGGGGCTGGGAGACCCAGACATGGCCCGAAGGCGCCCGCGAGAGGAGCCCGGTCCAGGCCAGCAGCGTGTCCTCGGCGTTCGCCTCCGGCACCGGCCGTCCCTCGACGGTGAAGGCCGGTCCGGCCAGTGACACATCAGGGAGGATCGGGCGCAACTCCGCGGGCAGCACGAAGTCCCTGAGGCCCTGCGCGCGCATGACGTCGTGGACGATGGCGCTGGTGCAGCGGCCCAAACGGTCGCCGAGATCACGGTCGCCGAGCGCACGGTCGCCGACCTCGCGATCGCCGGGCGCCGCGGTCATGGGCAGGGACTCATGGCAACGCCTCCGCCAACGCGCGGCGCATATGGGCAAATTCCACCACCTGCCGCCCGACGAGCGCAAGCTGGGCCTGGACCGCCGGGTCGGTGCAGCCGCCGGCGGCATCGAACAAAGGCTGGGCGGAGTTGATCGCGGCGCCGAACGGCGTCGGCCAGCCGCGCAGGGCGTGGACCACGCTGCGCAGCGCGATGAGCGTCGTTCCCGTCGCCTGCCAGCCATGGGCACAGACGATGCAGCCCACGGCGCGCCCCTCCAGATACGGCGCCGGCGTGTCGCGCAGCGCCTCGATATAGTCGAGGGCGTTCTTGATCATGCCGGACATCGAGCCGTGATAGCCGGGCGAGGCCACGATCAGCCCGTCACAGCGGCGGACGAGCGCAACCAGGCGGGCGGCGGGCCCGGGCAGATCGATCACCGCCGGATCGTAGATCGGCAGCTTCAGCGCCTCGCCGCCGAGGAGCGCGGTCTCCGCGCCGGCCGCCGCGGCCGCGTCGAGCGCCACCTGCAAGGCCCGCTCGGTGGAGGACCCCGCCCGCGGGGTGCCGCCGAGGCCAAGGATGAAGGGCCGGGAGACGCCGGTCATGCCGGCCCCATGCCGTTCGCCGCGCGCCGCGTGAGCGCCTCGATCTCCGCCGCGCTCAACCCGGCGTCGGCCAGAACCTCGGCGGTGTTCTCGCCCAGCCGCGGCGCCGGGCGCCGGATGCGGAACGGCGCGGCGCTGAAATTCACCGGGCGGCGCACCGTCCGGTAGCGCCCCTCGCTCGGGTGCTCGTCGAGGCCGAACAGCCCGACAGCGTCGAGGTGCGGGTCCGCCGGCAGCTCGTCGAGCGAGAGAACCTTCATGCAGGGGATGCTCACACGGTCGCAGAACGCCACCCATTCCGCGGTCGGCCGCCGCACCGCTTCCTCCTCGATCATGCCGTAGAGGATGTCGATATGCTGCACACGCTCGGCAAGGGTCGCGAACCGGATGTCCCCGGCGAATTCGGTGCGGCCGGTGAAGGCATAGAAGTCGGCCCAGTTGCGGTCCGAATAGGGCAGGATGCAGGCATAGCCGTCGGCGGTGCGGTAGGGCTTGCGTCCGCGATTGAGCAGGCGGACGAAGCCGGCGCGCGAGAGCGGCGGATCGAAGGCAGCGCCCGTGAGGTGCTCGACCAGGGTGAACTCCACCGCGGTCTCGAACATCGGCACCTCGATCTCCTGGCCGCCGCCGCCCATCGCCCGCTGATAGAGCGCGGCGAGGATGGCATAGGCGATGGCCTGGCCGGCGAGCTTGTCGCAGATCACCGTCGGCACATAGGCGGGCTCGCCATGCACGGCGGCGAACAGCCCGGCGATGCCGGCGCCGGCCTGGATCAGGTCGTCATAGGCCGCCTTGTGCCCGTACGGACCAGCGGCCGAGAACCCGTAGGCGCCGCAATAGACGATGTCCGGCCGCAGCGCGCGCGCGCGCTCATAGCCGAAACCGAGCCGGGCCATCGCCTGCGGGCGCAGATTATGCACCAGCACGTCCGCCGTCGGGATCAGCCGCTCCAGCGCCGCCCGCCCTTGCGGTTCCTTGAGATCAAGCGCGACGCTGCGCTTGTTGCGATGGAGGTTGAGCACGGGGCCGGACATGCCATCATGGCGCGCCGGCTTGTACTGGCGCAGCAGATCCCCGTCCGGGCTTTCCACCTTGATCACGTCGGCGCCGAGGTCGGCGAGGATATGGGTGGCGAACGGCCCCATGATGACGCTGGTCAGATCGAGCACGCGCACTCCGGTGAGCGGGCCGTCCGCGAAGGTCTCCGCCATCAGGCGCCGACCAGCATCGGCCAGAGCGCGGCGCCGCCAGCGGCGCAGACCTGCCGCCCGATCCGTTCCTGCCACAACGCCTCATGGCCGAACTCGTCGCGCCACGACCATAGCCGCCGCGTCGCGAAATGCAGCGGGTGCTCCTGGGTGAAGCCCATGGCGCCATGCACCTGATGCGCCGCCTCGGCCACGGCACCCGCCGCCTCGCCGGCGCGCGCCTTGGCCACCGCGACGGCGAAACCGAACCGCGCCGAGCCCCATTCCTGGGCGGCGAAATCCGCCGCCGCCGCGGCGGCCGCATAGTGGCCGGCGGCGATGGCGAGCATGTGCTGCACCGCCTGGAACTTGCCGATGGGCCGGCCGAACTGCTTGCGCTCGTTGGCATAGGTCAGGCCGTAATCCAGGCAGCGCTCCATCGCGCCGACCATCTGCTGGGCGCGGGCCAGCGCCCCGAGTTCGAGCAGGCCGGCCGCGGCCAGCGGCGGCGCCTCGCGCACCGCATCCGCGGCGACGCCCACACCATCGAGATCGAGCGTGGCACGCGGCTCGCGCGCCAGGTTGCGCCGCAGCGCATTCCCCGCCCGGGGATGCGCCAGCAGGGCGAGATGGGCCGTGCCGCCGGCATCGACGGCATGCACCAGCACGTGCCCCGCCTGCTCGCCCCAGGGCACGCGATGCAACCGCCCCCGCAGGGTGAAGCCCGCGCCGGCACGTTCCAGCGTCAGGGCGTCCGCCTCGTTGCAGGGGCCGAGCGTGATCGGACCCTCCGGCACCGCGCCGCCGGCTGCGGCCCAGAGATGCGCGGCGAGCATCGTCTCCGCCAGCGGCAGCGGCACGGTGTGATAGCCGGCGCGGCGCAGCAGCCGCATGCCGTCCGCCGCCGCCAGGCCGGCCCCGCCCGCCTCCTCGGCAACCAGGGCCAGCGGCAGCCCGGCCGCCTCGACGGCCTGCCACAGCGCCTCCGGCCAGCCCCCTTCATCGGCCTCGGCAAGGCGCTCGCGCGTGGCGTGCTGGGCCAACAGCCGGTCCGCCTGATCGAGGAGAATGCTGGAAATCTCGCTGCTCATCGCCCTCTCCTCAGCGCAGGCCAAGACCGCGGGCGATCATGCCGCGGAGAATCTCGCGCGTGCCGCCGCGGATGGTGAACGAGGGCGCGTGCAGTTCGACATCGGCCAGCGCCGCGGCGAACCCGTCCTCGTCGTCATCGACGCTCGGCTCGACGGCGACGATCCGCCGCGCCACCTCCGGCAGGTCGCGCTCGAAATTGGTGCCAACATCCTTGACCAGCGCCGCCTCCACGCCGGGGCTGCGCCCGCTCTCGATCATCCCGGCGATCGCGGTCGACATGCGGCGCAGCGCGGCGAGATGCGCCACCAACCGGCCGATCTCCACCGCCTGCCGCTCGCCCGGTGCCTTGCCGACGCGGTCGATCAGCTCGGCGAGGAGCTGATAGTCCGAGAGGAACCGGTCCGGGCCGGAGCGCTCGAAGGCCAGCTCGGACGTGACCATCGACCAGCCTTGGCCTTCCTTGCCCACCATGCGGTCGTCGGCGACGAAATAATCCTTGAAAAACACCTCGTTGAACTCGTGCCCGCCGGCGAGATTACGGATCGGCCGGACGGTGACGCCGGGTTGGCCGAGATCGACGATGAACTGGGTGAGCCCGCCATGGCGGTCCTCGCCGGCATCGCCGGTGCGCACCAGAGCGATGAGGTAGTGCGCGCGATGGGCGCGCGAGGTCCAGATTTTCGACCCGTTGATCAGCCACCCTCCCTCGGTGCGCGTCGCCCGGGTGCGCGTGGCGGCGAGGTCGGAGCCCGAATCGGGCTCGCTCATGCCGATGGCGAAGAAGCACTCGCCGGCGCAGATGCGCGGCAGGATTTCGCGCTTCGCCGCCTCGCTGCCATGGCGCAGAATCTGCGGGCCGGACTGGCGGTCCGCCACCCAGTGCGCGCCGCACGGGGCGCCGGCGGCGAGCATTTCCTCGGTGACGACGTAGCGGACCAGGAAGGACTGCGCATGGCCGCCGAATTCGCGCGGCCAGGTGACGCCGATGAAGCCGGCGGCGCCGGCGCGGCGGCTGAACTCGGGATCGAAGGCGCTCCAGGAGCCGCGCCCGGACAGATGCCCCGCCGCCCGCTCCTCGGCGAGGAAGGCACGCACGCGCCGGCGCATCGCCTCGGCCTCCGGCGGCAGCGTCACGGCATCGAACTGGAAGGCCTGCATCCGGTTTCCCCCATCATTCTCGTCCGCGCCAGGATCGACCGAAAGCGCGCCGGCGGCAATCGGGGGCGACGGCAGACCTACCGCGCGCGGCAGACGGCGTAGTCGGCGGCGTCGAGCATCGCCTGGCGCAGCGGCGAGGACGAAAACAGGCCCAGCGCCGCCTGGGCTTCCGCGGCGAAATCCCGCGCCCGCGCGATCGTTGTCTCGATCGCCCGATGGGCCCGGATCAACCGGAAAGCCTGCGCCAGATCCGCCTCGGACTGCTCGCCGGCGGCGATCGTGCGCTCCCAGAAGGCGCGCTCGGCCGCATCCCCGGCGGCGTAGGCGAGCAGCACCGGCAGGGTGGTCTTGCCCTCGCGGAAATCGTCACCGACGGTCTTGCCGAGCGTCGCCTGATCGGCGGCATAGTCCAGCGCGTCGTCGACGAGCTGGAAGGCGATGCCGAGCTTGAGGCCATATTCGGCCAGCGCCTGCTCGGCCGCCGCCTCCCGCCCGGCCACCACGGCGCCGACCTGGCAGGCGGCGGCGAACAGGGCCGCGGTCTTGCCGGTGACGACGTCGAGATACCGGGCCTCGGACGTGTCGAGATCGTTCTGCGTCGCCAGTTGCAGCACCTCGCCCTCGGCGATGGTGGCGGCGGCACGGGAGAGGATTTCCAGCACGCGCAGCGACCCGTCGGCGACCATGAGCTGGAAGGCGCGGGCGAAGAGGAAATCGCCGACCAGCACCGAGGCCTGGTTGCCGAACACCGCGTTGGCGCTGGCCAGGCCCCGGCGGAGCTGGCTCTCGTCGACCACGTCGTCGTGCAGCAGCGTGGCGCTGTGGATGAACTCCACGCAGGCGGCGAGGCGGACATGGCGCAGCCCGTCCCCGCCCGCCGCCGCATCCGGATAGCCGCACAGCCGCGCCGCGGCGAGGGTGAGCAAGGGGCGCAGCCGCTTGCCGCCGGCGGCGACGAGATGCGCGGCAAGCCGCGGGATCAGCTCCACCGGGCTCGCCATGCGTTCGACGATGGTGCGGTTGCAGGCGGCGAGGTCAGGGCCGACCAGCCCGACCAGGGCGCCCAGCGAATCCTCGACCGCACCGCGATGCGGCGGATCGGCTACGCGGACCGGGACCGACTCGGCGAGGCCGACCGGCACAGAACTGCCAAACGCGGGCAAAAGCCTCTCCCGGGAGTCGAAACATCGCACACGCCGCGGAATCTCATTGCGCGC
Organism: Acetobacteraceae bacterium; assembly: GCA_027449745.1. GTDB lineage: Bacteria > Pseudomonadota > Alphaproteobacteria > Acetobacterales > Acetobacteraceae > JAJZVV01. The sequence continues at coordinate 38,626 of DAIDKZ010000205.1, read as the reverse complement.
CGTGCGCGGGCACCATATCGGCGCGGTCCAACCAGGGTCAAGCTGAGGCGGGACGATGCCAGGCCAGACGACGATGCTCAGGATCAAACCGCCGCCGGAGCGGCTCTATGGTCGCCAGACCGGGCACGCGCTCCGCCCGCGCCAGGAGCGGCTGCTGGCCGAAACCCTGCCCCGGCTGCGGGTCGATCCCGCCGCGCCCTTGGCTCCTCTGGCCGGCTGCGCGGAGCTCTGGCTGGAAGTGGGCGCCGGCGGCGGCGAGCATGCCCGCGCGCTGGCCGCAGCCCATCCCGCGGCCGGGATCATCGCCTGCGAGGTGTTCCGCAATGGGCTCTGCTCGCTGCTCGCGCCCCTGGTGGCCGAAGGCGCCGAGGCCACCGGCCCGCTGCCCCCCAACCTGCGCGTCTGGGACGAGGATGCGCGGGTTCTGCTGCGGGCGCTGCCGGATGCCGCGCTCGACCGGCTCTACCTGATGTTCCCCGATCCCTGGCCCAAGGCGCGCCACGCCAAGCGCCGGTTCGTGCATCCGCAGAGGCTGCCGTTGCTGGCGCGCGTGCTGAAGCCGGGAGCGGAATGGCGACTGGCCAGCGACGACCCGACCTATCAGGCCTGGGTCGAGCAGGTGATGCAGGACCAGTCCCTGTTCGCGCCGCTACTGGACACATTCGAACGCCCGGCCGGCTGGCCGCCGACGCGTTACGAGGCCAAGGCGCTGAGGGCCGGCCGCCGCCCGCGCTACTGGGTGTTCACACGGCGGCCGTGACCGGCCTCAGAGGAGCTGGCAGGCCTCGTCGAAATCGAGCCGCGGGCTGCGGGCGAACAGGCCCGACGAGTCGCCATGGCCGAGATTGACCAGGAAATTGCTCTTCCAGCCCCAGACGGCGAGGAATTCCGCGTCCACCTTGGCCTTGTCGAAACCCGACATCGGCCCGCAATCGAGCCCGAGGGCGCGCGCCGCCAGGATCAGGTAGCCGCCTTGCAGGGTGCCGTTGCGGAAGGCCGTCTCCTGCGCCAGCGCCTCGTTGCCGGCGAACCAGGCGCGGGCGTCGGCGTGCGGAAAGAGGCGCGGCAGCAGATCGAAAAAGCGCGGATCGTAGCCGACGATCACCGTCACCGGCGCGGCCATGGTCTTTTCGATATTGCCGGCCGAAAGCGCCGGCCGCAGCCGCTCCTTCGCCTCGCGCGTGCGCAGGAAGAGGAAGCGCGCCGGTGAGCAATTGGCCGAGGTCGGCCCCATGCGCAGCAGGTCGTAGAGCGCACGCAGCGTCTCGTCGCTCACCTCGCGGTCGGTCCAGGCGTTCTGGGTGCGCGCCGTGCGGAACAGAAGGTCGAGCGCGCCTTCGTCGAGAGTGGGCGAATCCAACGGCATGGGCGGCGGCCTTATTGCGGGGGATGAGAACGGAACGCGGTCGCGATCAGGCCTCGACCTGCTCGACGGAGCGGACTTCGGGAATGTAGTGGCGCAGCATGTTCTCGACGCCGTGCTTGAGCGTAGCGCGCGAGGAGGGACAGCCGCTGCACGCACCCTGCATGTGCAGCTTCACCACCCCGTCGCGGAAGCCGCGGAACACGATGTCCCCGCCATCGCCGGCGACGGCCGGGCGCACGCGGGTATCGAGCAGTTCCTTGATCTGGGCGACGATCTCGGCATCCTCGCCGGCGACGTCCTCCGCCGCCTCGCCCGCACTGCCTTCGACCGCCGGGCGGCCGGACAGAAAATGCTCGACAAGCGCGCCCAGCACCTGCGGCTTCAGCGACTGCCAGGCGATGGCGTCGGTCTTGGTGACAGCGACGAAATCGGCCCCGAGAAAGACCCGCGCGACGCCCGGCAGGGCGAACATCGCACGCGCGAGGGGGCTCGCCGCGGCGCTGTCCGCCCCGGCGAAGTCGGCGGTGCCGGAGGCCATCACGCTGCGGCCGGGGAGGAATTTCAGCGTCGCCGGGTTGGGTGTGGATTCGGTCTCGATGAACATGGGCGCCTGCTCGGAGTTCCGGGAACGGGCCGGAGCGGCAAAGGGGACCGCGCCAGTCCAGATGACTGAGGCTACATCGTCCCTTGCCGCCGGAAAGGCAAGCCCCTGCGCGCATGGCCGCCCCTCGCCGGCATCGGCGGGTTCAAATTGTCGCCGGCATCGGCGGGGTTCAGGGCTTGGCCGGGCTGCCCTTCGCCGGGTCCGCCATGGGCGGGGCCGCCGACGAAGGCGGCACGGCGGCGGCGGCGGCCGCGATCGCGGCACGGGCAAGCTGCGCCCGCAGCGATGAGATTTCGGCCCGCAGCGCCGCCACGTCCGCCTCGGTCGCGGGTTCGGCGGCCGGCGCCGCGGCATCGGGGTGCTGCATCTGGCGATAGAACGGCGCGAACATGCCCATCGCTCGCTCCATCATCGCCATGTTCTGCCGGCCGACCTCCTCCATGCCGAAAGGGAACAGGCTGCCCATGGTCTGCTGCATCGCCACGCGCATCTGCTCCTGCTGATGCGCGAAATTGCTCATCGCCTGTTCGAGGAAGCGTGGCACGAGGCCCTGCATGCTGTCGCCGTAGAGGCCGATGAGCTGGCGCAGGAAGCCGGTGGGCAGCATGGCGCGGCCCTTGCTCTCCTCCTCGACGATGATCTGGGTCAGCACGCCGCGAGTGATGTCCTCGCCGGTCTTGGCGTCATAGACGACGAAATCGCGCCCGCTCCGGATCAGTTCGGCGAGATTGTCCAGGGTGATGTAGCTGGAGCTCTCGGTGTTGTAGAGGCGGCGGTTGGCGTATTTCTTCACCACCACGGGCTGAGCGCCGGACTCGGCGTGGAGGGGCTTGACTGGGTCTGACATTGGCCGGCCTGACGCTCCTGTTCACGAACCTGCGAGCTACCCTAGCATGGTGCGGTGCGTCGTGGCCAATCGGCCGGATCGTCCCCGCCGCGGGCCAAGCGCACGGCACCGGCCGTCGGAACCGGCCTCGCGATGAACCAGGGCGCGGCCGGAACCCGGCGCACGCACGCCGAATCCCGACCGCCGGTGGGCGCCCTCTCAGCCCGGCCGGAATGCACCGGGCGGGATCAGGCCGGGATCGACATAGGCGAAGTGCAGCGCGTCCAATTGGGCCCAGAGCACGTCGGTCTTGAAGCGCAGCGCGGCGAGGACGGCCCGCTGCTGGTCCGGCGTGCGGGCGTTCTCGCGCACATAGCGGAGCGCGAAATTCGCGTCCCGCGGGGCCTGGTCCAGACGGCGGCGGAAATAGGCGACCAGGTGCTCGTCGATGAAGCTGTAGTTCTCCAGCATCCCGGCGATGCGCTCGGCGTGGATGGCGGGGGCGAAGAGTTCGGTCAGCGAGGAGGCGATCGCCTCCAGCGGCGGGTGCTCGTAGACGAAGCGGACATAGGCCTCGACAGCGAATTTGGTCGCCGGCAGCGCGCCCTCCTTGGCGATGACGTAGGCGCGGTCGAGCTTCAGCCCGTCGGTCAGACGCAGCCAGCGCTCGATGCCGCCGGCCTCGTCGCCGAGCCCGTCATGGTCGTGGATGCGATGGATCCATTCGCGGCGCAGCTCGCGGTCTTCGAGCTTGGCCATCAGCGCCGCATCCTTGCGCGGAATGGCGGACTGGTAGACGTAGCGGTTCAGCGCCCAGGCCTGCACCTGGCCGAAGCTCATCTTGCCGCCATGCAGCATGCGATGGAACGGATGCAGATTGTGGTAGCGCTCGGCGCCGATCTGGCGCAGCGCCGCCTCCAGTTCATCCGGGCTCATGGGTGCCGCCATCGTTTCCTCTCCCGCGTTGCTTGCCCGATGATCCGGGACGCGGCGGGAAGGTCGCCGTGCGCCGCCGCCTCAACCTTGATCTAGATCAAGGAAGCGCGCGGCAGCGGTCAGACGCGCGGCGCGGCGGCGGCGACGCCGCCGAACAGGTCGAGCACGCGCGCGCGCCACCCGCTCAGCGGATCCGCCGCGTCGAGCAGCTCGAACCGGCTGATGCAGCGCGCCCATTGCAGCCCGCCGAAGACGATATAGTCGGCATAGCTCGGGCCTTCGCCGCCGAGCCAGTCCTGGGCCCGCAGCACGGTGCGGACCGGAGCCAGCGCCTGGCTGAAGGCCTCGCGGGTCACCTCGCGGTCGGCGACGACATCCTCGAGCGGACGGCCGAAGCGGGACTCGCGGCTGGTGCGGAAATACTCCTGATCCTGCGGCGCCAGCGCCGACCAGACATCGCGGACCACCATGCGCGAGATCAGCGGCATCATCACCTGGTCCGCCCAGGCATTGATGAAGCGCGCGTGGGCGCGGCCACCGGGCCCCTCGAACAGGCTCGGGCGGTCGGGGTAGCTGTCCTCGAGATATTCGGCGATGGCCCAGCTGTCGGCGACCGCCCGGGTATCGTCGACGAGCACCGGAACGCGCTCGGAGCCGAAGGGGGCGAGGACCGACTTCTCGCTGAAACGCCAGGGGCGCGTCTCCACCGGGAGGTCCTTGTGGGCCAGCGCCAGGCGCGTGCGCCAACAATAGGGGCTGAAGCGCAGCGCCGCGTCGGCGCCGGCGAGATCGTAGAGCTGAATGGCCATGGCGGCACTGTGCCCGTGGCGCAGCCGGCTGTAAACGGCGCCGGAAGCGGGTGGGAAACAGGGTGCACAGGGCGGGAATCGACGCTAGATTCGGTGGCGTGAACATGCTCGCCCCTCCCCGGGCCCGCCTCTCGGTCGAGGTCGTGCTCGATCTCGTCTGCCCGTGGTGCCGGCTCGGGACCAGTCGGCTCATGCGCACGCTGCAGGCGCGTCCGGATCTTTCCTGCGAGATTTCCTGGCGGGCCTTCCTGCTCAATCCGGACATGCCGCGCGCCGGCGTCGCCGCCGGCGACTACATGGTGCGGAAGTTCGGCAGCGAGGAGCGGGCTCGCCGGCTCTACCATTCGCTCACCGAGCTGGGCCGCGCCGAGGGCGTCGCGTTCCGCTTCGACCGTGTCCGCCGCACGCCCTCGAGCGTGGATGCGCACCGGCTGGTGCGCTGGGCCGCCGGATTCGGCCGCGCCGCAACGGTGGTGGAGGCGCTCTTCACCGCCTATTTCCTGGACGGGCGCGATATCGGCGACAGCACCGTACTGGCCGAGCTGGCCGAGGCCGCCGGGCTGGACGCGGCGGCGGCGTACGCGTTCCTGCTCGGCGATGCCGGCGTGGATGCGGTGCACGCCGACAATCTGCGCGCCCACCGGCTCGGCATCACCGGCGTGCCGTGTTTCGTCGTCGCCGAGCGCCACGCCATCGCCGGCGCGCAGGAACCGGAGGTAATCGAACGGCTGCTCGACGTCGCCGCCGTCGAGGCCACGGAAAGCCTCGGCTTCGACGCCGGGTGAAACCACCGCGCCGGCGCCGCCGGGTGGCGCCGGCCACCCGCATCGGCATCCTCACCGCGTGGCTGGCGCTGGCGGCGCGGCCGGCGGCGGCCGATGTTCCGTTCATCCTGGTGCTCGCCTGGGCGCCGCAGATCGCCTGGTGGACCATCCCCATCGCCCTCGGTGTGGAATTGCTGGCGCTGCGCTGGGCCTTCGCACTCGGCTGGAAGGAGGCCGTGGCCGCCGACCTGCTGATGAATCTCGCCTCCTCGGCCGGCGGGCTGCTCCTCGTCGGCGCGCCCGCGCTCTGGTTCGAGGCCGCGCTGCGGCCCGCCGCCGCCCATGCCTGGCTCGCCGGCTACGCGATCCTGTTCGGCGACATGGTTCTGCTCGCCCTGGGCGACGTCGTGATCGAGGCGCTGGTGCTGTGGTGGTATCTGCGCCCTCGCTTCACCGCCGGGCGGCTGGCGGCGCTCTTCCTCGCCAACCTGATCTCGGTCGCGGTCGCCTTCGTCGGGCTGGCGGCGGTGCACGCACTCGGCGGTCGCTACTGAACGCAGCCGGTGCCGAGCACTCGGGTGCGCCGCCGATGGCGAAATCGTTGCGATTAGGGATCCATCGTGCAATCCTTCCTCGCGCCGATGGCGCGGATCGGCCGCGCCCGATGCACGGAGTGGCGCTGATGCCCTCTCACCGGCCCCGCACGACGGCGGTCCGACCAGCGGCGCCGCCACTCGTCCACCAGGCGCTCCGCGGCGTCGGCCGGGCCCTCGATCCCGGGGTGCGGGCGCCGCTGGAGCGTGGCTTCGGCACCGATTTCGCCCGCGTGCGGATCCATACGGACGCGACCGCAGCCGCCTCGGCGGCGGCCGTCGGGGCCCGTGCCTACACGGTGGGATCGGACATCGTCTTCGCCGGAGGCGCCTTCCGCCCCGAGGACCCGGCGGGGCGGCGCCTGCTCGCTCATGAACTCGCCCATGTCGTGCAGCAGCGCGGCGCGGCGATGCCGCCAACCCTGACGATCGGCCCGCCCGATGACGGCTACGAGCGCGCCGCCGAAGGCGCGGCCACGGCGGTCACCGAGAGTGGCCGCGCCCAAGCCGCGGGCCCGGCTCCGGCCATGCGGCTCCAGCGCGCCTGCGCCGCGGAGGAGCGCGACGCGGCCGGCAGCTCGGCCTCCGCGTCCGATGAGGAGGTGGACGCGGACCTCGGTGGCGCGGTGCCGTGGCCGGGCGTGCCGAGCCTCGGCAGCGCCGGAATGCGGCTGCAGCGTGACCTCGCGACCGTGCCGCCGCACCCCGGCGCGCCGCCGCCGGCGCTGACCCCGGCGGAGATCGCCACCGCCAACGCCTACAACGCCTTTCGCTTCAAGGACCCTTATACGATCAGCTTCGTCCGCGACGTGCTGGGGATCGCCAAATATCCGGCGGTCGCGGACGCCGACCTGGCGCTCGCTGTCGCCGCCTGGCAAGCACAGTTCGGCCTCACGCCGGACGGGCAGGTGGGACCGCTGACGACGCGCACGCTTCTGGCCGAGCTGCGCGCCGAGCATCAGGACGCGCTGGCGCGGCTGCTGCGCACCGACAATTTCGTCACCACCGCCAGCGTTGCCGCCCCCAACCGGTTCAATTGCGGCCAATTCGCCTGGGACGTGAACTTCGCCACGACGCTGCGCGGCGGTTGGCTGATCCAGGAAGTGATCAGCACGCGAACGGTGACGGACTGCGCCACCGCCGCCGACGCCACGCCGGCGCTCACCCCGCGCTACTGGGAGGCGTGGTGGGTGGACGATGCCGGCCATGTCTGGATTCCGACCACGACCGCAACCCCGCCCGGCACGGCGGCGCCGGCGACCGCGGACGATCTCTGGCATCGGCGCAACTTCCCCGGCACGCGCGGGCAATGGACCATCACCGGCCGGGCGTTCACCACGCTCACCCTGCCGCGCGGCTTTGCCGTCCGCGGCGTTCCTGAGGCGGTCGATCTGCCGGCGACGGTCGGCCCGGTGAACCAGGACGCGCTCGGCCTGGTCGAGGGCGGCCGCCGCATCGGCGGGCAGTGGGATTGCTGCGACGCGAATCCGGCGAACTGGTTCCATCGCCCCGCCTGAGGCGCCCGGCACAGGGCCGTTGCCGGCGGCGCCGCGCCGGCCTAAACCCGGCTCGCCAAGGGTAGCGGAGGGGGTTCGGGCATGGCCGGGACGGTGATGGACATTCTTTTGGCGCATGACGGCGCACTGCCCGCGATCGGGGCGCCGGGGCGCGACTGGCTCGATCGCGCCGGGCTGCTCGCCCTGGCGCGGGAGACGGTCGCCGCGCTCAACGCCGCCGGCATCGGCGCCGGCGACCGGGTCGCCTTCGTCCTCCCCAACGGGCCTGACTGCGCCAGCCTGTTCCTCTGCCTCGCCGCCGGGGCGACCGCGGCGCCGCTCAATCCCGCCTATCGGGCCGAGGAGTTCGAGTTCTATCTCGGCGACCTCAAGCCGAAGGCGGTGATCCTCGAGGCCGGGGCGGAGACGCCGGCGCGCGGCGTGGCGGAGCGGCTCGGCATTCCCGTCATCGCGCTGACACCCGGCGGGGACGGCCCGGCTGGCCGCTTCCATCTCGACACCGGCGCCCTGCCCGCCGCGGTGCCCGCCCGTCCGGGACCGGCACAGGCAGAGGACATCGCGCTGGTGCTGCACACCTCGGGCACCACGGCGCGGCCGAAGATCGTCCCGCTGTCGAACGCGAACCTCGCCGCCTCGGCCCGCCACATCGGCACCGCGCTGGCGCTGACCCAAGCCGATCGCTGCCTCAACATCATGCCGCTGTTCCACATCCACGGGCTGATCGCGGCGGTGCTGTCCTCCATCGCCGCCGGCGCCGCGGTGAGCTGCACGCCGGGCTTCAACGCCTTCAAATTCCTCGAATGGCTCGCCGAGGTGAAGCCGAGCTGGTACACCGCCGTGCCGACCATGCATCAGGCGATCCTGATGCGCGCGCGCAACCACCGCGACGCGGCACGGGCCGCAGGGCTGCGCCTGATCCGCTCGTCCTCCGCCTCGCTGCCACCACAGGTGATGGCCGAGCTGGAGGACGTGTTCGGCGCGCCGGTGCTCGAATCCTACGGCATGACCGAGGCCGCGCATCAAATGGCCTCGAACCCGCTGCCGCCGCGCGCGCGCAAGCCGGGCTCCGTCGGCGTCGCGGCGGGACCGGAGATCGGCATCATGGACGAGGCCGGCGCGCTGCTGCCGCGCGGGGAGACCGGCGAGGTCGTGATCCGCGGCCCCAATGTCACCCGCGGCTACGACAACAACGCCGACGCCAATGCCAAGGCGTTCACCAACGGCTGGTTCCGCACCGGGGACCAGGGCATGCTCGACGCCGAAGGCTATCTCACGCTCACCGGGCGCCTCAAGGAACTGATCAATCGCGGCGGCGAGAAGGTCAGCCCGCTGGAGGTCGATACGGTGCTGATGGATCACCCGGCCGTGGCCCAGGTGGTGAGCTTTGCCTTGCCGCACGCGACCCTCGGCGAGGAGGTGGCGGCGGCGGTGGTGCTGCGCGAGGGCATGGCATGCACCGAGCAGGCGCTGCGCGATTTTGCCGCCCAGCGGCTCGCCGCCTTCAAGGTGCCGCGCAAAGTCGTGTTCGTGAAGGAAATTCCGAAGGGTGCGACCGGCAAGCTGCAGCGCATCGGGCTCGCCGCAACGCTCGGCCTGGTGGCGTGAGCGCGCCCAGCCTCTGCGTCTTCGGTGCCGGTGCCATCGGCGGGCTGCTCGCCGCGCGGCTGGAAGCGGCGGGCACGCCGGTCTCCATCGTCGTGCGCGGCGCCCACCGCATGGCGATCGAGGCCAACGGGCTGACACTGCTGAGCGGCGAGGAACGGATCGTCACCCACCCCCGCGTCGTTGCCGACCCGGCCGCTCTGGGGCCGCAGGACTACGTCTTCCTGACCCTCAAGGCGCACTCGATCGGCCCTGCCCTGCCTGCGCTGGCGCCGCTGATCGGGCCCGGCACCACCATCGTCGCCGGGGTGAACGGCATTCCCTGGTGGTACTGCGCCGGGCTCCCCGCACCCTTCACCGACCGGATCGTCCGCGCCGTCGATCCGGAGGGCGCGCTGTGGCGGGCGCTGCCGCCGTCGCAGACGCTCGGCTGCATCGTCTATCCCGCCGTCGAGATCGAGACCCCGGGCGTGGTCCGCCACGTCTATGGCGACCGGTTCAGCCTCGGCGAGCCGGACGGCAGCCGCAGCGCGCGGGCCGGCACGCTCTCGGCGCTGCTGATCGCGGCCGGGCTGAAGGCGCCGGTGCGGCCGCGCATCCGCGACGAGCTGTGGGTGAAGCTCTGGGGCAACATGGCCTTCAACCCGGTGAGCGCGCTGACCACGGCCACGCTCGACGTCATCATCGCCGATGCCGACACAAGGCCGCTGGTTCGCGCGATGATGCTGGAGGGCCAGGCGGTGGCCGAGCGCCTCGGCATCCGCTTCGCCATCGATGTCGACGCCCGCATCGCCGGTGCCGCCGAGGTCGGGCAGCACCGGACCTCGATGCTGCAGGATCTGGAACAGGGGCGTCCGCTCGAGATCGAGGCGCTGCTCGGCGCGGTGGTGGAGATGGCGGATTGGGTCGAAATGCCGACCCCGCTCTGCCGGGCCGTGCTCGGGCTCGTGCGCCAACGCGCGCGGATGCGCGCTTCCTAAGACGCCGCGCGGATGCGCGCATCCTGAGACGCCGCGCGGATGCGCGCATCCTGAGACGCCGCGGGTGATCGCGCCTTGTTGCATTGCAGCATGACGCCCCCATATCCTCTGCTCATGATCGACGGAGCTGGCTGAGCTATGCGTCTCGCTTCCCTTCCAGGCGTCGGTCGGCACCAGCTCGAACGCGCGCTGCGTCAGTTTTCCTCCTTGCTGGAGGCGCCGCCGCCGGCTGAGCTGCGCCCGGCTGCGCCGCCGGAACTGGTCGAGATCCCCGATTTCGGCCCCAATCCAGGGCGGCTGGGCCTGTATGGCTACGCCGCCGCGGGGCTGTCGCCCGGCCGGCCGCTGGTTCTGTTGCTGCATGGCTGCGGCCAGAGCGCTGCCGGGTTCGCCGCCGGCTCCGGCTGGCTCGACGCGGCGGCGCGGCTCGGCATCGCCGTCGTCGCGGCGGAGCAGCGCCGTGCCAATCATCATGCCGGCTGCTTCCACTGGTTCCGCTCCACCGACACCGCCCGCGAGCGCGGCGAAGCGGCCTCGATCCGAGCCATGGTCGCGACGGCAGCCGCCGTCTATGGATCCGATCCGGCGCGGATTTTCGTTCTGGGCCTCTCTGCCGGCGGGGCGATGGCGGCGTCGGTGCTCGCCGCCTACCCGGAGCTGTTCGCCGGCGGTGCGATCATCGCCGGGCTGCCGGCCGGAGCCGCGCACAGTTTCGCCCATGGCGTCGCCCGCATGGCCGATGCCGGCCCCCCGCCCGCCACCGGCTGGGCTGAGGTGGTCCGCGCGGCGGCGCCGGCGGGCCATGCGGGGCCCTGGCCGCGCCTGACGATCTGGCATGGCGCGGCAGACACGACCGTCGATCCCGCCAATGCGGAGAATCTCGTCCGGCAATGGACCGGCGTGCACGGGCTCGACATCGCGGCCGGCCGCACCGACCGGGGCGGGCTGCGCCGGTCCTGGGGGCATCGCGATCGCCCCGCGGTCGAAGCCTGGATCATGCCCGGCATGGGGCACGGCCTGCCCGTCGCCGCCGCCCGCGCCGACGGCTATTTCCTCGAAGCCGACATCGACGCCACGGCCGAGATCGCCCGCTTCTGGCGGCTCGCCGACTGAGCCGGCCCGGCTCAGCAGGGTTCGACGGCAAATCGGCGTGACGGCGCGACGAACTCCACCTGCGCCGCGATCAATTCCAGTTCCCGCGTGCCGGCCGCCGCCGTCGCCGCGATGACGCCGAACAGGCTGGAGCCGGCCTCCTCCAGCGCCGCGCAGGCGTCGCGCGTGCGCAGGTAGTGAAAGAGAAACAGCGCCGAGAGCAGATCACCCGCGCCGTTCGGCGTGATCGGCAGCCGCGGCGTGCGCAGCAGGAAGCGGCCGGCGGGCGCGAGCAGCAGCATGTCAATATCGCCGCTGCCCGGCGCCTCCAGGCTGCTCACCAGAACGATGCCCGGACCCGCCGCGCGCATGCGCCGGCGCAGCGCCGTGCCGGCCGCGATGGTCTCGGCCAGGGAACGGCACGGCTGGCTGGCGAGCAGGCCGAGCTCGAACCGGTTCGGTGTCAGCAGGTCCGCCTGCGGCACGGCGCGCGCGGCGAAGAACGCGGGCAGTCCGGGACGGACATAGACGCCCGGCCCCTCGTCGCCGATCACCGGATCGCAGCAATAGAGCGCGGCCGGATTGGCGCGGCGCGCCTGCGCCAGCGCGGCGAGCAGCGGCGGGCCGGTCTCGGCCTCACCGAGATAGCCCGAGAGCACCCCGTCCACGGCATCGAGGAAACCGCGCGCCGCCAGCCCGTCCAGCACGGCGGCGACGTGCGCCGCCGGCAGCGCCGCGCCGCCGAAGCCGCCATGGCCGGGGTGGTTGGAGAACTGCACCGTGTGCACCCCCAGCACCTCGGCGCCGAGGCGCTGCAGCGGAAACAGCGCCGCCGCGTTGCCGACATGCCCGAAGGCGACCCAGGACTGGACGGAGACGATCCTCACCGGACGGGATCGGCCCTCAGGCGCAGCGGCCACCATCGACGGGAAGCAGAACCCCGGTGATGAAGGCGCTGGCATCCTCCGCCAGCCACAGGCAGGCATTGGCGATGTCCGCCGGCGTGCTCATGCGCCCGAGCGGGATCGAGCCGATGAATTTCGCCCGGTTCTCGGGAGTGTCCGGTACACCCATGAACTGTTCGAGCAGTCCGGTCGCGCCGATCACCGGGCAGACCGCGTTGACACGAATGTTGTCCGGCGCGAGTTCGATCGCCATCGCATGGGTGATGATGTTCACCGCGCCCTTCGAACCATTGTACCAGACCAGGCCCGGGCGCGGGCGGATGCCGGCGGTGGAGGCGATGTTGATGAACGCGCCGCCCGCGCCCTGGCGGCGGAACACGGGCACCGCGGCCTGGGCCATCCAGTAGATCGATTTCACGTTGACATCGTAGACACGATCGAACTCCGCCTCGGTCACCTCGAGCAGCGGCTTGTTCCGATGGGTCGTGCCGGCATTGTTGACGACGATGTCCAGCCGGCCAAAGCGCGCGACGGTCGCATCCACCATGGCCTGCACATCGGCGCCCTTGCTGACATCTCCGCCAACCGGGGCGGCATGGTGGCCGATGAAGCTGGCGACGCGGGCGGCGCCCTCCGCGTTCATGTCCGCCACCATCACGCGTGCGCCTTCGGCGGCGTAGAGCTTCGCGATCCCCTCGCCGAACCCGCTCGCCGCCCCGGTGACGAGTGCAACCTTGTCCTTCAGACGCATCGTTTTGCCTCCCTACGTCTCCAAGCCTCGCGGAAGGCTAGTGCACACGGGGTACGGAGGCAAACCACCCCCGGACACCGAAGGCCGCCGGCGACGGTCGCGCGCCGCCGGCGGCTCCTGGCTCAGACTTTGGCGGCGAGCAGTTCGTTCAGATGCTTGTCGAGCTGCGCCATCGCCGACGGATCCGCGCCGAACAGCGCCAGATGCCCATCGATCGTCTGGATCGGCCGGAACTCCGCATCCGGGATCAGCCGCCACTCCGCCTCGCAATCCGCGGGCGGGAAGAACATGTCCGACGACATCGGGATGACGAAGGTCTTGGCCTTGATCCGCCCGAGCGCGGCGCGGAGATCTCCGCCGGTGTGGCGGCTGACGTCGCCGCGCTGCCATTTCCACGCCTGGCACAACAGGTCGTTCGGATCCATCGGGCCGAAATAGCCGAACATGAAGTTGATGATGAAATCATCGAGCGAGGAGAAGCCGAGCGCCTTGTGGCGGTTCTCCTGGAAGAACTGGGTGCTCCAGCCCATCACCGCCCACATCTTGGCATGGCGCAGCATGCCCTCTCGCACATCGGCCGGCGATGCGTAGAATCCCTTGTTGAATCCGGGATCCGACGTGATCGCCTCGACCAGGGTCTCGGTAAACAGGAAGTCGTGGACCGTGTTCTTCGCCGTGCCGGCGATCGGCGCCGCACGCTTGACCATGTCCGGGTAGCGCACGGCCCACTCATAGGTCTGCTGCGCACCCATCGAACCGCCGACGACGAGCGCGAGGCTCTTGAGGCCGAATTTCTCGGTGACCAGCCGGTGCTGCGCGCGAACGTCGTCGCCGATGCGCACATGCGGAAAATGCGCTGCACCACCCGGCGCCGGCGTGTTGTGCGGCGAGGTCGAGAGACCGTTGCCGATCTGATTGATGACGATGATGAAATATTTGTCCGGGTCGAGCGCGCGGCCCTTGCCGATATAGACCTGCTCCATGATCTTGCTGGTACCCGAATACCAGGTCGGGATCAGGATGGCATTGTCGCCGGCCGCGTTCAGCGTGCCGAAGGTCGCGTAGGCCAGGGTGCAGGCGCGCAGCGTCCCACCCTCTTCCAGGTCGAGCGTGCCGATATCGTGCAGCTCGTATGGTCCGTGCACATCCTGCGAGTAATAGGCGTTATCGGTCATCGTTTCCCCCTTCATTGATTTGGTGCAGACGGCATCGGGCGGCGACGCCCCGCCCTGCCGGTGACTCCTGAACGCGCGCCTGGAGCATGGTCCGACCTGATGGCCCGATCAGACTGACCGCGGCGCGGTTCAGTCTGATCGGGCGTTGCTCTAGGCCAGCACGAACCCCTCGTACTCCTTTGCCGCAACCTCGTCGCAGGTCTTGCGGTAGCCACCAACCCCGGCCGGACCGAGATAGGGCAGGAAGGCCCGCGGCTTACCCGGAATGTTGGCGCTCATGTACCAGGAATTGGCCCCGGTCATCAGCGTCATGTTCACGACCTCGTTGACATGCGCGCCCCATTTCTCCTGCGCATCGGGCAGCGCCTCGATCACGCTCTGGCCATTCGCGCGCATCGCGGCGATGCAGTCGCGCACCCATTCGACATGCTGCTCGATCGCCACCGGCATGTTCGTCAGCACCGACGGGCTCTGCGGGCCGGTGATGGTGAAGAGATTGGGGAACCCGACGACGGAAATGCCGAGATAGGTGTGCGGACCGTCCGCCCAGACCTCGCTCAGCGAATGCCCGCCGCGCCCCTTGAGGTTGAGCGCCTTGAACGGCCCGGTCAGCGCGTCGAAGCCAGTGGCGAACACGATGATGTCGAACGCATACTCCTTGCCGCCGGCGCGGATGCCGTGCTCGGTGATCTCCTCGATCGCCCCGTCGGTGGCGGCATCGACGAGCAGGACATTGCTCTTGTTGAAGGTCTCGTAATAGTTCGTGTCCAGCGGCTGCCGTTTGGTGCCGTAGGCGTGGCCTTTGGGAATGAGCTTCTCCGCCACAACCGGGTCCTTCACCGTCGTGCGGATCTTGCGCCTGATGTAGTCAGCGCACAGTTCATTTGCCTCCGGGCTGAAGAACATGTCCTGATAGTTGCCGAGCCAGAACGCGAAGCCGCCTGCGTCCCACATCCGGTCGAATTCGCGCTCCCGCTCCTCGGGCGTCGCTTCGAGGGCGGATTTCGGGATGAAATAGTGTTCCTGGCCAAAGAAGGAATCGCGGATGCGCTGGACGATGCCCTCGTAATCCGCCTTGCGCGCGCGCGTCACCCCGGGATCGACCTTGCCGTTGCGGGCCGGCACGCAGTAATTCGCGGTGCGCTGGAAGACGGTGAGGTGCTTGGCCTGCTGCGCGATCTCGGGGATCGCCTGCACCGCCGTCGCGCCGGTGCCGACGACCGCGACGCGCTTGGCGGTGAAATCGACACCCTCGCGGGGGAAGCGGCTGGTATGGTACCATTGTCCCTGGAACCGCTCCAACCCCTTGAATTTCGGCATGTTCGTATCCGAAAGCGTGCCGACGGCGGCGATCAGGAACTGCGCGCTGACGGTCTCGCCGCTGTCGGTATGCACCATCCAGAGGTTGCTGCTCTCGTCGAACTCTCCGCCGACGACGCGGGTTTTGAACTGGATGTCACGCTTGAGGTCGTGGCGCTTGGCGACATGTTCGAGATAGCGCAGAATCTCGGGCTGTTCCGGATAGCGCTCGGACCACTCCCACTCCTGCAGCAGCTGTTTGTCCCAGGTGAAGCAGTAGATGTAGGCATCCGAATCACAGCGCGCGCCCGGATACCGGTTCCAGTACCAGGTGCCGCCGACCGTATCGCCGGCCTCGTAGACTTGGACCTTGAGGCCGAGCTGGTCGCGCAGGGTCTTCAGCATGTACAGGCCGGAGAACCCGGCACCGACGACGACGGCGTCGAAATGTCTGATCGCACTCGCCATTTTGTTTCCCCCCGTTTTGGCTCGTGACGGTCGACCCGCGCGGCGCGTTGGGCCGTCTCGCGCGGACCTCCACGCCGTCAAGTCAAGCACAGACCATCGCAGGCGTCCACACGCCCGGGTGTCGAGGCAGGGACGGCGGCGGCGCGGGCGCGGGGCGGAGCGTCAGAGCCGCCAGATCGCCATCATGAAGGCGAAATTCGCCTGCTTGCCGCGCGGATAGTTGGCGGCGATGACATCGGCGCCGAAGGCGCGCCCGACATACCAATTCAGGCTGAGATGCTGGTCATACTCCCAGCCGAGCGCCGTCTCCAGCACGGTGGCGAGATTGCCCCGCCCATAGCTCGGCCGCGGCTGGTAGCCGAAGACGGAATCGTTCCAGGCGCCACCACCGGCATACCAGAGATCCTGCTTGGCATTCAGCTGCAGGCTGTGGAAATCGACGCGCCATTGCAGCGACTGCGTCGGATAGGTGAGCAGCTCGATCATCGCGTCATTGATATTCTGCATATCGTAGAAAGCGAAATTGGCGAAATACCAGGGCGTCGGCAGAATATCGAAGAAGGTGCTGTGGGTGTTGTTGTTCGGCGAGTGATCGCCGGAGGCGACGGTGTAGCCGCCGCGCAACCAGGGCTGCCACGGGCCGTTCAGCCAGTGATAGCCGAGTTCGGCGGTGTAGGCATAGGCACTCTGGGTCTGCACGCCCCAGGAGCCGAACTGCCTCGCGCCCCACAGCAGCACGTCGATATCGCCCGGCCCGGCGGCGAATTCGCGCAAGAAGTTGCCGCCGATGGTGTTGATGCGCACCGGGCCGTTGCCGAGCGTGCGCTGCGCCAGGCTTTGATTGTCGGGCAGCAGGATGCCGCGCGTGTCGTCGTAATGGATCAGGAACAGACGCCCTAGCGCACGCTCCCAGAGCCATCCGGGCAGCGCCTTGGGCCCGGCATTGAACGACAGATAGGCAACGTCCACACCGTTGATCTCGTTGTTGCCGTTGATCAGGTAGGCGCCCTCGGTGGGCATGCCGTAGAGCATGGTGATGTTGCGATTGGCATCGCCATACGTGATCTTGGCGCCGTCCAGCGAGCGGCCGCCGACCAGGACGAAGCGCGAGCCGATCAGGCGCTGCTGGATGCGGTTGAGCACCAGCCATCGCAACCCGGGATCGTCGGGGATGACCTCGGTACCGTCGTTGAATTCGTAACGCCCGGCGACCAGGCCAAAGCCGTTGAACGCCTTCGGATCGAGGGCAATGTAGGCCTGCTTGAGAAAGATATCGATCGCGTCACGCGTTCCGTTGGCCGCGTAATAGGTGGAACCGATGCCGGATTCGCCCTGCGGGTAGGGCGCCTTGGCGTTCGTCGGCAGGTTGAACAGGCTCGGGCTCAGCGCCTCGGCGTAGGCGGTGACGCCATTGTTGAAATGGTAGCCGAGCCCGAAGCGGACGAAATCCTCCGCGAACCCGTACTGGTTCTGGTAGGTTTGCCCGTGCGAGGGCGTCGGCGTGAACCATTGCTCGTACGGCGTCATCCCGAGCGCGGCACCGGTGATGTAGAACGAGCCGGGGCCAACCTGGCCGAGATTGACTTCCGACGTGTCGGCGCGCGCCGGGTTGCCGAACCCGGCCAGCGCCACGAGGAGTGTGCCGAGAACGAGCGCGGCACGGCGTGCGTAGCGGCGTGGCGTACGAAACGCCGGCAATTGTCTGAGCATCGTTCCTCCCGTCCGCCGCCTGTTCCCGGCGTCGGCTGACGGGAATTGAGAACCCGCGTTACGGCCACGCCTTGATCTGGATCAAGGCGCCGGCCTAGAGCAACGTCCGATCAGACTGAACCGCTTCGCGGTCGGTCTGGTCGGGCAAAGTTGCTCTAGCCATTATGGTTTCTAGAGCACGACCGTCCGACCAGACGATTCCATCAGGTCGGACCGTGCTCTACGTCGCCAGCCCGGCCTGGCGGGCGATGGCGAGCAGGCGCTGCGCCTGCTTCAAATGCGGCATGTCGAGCATCTTCCCCGCCAGCCCGACGACGCCGGCGCCCGGGGCGGCGGCAAAGGCGGCGACCACCTGCTCGGCGTGCGCAAGTTCGGCCGCGCTCGGCGTGAAGGCGTCGTTGATCACCGGCACCTGGTCGGGGTGGATCGCGAGCTTGCCGGTGAAGCCGCTGCGCCGCGCCGCGCGCGCCTCCCGCGCCAGGCCGGCCGGGTCGCGAAAATCGGTGAACACGGTATCCAGCGGCTCGACCCCCGCGGCGACGGCGGCGGCAAGGCAGAGCGCGCGGGCGAGGCGGAAGGCGTCATCATAGACGCCTTCCTCGGTGCGGTTGCTGCTGGCCCCGAGCGCGGCGGCGAGGTCCTCCGCCCCCCAGGTCATGCCGGTGAGGCGCGGGCCGCAATCGCCATACGTATCGAGGCGGAACAGCGCCCGCGCCGTCTCGGTGGCGACCGGCACGATGCGGATCCGCCCCGACGGCAGACCGAGACTCGCCTCGAGCGCGTCGAGATAGTGGCCTAGACGGACGATCTCCTCGCCCCCGTCGGGCTTGGGCAGCACGATCCCGTCCGGCGCCCCGGGGACCACCGCGGCCAGGTCCGCGAGCGCCAGCGCCGTTCCGAGCGGATTGATGCGCACCCAGAGCTGCTGGGCCGAGCGCTCCGGATGAGCGAGCAGGAATTCGCGCACCATTCCCCGCGCCACCGGCAGGCGCGCCTGCGCCACTGCGTCCTCGAGGTCCAGGATCAGCGCGTCCGCCGGAGAGGATCGCCCCTTGGCGAGCTTGCGCTCGGCATCCCCGGGCACGAACAGCATCGAGCGCAGCGGCATCAGATCCCCCTCAGACCGGACGCTTCTTCATCAGCGCCGAGCGGCGGCAGGAGGCAACCTCCTGGCCGCGCTGGTTGATGCAGCGGTGTTCGAAGATGACGATACCGGCGTCGGGACGCGAGCGGCTCTCGCGCCGCTCGACGACCCGGGTCTCGGTGCGCAGCGTATCGCCGATGAACACGGGCGAGGGGAAGCGCACCGTCTCCATGCCGAGATTGGCGATGGTGGTGCCGAGCGTGGTGTCGCCGACCGAAACGCCCACCATCAGGCCGAAGGTGAACATCGAATTCACGAGAATCTGGCCGAACTCGGTGCCTTTGCAGAACTCGGCGTCGAGATGCAGCGGCTGCGGATTATGCGTCAGCGCGCTGAACAGCAGATTGTCGGTCTCGGTGACGGTGCGCGTGATGTCGTGGACGAAGTGGCGACCTTCGGGAAGGTCCTCGAAATAGAGTCCGGCCATGGCAGGCTCCGCCGCAGGGAATGCTGGAGCCGGACCATAGCAAGCCGCCGGCCGGGACGGCCAGCCCCACCCGGCGGGGCCGGCGGCGTGCCGGGTCAGAGATTCGTCGCGATGGTCGAGAACGTGGTGTTGAGATCCGAGCCCAGTGTCGACAGCGCACCGACGATGGCGACGGCGATCAGGGCCGCGATCAGCGCGTATTCGAGCGCGGTGACACCCCGCTCGTCGCGGCGCAGACGCTGGGCCAGGGCAAGAATGCGGAGGGTTGCAGCGGTCATGTCGATATACCTCGGTTGCTGCCGGACGGGTCCGGACGATGGGACTCATTTCTCAGCGCATCGAGGCATTTTGCCGTCGCGACCCGGAACGAAGCACGCCGGGCGCCGCCACGGGCAGTCCAGCACGCGCAGGATTAAGCAACGGTGAAACGGGCGGCATCGAGTCATGTTTCGCGCGTGGCCGCCCCGCCAACCCCACGCGCGATAGACCCGGAATCCTGCGGATTCCAGGTATATCAGGCGCCGGCGGCAAGCACGTGGTGCGTCACGCTCATCTGCGGCGGGTTGCGAAGCGTCTGGTAGATCACGCAGTAGCGCTCGGTCGTTTCGATCAGACGGCGCACCTGCTCAGGAGCGGCGTCCGTGTCCAGTTCGAAGCGGAGGGCGATCTCGATCACGCCGACCGGCGCGGCACGGTCGATCGCCAGCGTGCCGCGCGCGTCCCAGAGTCCCTCGGCGATGATGCGCCCGCCGCGGATCTCGATCCCCATCGCGGTCGCGACGGCCTTGAGCGTGACCCCGGCACACGCGATCAGCGCCTCGAGCAGCATGTCGCCCGAACAGGCCAAGCTGCCATCGCCGCCGGCGGCCTGGTGCAGTCCGGCCCGGGTCTCGCCGGCCCAGGAATGCACCACACAGGCGATTTCCCCGGCCTCGATCCGGCCCTCGGCGCGGGCCGGGATCCGGGCGCTGGCGGGATCCTCTCGGTAGCGCTGCTTCAGCGGTGCCTGCATCGCACGCAGGGTGGTGGCGTCCATGGTCTTCGTCCTTTCCTTGGCGTCCTTCCGGGCCGCCCAGAGGGCATGCCGGTCCTCACTCAATACGTTGGACCAGGATCGCCAGCGGCGGCAAGCGCGGTCAGTGCAGCTTCACCTCCGGCTCGGCACGCCGCGAGAGGCCGCGCGCCATCACCCCGAGCAGCGTCCGCCAGGCGCCATACAGCGCCAGCTCGTGCATGATGTAGAGCGACCGATAGACGAGGCGCGCGAACAACCCTTCGATGAACATGCTGCGCCCGACGAGGAATCCCATCAGGCTGCCGACGGTGCTGTAGCGTCCGAGCGAGACGAGCGAGCCGAAGTCGCGATAGACGAACGGCAGCACCTCCCGCCCGGCGAGGCGCCGGCGGATCTGGCGGAGCATGTGCGCCGCCTGCTGGTGCGCCGCCTGCGCGCGCGGCGGGATCGGGGTCGGGAAGCCAGGACGCGGGCAGGCGGCGCAATCACCGATGGCGAAGATGTCGGGATCGCGCGTCGTCTGCAGCGTTTCGGTGACGACGAGCTGGTTGAGCCGGTTGGTCTCCAGCCCGCCGATCTCGCGCAGGACCGCCGGCGCGCGCACGCCGGCGGCCCAGACGACGAGCTCCGAGGGAATGAAGCTGCCGTCGGCGAGGCTGACGCCGTCGGCGCGCACCGCGCTCACCTTGGCGCCGGTGCGCACCTCCACCCCGAGTTCCACCAGGAGGCGCATGGTGGCGAGCGAGATGCGCTCGGGCAGCGCCGGCAGGATGCGGTCCGCGGCTTCGAGCAGAATGATGCGGATGTCGCGTTGCGGATCGACGCGATCGAGCCCGTAGCCGACGACCTCGCGGATGGTGCGATGGAGCTCGGCGGCCAGCTCGGTGCCGGTGGCGCCGGCGCCGATGACGACGACATGGAGCTGCCCCGGCCGCACCGGCGCCTCCTGGGCGTGGGCGCGGATGCAGGCATTCACCAGGCGGCGGTTGAAGCGCACCGCCTGCTCCGGCGTCTCCAGCGGCACCGCGTGCTCGGCCACGCCAGGCGTGCCGAAATCATTGGTGACGCTGCCGATGGCGACGACGAGCGTGTCGTAGCCGAAGGCACGCTCGGAGGTGATCTGGCGCCCCTCCTCGTCATAGGCCGGAGCGACGAGAACCTCCTTGCGCGCCCGGTCGATGCCGGCGAGCTCGCCGAGACGGTAGCGGAAATGGTGCCAGTGCGCCTGGGCGAGATAGTTCAGCTCGTGCTCGCCGGGATCCATGCTGCCCGCGGCAACCGCGTGCAGCAGCGGCTTCCAGAGATGGGTCCGCGACTTTTCGATCAGCGTCACCTCGGCGCCGCCGCGGCCGACACGGTCACCGAGGCGCGTGACCAGCTCCAGCCCTGCCGCGCCGCCCCCAACCACCACGATCCGATGCCGCCGCCCATCGGGATGCGCCAGCGCGTCACCGGTCATGCGTTCCCCCTGCGCCCGCCTGGCACGCCGCCAGGCTCGGCGAGTATCGAGGCAAGCCGCGGAAAACTCAAATCGTTCCGAGCGCCGCCTTCACCCGCGCTGGCGTGAACGGCACCGAACGCAGCCGCACGCCGGTGGCGTCGAAGACGGCGTTGGAGATCGCGGCGGGGACCACCGCCGCCGAGGGTTCGCCTGCACCCCAGGGTTTCTCCGCCGGCCGGTCGATGAGGTCGATCACCACCTCCGGCGCCTCCGGGAAGGTGAGGATCGGGTAGCTCGCCCAGTCCAGGCTGGTCACCGCGCCGCGGTCGAAGGTCAGCTCCTCCTTCAGCACGCGGCTCACGGTCTGGATGATGTTGCCCTCGATCTGGTTGCGCAGCCCGTCGGGGTTGATGATCTGGCCGCAATCATGGGCGACGAAGACGCGCGCGACATGGATCGTGCCGGTGGCGCGATCGACCTCGACCTCCGCGATGGCGCCGATATAGGTGCGGACGAGCTCGTATTTGACGTAGGAGACGCCGCGCCCGCGCGCGACGGCCGCGGTCTGGCCGCGCGCCGGCGAGGGGCGCGGCTGCCAATTGGCCAGCGCGACCAGCCGTTCGATCAGATCGAGGCCGCGCGGATCCTTGAGATAGCGCCGTCGCAGCGCGATCGGGTCGGCAGCGGCAGCGGCGGCGAGTTCGTCGAGGAAGCACTCGTTCGCGTAGGTGTTCTGCATCCGCCCCGGCGTGCGTATCCAGGAGGGCCGGAACGGCGTCGTCTCCAGCCGGTGGCAGACGGTGCGGATAGCCGGGAACGCATAGGGCAGCGCCGAGTTCTGGATGATGTTGCCCGGCGCCATCACCGTCTCGTGCGCCAGGGCCGCGAGTTCGGCTGCCACCAGCGGCACGTTGCCGGCCGCGCCCTGCGGCACGAAGAAGTTCGAGTGCCACGCGACCACATTGCCGTCGGCGTCGAGCGCGCCCGCGAGATCGATCAGCGTCGGCGGTCCCTTCGGATCCCAGCCATGCTCGTCGGCGCGCGACCATTGCACACGCACCGGCCGACCGGTCTCGCGCGCCAGCAGCGCCGCGTCGCCGGCCGCGTCCTCGTGGCCGTTGCGCCCGTAGCAGCCGGCACCCTCGACATAGATGCAGCGCACGTCATCGGGTTTCATGCCGAGCATGGCGGCGATCTGCTTGCGCAGCGCATGCGTCATCTGCGACGCCGTCCACACCGTGAGCCGCCCGTCGCGCAACTCGGCAACCGCGCAGGAGGGGCCGATCGAGCCGTGCGTGTGGATGGGGAAGTCGTAGGTGGCGGCGAGGCGCTTCGCACCCGCGGCGAGCGCGGCCGGCGCATCGCCGACATTGCTGGTGACGTCGTCCTTCACCACTTTCGTCCCGCGCACATGCTCCCATAGACGGGCCTGCTCGGGCAGGCCCTGCCAATCGGACCAGCGCGCCTTCAGCGCCCGCGCGCCACGGATCGCACCCCATTCGCTCCCGGCGACGACGGCGAGGAAATTGCCGACGCGCACGACCTTGATGATGCCCGGAATGGCTTGCACCGACGTCTCGTCGACCTCGAGCAGCGTCGCGCCGAGCGCCGGCGGGCGCACAACGCGGGCATGGACCATGCCCTCGACGCGGACATCGTGCATGAAGGTGAAGCGGCCGGTGACCTTGTCGGGAATATCCAGCCGCGCCACCGATGTGCCGACGACGCGGTAGCTCTCAGGGTTCTTGGCCGGCACATCCTTGTCCAGCTTCAGCGCGAACCCGCCAGCGCCGATCAGCGCGCCATAGCCGATCCCCTCGCCGCCGGCGCGCGGGCGCACCACGCCGTCCGCGGTGAGCAGATCCGCCTCCGCCACGCCGAGGCGCGTCGACGCGAGGCGCAGCAGCGCCGCGCGCGCGGTGGACGCGGCACGGCGGATCTGCATGCCGCCATTCTGGATCGAGAGACTGCCATAGGTCGGCCCCTGATCCGGTGTCAGTGCAGTGTCACCCTCGATGACGTTGACGCGGGAGAGCGGGACATCGAGCTCCTCGGCGGCGATCTGCGTCAGCGCGGTGCGCACCCCGGTGCCGAGATCCACCTTGCCGGAATAGACCGTCACCAGGCCTTGCGCGTCGATGGCGAGGAACGCATCGACCTCGTCGGCAGCGACGCTCTTGGCTTCGGCGCCGCGCGGGGCCAGGGTGAAGGAGACGACGAGCGCGCCGGCGGCCTGCAGCAGGGTGCGGCGGGACAGGATCTGGTTCATCGTGCCCCCCTCACGCCCGCGCCGCGCGCGCAACCGCGCGGATGATGCGCTGATGCGTGCCGCAGCGGCAGAGATTGTGCGCCAGCGCGGCGCGAATCTCGCCCTCGCTCGGTGACGGCTGGGTCTCCAGCAGGGCCGCGGACTGCATGATCATGCCATTGATGCAGTAGCCGCACTGCACCGCCTGCTCGTCGATGAAGGCCTGCTGGAGCTTGTGCGGCCGCTCCGGCGTGCCGAGCCCTTCGAGGGTGAGCACGCTCTGCCCAGCGGACAGGGCCGAAAGCGGCGTGACGCAGGCGCGTGCCGGCTTGCCATCGATATGCACGGTGCAGGCGCCGCACTGGCCGAGGCCGCAGCCGAAGCGCGGGCCGTGCAGGCCGAGTTCATCACGCAGCCCGTAGAGCAGCGGCATGTCGGGATCGTCGGAGTGGATCTCGACCTCCCGCCCGTTCACGTGCAGAGCCAGCGTGTATGCCATGGCGTCCTCCCCCGAGACGATTAAGCAAGGGAAGCATGCGCCGCGGGTGGGGCGCGCACAAGCAGGACGGGCTATTCCACCCGCAGCGCGGCAGCGAGTTCGGCGGCGCCCGCCGGATCCTCGCGCGCGGCGGGGCGGCCGGCGGCGAGGACGGCGAAGCGATGCAGCAGCGCCCGCCGGCGCGCCGGGGCGAGCGCGTGGGCCGGCGGCGGGCGCACGAGCTCCGCCTCGCCGCCCTCGGCCAGAATCAGCCCGGCATCCTCGGGCAGCAGCGCCAGCGGGAAGTCCGGCGCCACGGCGAAGCAGAACCCGTCGCAGAACTCCCGATAGTCGGGCCATTTCTGGTCGGTGCGGAAATCCCGCTCGCCGGACTTCACCTCGATGACGACGAAGCCGCCATCGCCGCGCAGCGCCAAGAGGTCGGCGCGCCGGCCATTGGGCAGCCCGACCTCGTGCAGCGCCGCCCAGCCGAGCCGGCCGCATAGCCTGGCGGTAGCCCGGCGGACCCGCGCCGCGACCTCCGCCGCGCTCACGGCACCAGCCGCTCGATCGCCTGGGCGAGTGCCACGTCCTTCTCCGACAGCCCGCCCTCATCGTGGGTCGTGAGCACGATCTCGACCCGATTGTAGACATTGGACCATTCCGGGTGATGGTCCATCCGCTCGGCGAGCAGGGCGACGCGGCTCATGAACCCCCAGGCGGCGCTGAAATCGGCGAAGCGGAAGGCGCGGCGGATGGCGTCGCGCCCTTCGACCATCGCCCAGCCGGGCAGGGACGCGGCGAGCTGCGCGCGGGCGCCTTCGGTCAGTTTCGGCATCGTCGTCTCCTCGCGCGTGAGAGATGGCTTGACCGCCAAGCAGCGGCAGCGGCGAATGCGCCGATGCCCGGCCCATCCTACACCGTCCCGCCCAGCGCCGACGACCTCGCCGAACTGGCCGAGCGCGCGCTCGCCGCCATCCCCGCGCGCCTCGCCCGGTACGTGAAGGATGTCGGCATCCTGGTCGAGGAGATGCCGGACGACGCGACGCTCGACGAGCTCGGCCTCGAGAGCGCGTGGGATCTGACCGGGCTCTATCGCGGCACGCCGCTGATCCGGCGGAGCATCGACGATGTCGCCCGCGCGCCGGACCTGATCCTGCTTTTCCGCCAGCCGATCCTGCTCGAATGGATCGAGACCGGCGAGGATCTGTTCCGCCTGGTCCGCAACGTGCTGGTGCACGAAATCGCTCATCATTTCGGCTTCAGCGACGCCGACATCGAGCGCCTCGAACGGGAGATCGACGATTAGGCGTAATCGGCCCGCGATCCGGCCCGGCCTCCGTGGGTCGCGATCCCGGGAGCCGCAGTGTAACCTTCCCGCCGCCTGAGGCGCATCGGCGAAGATGGTCGCCCCGACGCGCCGCCAACGAGCAGCCCCATCGCCGCGGAACGCCGCCCGCCCACGCGCAAGCATGCCGTGCGTTGGCACGATCCCGCCGGCTGATATACGGGTTGGCGGGCGGACGGGGCAGCCGTGGCTTTCACCCCTCCCGCCCACAGCCGCAGCAAGGCCCCCAGGAACGCCGCCCTCATGACCGCAGCAGCAGAGACCGAAACGCCCCCGATCCCGACTGCCGAACGCCTGTCCACTATGGCGTGGAACCGCTTCCACACCGTCATCGTCGTGCTCTTCGGCGTCGGCTGGGCGATGGATGCCTTCGAGGTCACCCTCATCGGCAATGTCCTCGGTGCGTTGCGCGAGCGCTTCCATCTCGGGGCCGATGCCATGTCGCTCATCCTGGGCGCCTGGTTCGCCGGGCTGATGCTGGGCGCGCTCGGGTTCGGCTATCTGGCGGACCGCTACGGAAGGCGGCGCATTTTTCTCGCCAGCCTCGTGCTCTATGGCGTCTGCACCCTCGCCGCGGCCTTCGCCCCCGGGCTCGGCGCCCTGCTGCTCCTGCGCCTGCTCGCGGGCATCGGCGTCGGGGCCGAATATTCGGCGATCAACGCCGCCATTGCCGAGCTCGTTCCGAGCCGCGCCAGGGGCCGCGCCACCGCGCTGGTGCTGAATTTCTGGCCGCTCGGCAGCCTCGCCGCCGCGCTGCTGTCCTGGCTCGTGCTCTCCGCGCTGCCCGCCGATATCGGCTGGCGCGTGGTGTTCGGCTTCGGCGGCGTGATCGCGCTCTCCTCGGCCTGGTTCCGCCGTCATCTTCCCGAGAGCCCGCGCTGGCTGGAGGCGTCGGGCCGCGCCGGCGAGGCGCTGGCCATCGTCGAGTGCATCGCGGCCGGCGTGACCCGCCCACCGGCGCCGAGCACGGCCCCCGTCCGCCGCGCCATGGGCCCCGCGGGTGGCCATCTGATGACCCTGCTGCGGCGCTACCCGGCCCGGCTGCTGCTCGGCGCAGCGCTCGATTTCGCCGAGGCATCCGGATATTACGGGCTGTTCGCGTTCCTGCCCCTGGTGGTGCTGCCGGCGCTCAAGCTGGCGCCGGCGCAGTTGCCGCTGTTCTATCTGGGCGGCAGCGTCGGTGCGCTGCTCGGTGGCCTCGCCGCCTCGCTGCTGCTCGACCGCTGGGGCCGCGTCGCGACCGTCGCGCTGTTCTACTTCTCGACCGCCCTCGGCACCGTCGCCATGGCCCTCGTCACCGATCTCGGCAGCGGTGCGTTGATGCTCGGCTTCGCCCTGGTCAATCTGCTCGCCACCGGCAGCTGGATCGCCGCCTACCCGACCTTCTCGGAGCTGTTCCCGACCGCGCTGCGCGCGACCGGCATCGGTGCCAGCGTGGCCGTCGGGCGGATCGGCGCGATGATGTCCCCTTTCCTGGTCGGCTATGTCGGTGCCCGGAGCATGCAGGCCGCGCTGGTGCTGCTGGCCGGGTTCTGGGTGCTCGGCGGCGTGACGATGCTGGTCTGGCGCTGGATGGGCGGGGTCGAGGCCAGCGGTCTGGCGCTGGAGCACATCGCCCCTGACGAGGCGGTCTCCCATGCTTGATGGCGCGCGGATCGAGATCCAGGCCCCGCCCGTCATCCACGCCGATGGGCCGGTGCTCGTATTCGGCGGCTGCTACAGCAACCTGCAGGCGACCGAAGCCCTCCTGGCCGAGGCCCGGCGGCGCGGAATTCCGCCCGAGCGCATGATCTGCACCGGCGACGTCGTCGCCTACGGCGCCGATCCGCGCGCGACGGTGGCGCTGATCCGCGCCGCTCGCATCGCCACGGTGATGGGCAATTGCGAGGAATCCCTGGCGCAGGAGGCCGGGGATTGCGGCTGCGGCTTCGCGCCCGGCACCGCCTGCGAGCGCCTCTCCGCCGCCTGGTTCACCTACGCCTCGAACGCGGTCGATCCGGACGACCGGCGCTGGATGGCGACGCTGCCGGGGCGCATCGATCTCGTGCTGGCCGGACACCGGCTCGCCGTGGTCCATGGCGCGCCGAGCCTGATCAACCGCTTCGTCTTCGCCTCCATGCCGGACGCGGCGCTGGCGGCCGAGCTGGCGCTGGCCGGGGTGGACGGCGTGATCGGCGGGCATTGCGGCGTGCCCTTCACCCGCCGGATGGGCGCTCGCCTGTGGCACAATTCCGGGGCGATCGGCCTGCCCGCCAATGACGGCACGCCGCGCGTCTGGTTCAGCCTGCTGACGCCGCGCGGCGGGGAGATCGAAATCCGCCACTGCCCGCTCGACTACGATCACCGCGCCGCTTCCGCGGCGATGCGCGCGGCCGGCCTGCCGCCGGACTATGCCGAAACGATGGAGAGCGGCATCTGGCCGAGCTTCGACGTGCTGCCCGCCGAGGAACAGGCCGCCACCGGCCGGGCGATCGCCGCCTCGGTCGAGCTCTGGCATCGCGAGGCCGCGATGGCGCCCGCGCCCCGGCCGGCGCGCTTCGCGCATCCGGCCACGACGGCGGCGGGCGAACCGCATGCGCGGGTCGGGCTGGAAGGGCTGAGCACGCTCTGGTTCAACACCGGCACGCTCTGCAACATCGCCTGCACCGGCTGCTACATCGAGAGCACGCCGCGCAACGACCGGCTGGTCTATCTCGCGCGCGCGGATTTCGACCGGTTCCTCGAAGAGGCCGCCGGCGCGCATCCCGAACTGCGCGAAATCGGATTCACCGGCGGCGAGCCGTTCATGAACGCGGCGGTGCCGGGCATGATCGCGGCGGCGCTGGAGCGCGGCTACGACACCCTGGTGCTGACCAACGCGCTGCGCCCGATGCAGCGCCACCTTGCCACGCTGGCACGTCTGCACGCGGCCCATCCCGGCCGGCTCGCGCTGCGCGTCTCGCTCGATCACCACAGGCCGGAAGCCCATGAGCGGATCCGCGGTGCCGGCACCTTCGCCCCGGCGCTCGACGCCATCGCCTGGCTCCTGGCAACCGGCATCCAAACCAGCATCGCTGCGCGCTTCGACGCCGGCGTGCCGGAAGCGGAGTTTCGCGCCGGCTTCGCCGCCCTGTTCCAGGCGCGCTCGCTCGCCATCGACGCGTGGGATCCGGCGGCACTCGTGCTGTTCCCCGAACTCGACGACCCGTCCGACCCGCCGGAGATCAGCGCGACGAGCTGGCAGGCGCTGCAGAGCCGGGGCCGCGCGGTGATGTGCGCGACCTCGCGCATGGTCGTCCACCGCAAGGGCGAGGCGGCGCCACGGGTCACCGCCTGCACGCTGCAACCCTACGCGCCGGACTTCGATCTCGGCGCCAGCCTGGCCGAGGCGGCGGGTGCGGTGACGCTGAACCACCCGCATTGCGCCCGGTTCTGCGTCTTCGGCGCCGCGTCCTGCTCGCCGCGCCCGCCGGAGGACCGGGGTTGAGCGAGCTGCCGGGCGAGTTTGCGCTGATCGCGCGGCATTTCCGCCCCCTCGCCGCCCCCGAGGGGCTCGGTCTCGGCGACGACGCCGCCTTCCTCATCCCGCCGCCGGGGCGCGAGCTCGTGCTCTCGGCCGATGCCATGGTCGAAGGCGTGCATTTCCTGCCCGCCGACCCGCCGGACCTGGTCGCGCGCAAGCTGCTGCGGGTGAACCTCTCGGACCTCGCCGCCAAGGGCGCCGCGCCGCTCGGCTATCTGCTGACACTCGCCGCCCCGCGCGCGACGCCGGATGCCTGGTTCGCCGCCTTCGCCGCCGGGCTCGCCGCGGACCAGACGCGCTACGGGATCGGCCTCTATGGCGGCGACACCACCTCCACGCCGGGGCCGATCACGCTGTCGCTGACCATCCTCGGCACCGTTGCCCCGGGCACGGCGGTGCGCCGGGCCGGGGCGCGGGCCGGATACGGCATCTGGGTCAGTGGCACGATCGGCGATGCCGCGCTCGGGCTGGCGGCGCTGCAGGGACGGCTGGCGGACCCGACCGGGGCGCTCGCTGCACGCTATCGTCTGCCCGAACCACGGCTCGGGCTGGTGCGTGCCGAGCTCGTCGCCGCCTGTCTCGACGTCTCGGACGGGCTGGTGCAGGATCTAGGGCATCTGTGCCGCGCCGGTGGAGTGAGCGATGGCGGAGTGGATGGCGGCGGGGTGGGCGCCGAGATCGAGGCGGCGCTGGTGCCGCGCTCGGCGGCGGCCAGGGCAGCGGGGCCGGCATGGCTCGCCACCTGCCTGACCGGAGGGGATGATTACGAAGTGCTGATGGCCGTGCCGCCCGAACACGAACCGGCCCTGGCCGGCCTTTCCACGACCGTGCCGCTGACGCGCATCGGCCGCTTCGTGGCCGGCCCCGCTGTCGTGCGCGTGCGCGACGAGACCGGCGCGGCGATGATGCTCGACCATGGCGGCTGGAGCCATTTCGGATGACGCTGGCGGTCTGGCTGCTCTTCTTCTGTCAGGCGCTGACCAACCTCGCCATCATCGGCCAGGCGGCGATGAGCGCGCTGATCGGCTACAGCCTCGCCCCCGACAAGGCGCTCGCCACCGTGCCGTACGCAGTGCAGATGGCGGCGATGATGTCGGCGTCGATCCCGGCCGGGGCGGTGTTCACGCGGCTCGGGCGCCGGCCGGGGTTCCTGCTCGGCGCGGGCTCGGCGCTGGTCGCCAGCCTGGTGTTCGCCGTCGCCGTCTGGCGGGCCGATTTCATTCTTTACTGCCTGGGCTCGGTGCCGGCGGGGCTGGCCTTCGGCATCGCCCAGCATTACCGCTTCGCCGCCGCCGAGGTCGCCGCTCCCCACGCGCGGCCGCGCGCCATCGCGCTGGTGATGGCCGGCGGCATCCTCGCGGCCATCATCGGCCCGGAACTGGTGAAGGACACCAAGGCACTGGCCGCGCCGCTGCTGTTCCTCGGCACCTATCTCGTGCTGGCGATCCCGCCGCTGGTGACGATGCTGCTGCTGAGCGTGGCCCGCCTGCCACCGCCGCCGCCGCGCCCCGCGACGCCGACGCCGCTCGCCGTGATCGTCGCCCGCCCGGACTTCCTCGTCGCCGTCATCGCCGGGCTCGTCGCCTATGGCTCGATGAACCTGATCATGACCTCGACGCCGCTGCAGATGATGGCCTGCGGGTTCGGCGTCAACGACGCGGTGAACGTGATCCGCTGGCACTCGATCGCGATGTATGCGCCGGGCTTCATCACCGGCCCGCTGATCGCCCGCCACGGCGCGCGCCCGGTGGTGACGGCGGGCGGGGTGCTGATCCTGCTCTGCGCGGCGACCGCCTGGGCAGGGAACGGCTACGACGTCTTCGTGGTCGAGCTGGTGCTGCTCGGCGTCGGATGGAACTTCATGTTCGTCGGCGCCACCGCCCTGCTTTCCCTCGCGCACGCGCCGGAGGAACGGGTTCGCGCGCAGGCGGCGAACGATTTCCTCGTCTTCGGCACCGTCACCTGCACCGCGCTGCTCTCCGGCGTGCTGCACCGCTACGCCGGCTGGCTGGCGCTGAATGCCGGGGTCATGCCCGGCGTCGCCGTGGCGCTGGCCCTGGTGGCCTGGCAGCGGGCCCGCAGCCGCACGGCGCGCCTCGCCTTCGAGTAGGCGCGCCGCGCGATTCCCATCCCGGCCAGAATGCTCTACGACGATATGCTCTACGAGAGGGCCGCAGGCATCGGCGCCCCCCGCGTGCCGTCGCCGCTCTCCTGAAGGGAAGGAAAACGCCCATGCCGATCCTCGCCGCACGCATGAGCCAGCTCGGCACCGAGTCCGCGTTCGAGGTCCTCGCGCGGGCGCAGGCGCTGCAGCGGGAGGGGAAGAGCATCATCAATCTCGGCATCGGCCAGCCGGACTTCGCCACGCCGGCGCACATCGTCGAGGCGGGGCGCAAGGCGCTGGCCGACGGCCATCACGGCTACACGCCGGCGAACGGCATCCTGCCGCTGCGCGAGGCGGTGGTGGCCGACCTGCATCGCCGCCACGGCGTGACGATCTCGCCCGACCGCGTGCTGATCGTTCCCGGCGGCAAGGTGACGATGTTCTTCGCCATCTCGATGTTCGGCGAGCCGGGCACGGAGATTCTCTATCCCAATCCCGGCTTCCCGATCTACGAGAGCGTGATCCGCTATTCCGGCGCCACGCCGGTGCCGATCCGGCTGCACGAAAGCAATGGCTTTTCGTTCGATGCCGAGGAGGTGCTGGGGCTGATCACGCCGCGCACACGGCTCATCATCCTCAACAGCCCGGCCAACCCGACGGGCGGCGTGGTGCCGAAGCACGAGCTGGACCGCCTCGTCGCCGGCCTCGCCCGCCATCCGGACGTGGCCATCATGTCCGACGAGATCTACGGCGAGATGGTCTACGAGGGCACGCATGTCAGCCTGACGACCTATCCTGAGCTCGAGGACCGGCTGATCCTGCTCGATGGCTGGAGCAAGACCTACGCGATGACCGGCTGGCGGCTGGGCTTCGGCGTCTGGCCGGCGGCGCTGTTTCCCTACGCCGAACGGCTGGCGATCAACTCGCATTCCTGCGTCAACGCCGCGGCGCAGTTCGCCGGCATCGCGGCGCTGACCGGGCCGCGCGCGCCGGTGGAGCAGATGATGGCCGCCTTCGCCGAGCGCCGGGCCTATATCGTCCCGGCGCTGAACGCGCTGCCCGGGTTCCGCTGCGCCACGCCGGGCGGAGCGTTCTACGCCTTCCCCAACATCACCGGCACCGGCTTCGATTCGCGCACCCTGCAGACGCGGCTGCTGAACGAGGCCGGCGTCGCCACCGTCTCTGGCACCAGTTTCGGCGCCTTCGGCGACGGCAATGTGCGGATTTCCTACGCCGCGAGCCTGGATGCGCTACGCGAGGCGGTGGGGCGTATCGGCGGCTGGCTGGAGCGGCAGCGCGCGCACGCGCCGGCGCGCACCGCCTGAGGCGGGGGGCGCTTCAGCTCAGAACGAACCCCGCATACCCCCGCGCCGCCACGTCGTCGCAGATCTCCCGGTACTGCGCCATGCCGCCGGCATAGGGCATGAACACGCGCGGCTTGCCGGGAACGTTGGCGCCGAGATACCAGGAATGGCCGACCTGCGGCAGCAGCGTGGCGTTCGCCGCCGCGTTCACATGCTCCACCCAGCCGGCCACCGCCTCCGCCGTCGGCTCGATCCGGCTCTGGCCGCGGGCACGCATCTGGGCGATGCAGGCGGTGATCCAGTCCACATGCTGCTCGATCGGCACCGGCATGTTGCACAGCACCGACGGGCTGCCCGGCCCGGTGATGGTGAACAGGTTCGGAAACCCGTCGGTCTGCAGGCCGAGATAGGTGCGCGGCCCGGCGCTCCAATGCTCGCGCAGGCTCACCCCGTCGCGCCCGGTGAGGCCGATGCCCAGCAGGGCACCGGTCATGGCATCGAACCCGGTGGCGAAGACGATGATGTCGAGCGGATATTCGGCCTCTCGCGTGCGCACGCCGCGCGCCGTGATGCGCTCGATCGGCGCGGCGCGGAGATCGACCAGATCGACATTGTCGCGGTTGAAGGTTTCGAAGTAGAAACTGTCGATCGGCGGGCGCTTGGCGGCGAACGGGTGGTCGATGTCGGTAAGGATCGCCGCTTTCACCGGGTCCTTCACCACGGCGCGGATCTTGCGGCGGATGAAGTCCGCTGCGGTGTCGTTGGCCGCCTTGTCCACCAGGAGATCGCGGAACGTGGCGCGGAATTGCAGACCGCCCTTCTGCCAAGCCGCCTCGTAGATCGCCTCGCGCTCCGCCGGCTCCGTGGCGAGCGCTGAGCGGTCGGCGACCGCGAACGGATGGCCGTTGGCGGTGGCGTGCATCAGCGCGCGGATCTCGGCGAAATGCTCGCGCACATGGTCCTGAAACGCCGGCGTGAGCGGCGCGTTGCGGGCGGGGATGCTGTAGTTCGCCGTGCGCTGGAACACGGTCAGATGCGCCGCCGTTTCCGCGATCACCGGCGCGGCCTGGATCCCGGTCGAGCCGGTGCCGATCAGCCCGACGCGCTTGCCGGAAAAATCCACGCCTTCGCGCGGCCACGTGCCGGTGTGGTACCATTTGCCGGCGAAATCATCCCGCCCCGGAATGTCCGGCACATTCGCCGAGGAGAGGCAGCCGACGGCGGTGATGAGGAACCGGGCGGAGAGATGCTCGCCGCGCTCCGTCGTCACGTGCCAGCGATTATCCGCCGCATCGTAGCGCGCCGCGACGACGCGGGTCCCGAAGCGGATATTCCGCTTGAGATCGAACCGATCGGCGACGTGGTTGAGGTAGCGCAGGATTTCCGGCTGCTCCGGGTAGCGCTCGCTCCAGGTCCATTCCTGGTGCAGCGCCTCGGAGAACGAATAGCAGTAGGAATGGCTCTCGGAATCGCAGCGCGCGCCGGGATAGCGGTTCCAGTACCAGGTACCGCCGACCCCGTCCGCCGCCTCCAGCAATTCCACCGAGAGGCCGAGACGGTCGCGCAGGCTGTAGAGCTGATAGAGGCCTGAGAATCCGGCGCCGATGATCAGCGCATCGAGCGCGTCGTCGGCTCGCCCGTTCGCCGTGGGCGCCGTGCTGGCATTCGGCCTCGTCTGCGACATGTCCTCCGAACTCCCTTCCGTGTCCTGGGCTCCAGAGTGACCCAGGCGCCGGGCGCCGTCCAGATCGCGGGGCGGCGAGCGGATCTACGGCGCGGCCACGGCTACGATGTCGCCGCGCGGAACGGTGCCGAGGGTCCGCGCGTGTTCACGCGCACGCGCGAGGCAGTACTGGGCTTGCGTCATCACCACCAGCCGCCCCCGGTCGCGCAGGCGCGCCACCTCGCGCAGGATCGCGCGCAGCACCGCGAGCGTCTGCGGCGCCGTGGCGACGTTTTCGGGATGGCTCCAGTAATGCACCACCCCGAACGCGTCGGCGCCGCGCTCCAGCATCCGCCGGGCGCGAAGGCGGCTGAGGCCGAGCGGGACCAGCCGCCGCGGCCCGCTGGGCCAGTTGACGAAATGGCCCGGCGGAATGGCCTGCGGCGTCTGCATCGGCTGATCCGCATCCGGGCGCGTGCGGAGATCGAATTCCGCGGCGAGCGAGCGCAGGCGCGAGCGCGGCCGGGGGGCGGCGCGATAGCCGAGGATGTCGAACTCCTCGAGGATGTCCGGATGCGCCACCCGGTTGCGGGGAAAGGTGAAGGTCATGCCGGAATGCAGCGGCACCAGCGCCATCTCCCGCCGCGCCTGCGCCGCGGTCATGCTCGTCCATGGCACGTGCGTCACGCCGTGCAGGCCGATCTCGTGGCAGGGCGCGATGGCATCGAGCGCCCAGTCGCCGGTCCAGCCCTCCGCGCCTGCCGCGATGCCCTCGACGGCGCTGACCAGGTACGGCAGCTCGGCGGCGATCGCACGCAGCGGCAGGCGCCGCAATTCATAGGCGGGCTGGACGAAGCAGCCGACGAAGCTGAAGGTGGCGGCGATTTCGTATTCCGCGAGCAGAGCGGCCACGGCCGCGTAGGCGGCGCGGAGATTGGCCTCGCACAGGGCGCGATCGAGGCTCGGCGTGAGCCGGTCCGCCACCCCCCACTTGCCTTCGCAGTCGAACGACAGAATGAAGCGCGCCGTCACCCGGCCGCCGCCGCTGCCAGCGGCGCCACGCCCATGGCTGAACCCTGCCGAAGGTCATACGGATGCATGAGCGATATTATCACGCCCGCCATTACGGCAGGCTGACACCGCTGCGGCGGACAGACGCTAAAGGCGGAACGACGCGTCCCGCCGGTCCAGCCGGCGCAGCAGGCCTGGCCATTCCAGCACGCCCCAGGGGCGGCGGACGTCCGGGCGATAGAGGTGGTTGGTGCGCGCGATCACCTCCGGCGCCGGCGTGATCAGCCCGGCCTGGCAGGCCATCGCCGAAAGCTGCGTCCGGGCCGCGAGTTCGAGCCGGTAGATGTTGCTGAACGCCTCGGGAATGCTCGGCCCGACCGCGAGCAGACCGTGATTGTCGAGGATCATCACCTCCGCGTCGCCGAGATCGGCGACGAGGCGGGACTGCTCGTCGAGGTCGATGGCCACGCTCTCATAGGCATGGCGCGGCACGCGGGCGAAGCGCATCG
Source organism: Acetobacteraceae bacterium (assembly GCA_027449745.1). Classification (GTDB taxonomy): domain Bacteria; phylum Pseudomonadota; class Alphaproteobacteria; order Acetobacterales; family Acetobacteraceae; genus JAJZVV01. The sequence continues at coordinate 3,035 of DAIDKZ010000205.1, read as the reverse complement.
CCGTCTGGGTCAGCGGCAGCAGGCCGCAGGGCAGCGCCGACAGCGCCATGCCCGCCCAGGTGTGGGTATGAATGACGCAGCCGACCTCCGGCCGCGCCCGATGGATGGCGGAATGGATGACGAAGCCAGCGCGATTCACGCCGAGCCCGATCTCCGGCGCGAGCAGGACATTGCCATCGAGATCGAGCTTGATCAGCGAGGAGGCGGTGATCTCCTCATAGAACAGGCCATAGGCGTTGATCAGGAAGGCGCCCTCCTCGCCGGGCACACGGGCGGAGATGTGGTTGGCGATCATGTCGGTCATGCCATAGAGATCGACCAGCCGGTAGCACGCCGCGAGATCGACCCGCGCGGCCCACTCCGCCGGCGAGACCCGCTCGCGCAGCGAGGGAATGGCCAGCACCCCGCTCACATCAGGAACACCCCTTTGCCGGTCGCCTGGGTATCGAACAGCCGGTACGCCGCCTCGCCCTCGGCGAGCGACCAGCGATGGGTGAACAGGTGATCGACGTCGATCCTGCGCTCGGCGACGAAGCGGGCGCACTCGGCGAGGCCCACGGTGGAGAAGGTCCAGGAGCCGATGATGGTCACCTGCCGGCGCAGGATGTCGGTGCTGACATCGAGGCTGATGCCGCCGCCCTCGCCCACCAGGCAGCACGTCCCCCAGGCCCGCGTTGCCTTCACCGCCGCGGCGCGCGCGTCCGGCGCGCTCGACGTGTCCAGCGTCTTCTCCGCCCCGCGCCCGCCGGTGAGCTCGCGGATCGCCGCCACCGGGTCGACGCCGCGCGGGTCGAACACCTCCTCGGCGCCGAGCTCGCGCGCGCGCGCCAGGCGCTCGGGGCTGATGTCGAAGGCGATCACCCGCGCCCCCATCGCGGCGGCGAACTGCGTCGCCGAGAGCCCGACCGGCCCCTGGCCGAAGATCGCGATCGTGTCGTTGCCCGACAGCGCCATACGCCGCAGCGCGCCATAGGCCGTGCCGGTGCCGCATGCCATCGCCGCGCCGGTCTCGAACGAGAGCGTGTCCGGCAGCGTGACGAGCGTGCTCGCCGGCACCTTCATGTAGGGGGCGTGGCCGCCATGGGCGGTGATGCCGTAGATCGCATCCGGCGTTTCGGCGCACATCTGCGTCCAGCCGCCACGGCAATGCTCGCAGACGCCGCAGCCGTGATAGTGATGCACAATGACGCGCTGGCCGATCCGCGCCTCGCGCGGGCCGACCTCGGGGCCGATGGCGACGACGACGCCGCACGGCTCGTGTCCCGCGATCACCGGGCCGGCATTGCTGGCGAAGCCGAGGCCGGCATTGGCGCCCTTGGGCGTGCGGTAGAATTTCAGGTCGCTCCCGCACATGCCGGAGGCTTTCATTTCCAGCACAACCTCGCCCGCGCCGGGAGTGGGGTCCGGAAAATCCAGCAACTCGACGGTTCGATCGCCGGCGAAAATCAGCCCCTTCATCGCGTTTCCCCCTCTGACGGCGGGGAACCCTATCACGCGGACGGGGCCGGGATGAAAGCCCCTACTTGAGGACGATCTCGACGCGACGGTTCTGCGGCTCGCGCACGCCCGCCGCGGTCGGCACCAGGGGATTGCTGTCACCGTAGCCGGCGACGCCGATCTGCTCGCGCGCCACCCCGTCCCGGACGAGTTCCGCCGTCACCGCGTCGGCGCGCCGCAGCGAGAGCTTGCGGTTGTACTGCGCCGTGCCGGACCGGTCGGCATAGCCGCTGACCTCGATCCGGGTGGTGCGGACACGGGTCGAGCCCTGCGCCGCCTCCGCGATCACCTGGCGGGCGCGATCGGTGAGGTCGGCGCTGTCCCAGTCGAAGAAGACGAGATAGGTCCGCACCGGCACCGGCACGGGCACCGCGGCGGAGGCAGCCGCCGGCACCGAGGCGATGGGCGGCGGCGGCACCGAGAAGGCGTAGCGGATGCCGAGCAGCACCGACTGGTTGAGGTTCTCCATGATGGCCAAATTGCCCGCCACCGGCGCCGCGCCCGGCCGGTCCACGGTGGCGTGGAAGCCCTCGGGCCCGAGCATGCCCATGTAACGATATTCGGCGGTCACCGAGAGCCCCGGCGTATGCGGCACCGGGAAGGAGATGCCGACGATGCCCTGGAAGGCGAGACTGCCGGCGGTGCCGCCGAGCGACAGCGTTTCGCCGGAGGCCGGTGTGACCGTGCGCATGCCGTTCCAGGTCGACCACTGGTAGCCGCCGCCGACGCCGACATAGGGGAACACGTAGCGCGAGCCGATATCGAGATCGAACAGCGCGTTGAGCATGGTGCCGGCGGTGGATTGGTTGCCGCTGGCGGCGCTCGCCGCCGGCGTGCCGGTGCGCGCGTGCAGGGCATTGCCGAACAGGTCGTCGCCCTCGAGTTCGAGGCGGAAGCCGTTGCCGAAGGCGTAGCCGACGCTGCCGACCATGGCCGCGCCGCCGTTGAAGGTGAGGTTCGATCCGCCAAGCCCGACCCCGGGCGCCGGGCGCGTGCCCTCGTCGTCGAGGAAATTGTAGCCGGCGCCGAGGCTGACATAGACGCCCTGGATCGGCTGCGCCCGGAGCGTGGCCGGGGCGACGAGCGCGGCCAGGACGGCGAGGGCTGCAACGACGAGCCCCCGAACGACGCCGGCCCGGCCGTTCGGCGCTCGGCCCATCCGTCCCCGGGTCTCCCGTGCGAAACCACCCCGCATGCGATTCCTGCGTGCCTTCAACCCATTCGCTGCGACGTTCTCTCAGCACGTCCGGCCGCGCGGCGCAACCGCCCGCGCCCGGCAGGCCGGCGCATAGGTGCCCGTCACCGAACCGATCGGATCATCGCCGCAACTGACCAACGAACCGTAACCACAATCGGTTGAATCGTCCATCCGGTTCTGCAACCACAGATCGGAAAACGCGGGCCGCCACCATTTTCCTCTTGCCCGCACGCGCCGCGTGGCCAAGGAATGCGCGGAACCCGGGGGCTGACCCAATGCTGTTCGACCATATCGGCTTCGTCGTCCGCGATCTCGTGGCCGGCCGCGAGACGCTGCGCGA
>DAIDKZ010000204.1 GCA_027449745.1 Acetobacteraceae bacterium | reverse complement strand
GTCCATCCCGGCTGCAGCACGACATAGGCCTTGACGATCTCGCCCCGTTCCGCGTCCGGACTGCCGACCACCGCGCATGCCTTAACTGCAGGGTGCTCCATCAGGGCATTCTCGACTTCGATGGGGCCGATGCGATAGCCGGCGGAATTGATGACGTCATCCGCGCGGCCGCGATACCAGAAATAGCCGTCCGCGTCCCGTTCGGCCCGGTCGCCGGTCAGATACCACGCGCCGCCCGCCGTGCCGACATAGCATTGCCGGGTCCGTTCCTCGTCCTTCCAGTAGCCGAGCATGAGCTGCGGGTTCGGCGGCTTGACGGCCAGTGCCCCTTCCTGGCCGGGCGGGAGCCGGTTGCCGTCTTCGTCGATCACGTCGACATCACTGCCAGGTGACGGCCGTCCCATGGAGCCGTATTTGACGCGCTCCCCAGGATAGTTCAGCAGCACCATCAGTGTCTCGGTTTGGCCGTAGGCTTCGTCGATGCGCACGCCCGTGGCCGCATGCCAGCGTTCGGCGATGGTCGGGCTCAACGCCTCGCCGGCCGAAACCGTGCGCCGAAGCGCGCGCAGATCGAAGCCGGTGATGTCCTCGTCGACCAGCCGGAACAGCTCGGTGCCGGGAGCGCAATATACGGTCACCTGGTGCTTGGCGAGAAGCCGCAAGCGCTCGCGAGGGACAAAGGCGCCGTCGTAGAACAGCGTGCATGCACCGCAGCTCCATGGTCCGAACAGGATGCTGGTGCCGGCCTTGCTCCAGCCCGTGTCGGCGGTGCACCAGATCCGTTCGCCCGGCGCCAGATCAAGCCAATAGATTGCCGAAACCCGCCACGCATACAGCGCGCGCGCGGCGTGGACGACCGCCTTGGGATGGCCCGTCGAGCCCGAGGTGAAATACATGATGGCCGGGTCCTCCGCCGCGACCTCGGCCGGCTCCAGCGTCTCGGAGGCGGTGGCCATTTCGCCAGCGAAATCGCGCCACGCTTCGGCGGGGCCGAGCGCGATCCGCACCGCGATCTGGTCCTGGACGGCGGCGAATTTCGCCACCTGCGAGGACTGGCACAGCGCTGCCTTGGCCCCGGAGTTGCGAACCCGATACTCGATATCGCGAGCCGTGAGCATCTCGATGCACGGGATCGGCACGGCGCCGATCTTCAGCGCGCCGACCATCGCCACCATCCATTCGGGAAGCCGCGGCAGCATGACGAGGACGCGGTCGCCCTTGCCGACGCCGTGCCGGCGCAAGACGTTCCCGAAGCGCGAGGCGAGCCGCGCGATGTCGGAGAAGGTGAACCGACGCTCCTCGCCGGCGGCATTTTCCCAGATCAGGGCGAGCCCGTCACGCTCACGCGCCCATCGGTCCACCACATCGGCGGCGAAATTGAAGCGTTCGGGAACGTCCCAGGAGAAGTTCGCCCGGAGCGCCTCGTAGGGCTCCGCAGCGTGGGACCGGCTCGACAGGCTCCAGACATCCCGCATGCGTATCTCCCTGCTCGCTGGCCGCGCTTTGCGCGATTATCGCGCGTTGTCCTTCATCAGCCGGCGGCCGAGTGCCCAGCGATGCACCTCGGAGGGCCCGTCGTAGATCCTGAACGACCGCACGTCGCGGAAAATCCGCTCGACGATGGTATCGCGCGTCGTGCCGAGCCCGCCGAGTATCTGCAGCGAACGGTCGGCGACGCGGCTGATCGCCTCCGAGCAGATGACCTTGGCCGCCGAGCTTTCCTGCGCGGCGCGCTCGTTCTGGTCGAGTAGCCAGGCCGCATGCCAGATCGTGAGGCGCGCCGTATGGATATCCATCTTGTTGTCGGCGAGCATGAACGACACACCTTCGTGCTCGCCGAGCCGCTTGCCGAAGGCGGTGCGTCGGCGCGCATACTCGACGGCGACGTCGTGCGCACGCACCGCGGACCCTAGCCACCGCATGCAGTGCGTCAGCCTCGCCGGCGCGAGACGGACCTGCGCGTAGGCATAGCCCTCGCCGAGCGCACCGAGGATCGAGTCCGCGGGCAGGCGCAGATGGTCGAAGCGCAGCACGGCGTGACCGCCGACGAAGCTCGAATCGAGCGTATCGAGCGTACGCTCGATGTGAATCCCGTCCGCCGCCATGTCGGAGAGGAACATGGTGGCACGGCCATCGGCCTCGCCGCCGTCGATCTTCGTCATGATGATGGCGAAGGCCGCCCCCTCGGCGCCGGTGATCAGCCATTTCCGGCCATTGAGAACGTAGTGGTCGCCGTCGCGGCGCGCGGTAGTGGCAAGCTGCGACGGGTCGGCGCCGGCGCCGGGCGCGGGCTCGGTCATGCAGAAGCAGGAGCGCACCAGTCCGGTCGCGAGCGGTTTCAGGTAGCGCTCGCGCTGCTCGGCGTTCGCGACCTGGTCGAGCAGGTGGATGTTGCCTTCGTCGGGAGCGGCGCAATGCAGCGCGACCGGACCCAGCATCGAGTAGCCCGCGGCCTCGAAGGCGATCGCCCGGCCGATGTGCGAGAGGTGGAGCCCGCCATATTCCACGGGAACATGCGGCGCGAAGACCCCGGCGCGCCGCGCCAGGTCGTTCAGCTCACGGCGCAATTCGTCCGTGGGGCCGTGGGCGGTCCAGCGCGGATCGCCCTCGAGCGGGATCACGTCCTGGCGGACGAAGCTGCCGATCCGCTCGGCGAGCTGCTTGAGGTCGCCGGGTACGGCAAAGCCGATTCCGTCCTGTTGGGTCACTATCCGTTGCCTCCTGCATCGCGGCCGGGATCGTGGGCGGGGAGCGCCTTGCCCTCAGCGGATGGCGCGAGCCGCGCGTGCGGCACGGTGGGAGAAAACGTCGCCGGCTCCGGACGAAGCAGGGGCGGTGTCTCCGGCGTGTCGTGATCGTCGGCCGCTTGCCGGGCCATCCAGCGAGGGAATCGAAGGTCTGTCGTGGGGTCGGGCGACCCTCACGCACAACGAAGCGGCCTGTCAAGCAGGGCTCGGCAGCCGGCCCGGCGCCGCCCGCCGGCGGGGGCTAGGTCCGGGCCACGTCCCTGGGCGAGACGCCGTACTGCGTTCGGAAGGTCCGGCTGAAATGCGCCATGTCGTTGAAGCCCCAGCGGAAGGCGATGTCGGTGATGGTCCGCCGGCCGCCCTGTTCGCGCAACTCGCGGTAGCAATGCCAGAGCCGCCGCTGGCGCACCCAGCGCCCCACCGTGATGCCGTGCTCGGCGAAAACGAGATGCAGATAGCGCAGCGACAGCCCGTGCGCCGCGGCGATCCGCGCCGGCGTCAAGGTGCTGTCGGCAAGGTTCCGTTCGATGTAGCGACAGGCATCGTGGAAGCTCTGGTCGTGGCGCGTGGCGGCGGTTGGCGGGACATCGTCAGCGCCGCCGACAGCAGGCTCAGGACCGGATCGATCAGCGCCCCCGCTTCACCTTCGCCGATCGTCGTGAAATCCCGCGCGAGGCGGCGCAGCACGGCCGCCGCCATCCCCCCGGCCTGCCCATTGCCGTGGACGACGGCTCCGGCGTAGCGCTGCGCGTCGCCGAGCAGGACCTGCATGCGCGGCTTCGGAATCAGCAGGGTGAGCTTGTGCAGCGGCGCCATGACCCGGAATTCCATGGCGCGCTCGCTGTCCCACATCACGAAGTCACCGGGGGCGAGCGCGGCCTCGCGGTCGTCCTGGCGGATCACTTCGTGGCCGCGCAGTTCGAACAGGATCCCGAAATAGGCGCCGTCGCTACGGGCGATCTCCGACGGGCCGCGCCGGCCGGTGCAGGGGTCGCAGCGACATTCCACGATCCGCACGCCATCGAGCCGGCGCTGGCGGGTGCGGGCCTGGAATGCCGGCTCCGCGGGCGCTGCCAGCGTCCAATCCAGATGGCTGCGGTTCAGCGCATCGCGCCAGGCATCAAACCGCGCCGGCGCTCGGTGCGCGACCGTCGTCCAAACCTCTACCGTCATGGCGTCCTCCCTCGCGCTCGATGCCCCAGCCCTGTGCGCGGCGAAGGTCCGGCCCGGCCGGGTTCCTGCACGGATAGTCAAGTCATCACGCACCAGCAGGCAAGACCCCGGAGCGCGGGAACGTCGATCATCTCGCCAAAGAGGCCGGGCCGGCGAGGCGGTCGGTACCGGGAACCGCATTTTTTGCAGGGAGGCAGAGAACGGCCATGCGCACGGACATCGCGTTCAGGACGGAGGACGGCGTGACGCTGCGTGGCTGGCACTATGTGCCCGACGGGCGGCAGGGCAGGCTGCCGACCATCGTCATGGCGCACGGGTTCTCGGCGGTGAAGGAGATGTATCTCGATCGCTTCGCCGAAGCCTTCGCGGCGGCCGGGCTGGCGGCGGTGGTGTTCGACAACCGCAATTTCGGCGCGAGCGACGGTGAGCCCCGCCAGGAGATCGACCCTTGGCAGCAGGTGCGGGACTATCGCGACGCGATCACCTTCGCAGAAACATTGCCGGCGACGGACCCCGCGCGCATCGGGATCTGGGGATCGAGCTACAGCGGCGGGCATGTGCTGGTGCTGGGCGCGATCGACCGCCGCGTGAAATGCGTCGTGGCGCAGGTGCCGCTCGCCAGCGGCCACGACAATGCCCGCCGATTGATCCGGGCCGATTACTGGGCCAGCGTGCAGGCGATGTTCGCCGACGACCGCCGCGCGCGGATGGAAGGCAAGCCGCCCGCCATGATCCCCGTCGTGGCGGAGGATCCCGCAGCGCCCTCCGCGCTGCCGACGCCGGACAGCTGGGCCTGGTTCACGGAGACCGGCCGCACCCGCGCGCCCTCCTGGAAGAACGAAGTCACCCTGCGCTCGGTGGAGATGTTCACGGAATACGAGCCGGGCAGCTATGTCGGTTTCATCAGCCCGACGCCGCTGATGATGGTGGTTGCGCTGGGTGATGTCCTGACGGTGGCCGATCTGGCGCTCGCCGCCTACGAGCGAGCGCTGGAGCCGAAGCGGCTCGTGGCACTGCCGGGCGGCCATTTCGATGCATATGTCAGGGATTTCGATGCCTCCTCCCGACCGGCTGTGGAGTGGTTCACTCAGCATCTCAAGGCGAAATAGCCGGTCGCGCGGTCGTCGAGATGGAAGAACCCAGGCTGCAAGATCATCGCGCCCTCCACCGCTTCGCGTGCCACAGCAATCATTAGATCGCTCCGCGCACCCGGGGTCCTTCGAGGTGTCCGCCTCGGACGGTCGGCACCGGCAGGCCAAAAAGAAGCACCGGCACGTCGAAATCGCGGATGCGGCAGTGCGCCGTCTGTCGCGCGGGATAACAGAGGATTATGGCCGATGCTCCGTTAGGCGGCTGCGGCGAAAACATCGTTTGTACTACCCCATGCCGAGAGTAGGCGAGCATCTGATAAACATCCCCCCGCAGCACGTTGTCCTCATCCGCCCCACCCGGGCGCTGAGTGGAAAGATTCTTGTATTTCGCGTCCACGATGACGCGGCGACCACCGTGCCAGGCGAGGAAGTCGGGGCGGACCATAAAGGATTTGCCCCTCTCGACGAGATTTCGGTCGTGGTAGCCGGCCCATATGGTCCAACCCGCGCGGCGCCGGCGAAGGCAAAGCTGGACGGTTCTAAAAACGCTAGCGTTTGCCTGGAGATTCTGATTCGCTTTGCTCCACGAGGGAGCGAGGCGGAACGATGGGCAAGGCACCTGGGCTGTTCGATTTCGACGACCGGCTGCAACGGCTGAGCGACCTCGGCGACCAGTTGGAGGCGTTCGGCGAGGCGGTGGATTTCGAGATGTTCCGCGCCGATCTCATCGCGGCGCTCGATTACAGCGACGGCAGGCGGGGCGGCCGGCCGCCGTTCGATCCGGTGATAATGTTCAAGGTTTTGATGATCCAGTCGGCGAACAACCTCTCCGACGAGCGGGCCGAGTTCCTGATCAACGACCGCTTGTCGTTCAGGCGCTTCCTCGGCCTCGACCTCGCCGACCGGGTCCCGGACGCGCGGACGATCTGGCTGTTCCGCGAGAAGCTGACGAGGGCGGAGGCGATCGAGGGGCAGTTCTCCCGCGTCGATGCGGCGCTGCGGGCCCGGGGCTACATTGCGATGTCGGGGCAGATCGTCGATGCCAGCCTGGTGTCGGCGCCGAAGCAGCGCAACACGACCGAGGAACGCCAGGCGCTCAAGGAAGGGCGCGTTCCCGAGGACTGGAAGGCCAAGCCCGCCAAGCTCCGCCACAAGGATCGAGATGCGCGCTGGAAGGTGAAGTTCACCAAGGCGAAAGAGCGGGCGGACGGCAGCAGGCCACCGGTGGACATCGCCATCCCGACCTTCGGCTACCAGAACCACATCGGCATCGACGTGCGACACGGGCTGATCCGCACCTGGAAAGTAACATCCGCCGCCACCTACGAAGGGGCGGAACTGCGCCAGGGGCTGCTGGACGGTGACGTCCGTCAACGTCCAGCATCGTATCCGCCAACATCCGCTTCGGCCGGGCGTTCTCGTCCTCCAGCGCCTTCAGCCGCCGCGCCTCCGACACCTCCAGCCCGCCATACTTGGCCTTCCATCTGTAGAAGGTCGGCGAGCTTATCCCCTGCTTGCGGCAGACCTCCACCACCGCCATCCCCGCCTCGTGCTCGCGCAGGATCATGATGATCTGCTGTTCCGTGAACCGTGATCGCTTCATTCGTCCGTTCCTTTCAGGGACCGGACTCTAGCCATTTTGGAGGAATTTTGGGGGTCACGTCAGCTTGATTTTCAGCGGTAAAGATAATACGCTAAGCAGGCGCAAAGATAATGCGTTGAAAAATAATGCGTTAAGTGCGCACGTCTTGCCGAAGAAGCGGCCCGCCAGAGGTCCGTGCCGTCGCAGGGGGGACACGCAATGGCCGTGCTGGTGTCGCCGGATCTGATCCCGTACTGGATACCGGGCGAGAAGGTCGTGGACAGCTCGCATCTCGGCTGGGATGGCTTGACGCTCATGGGGTATCGCTACCCCGACCAGGAATCCCATATCCCGCTGATGCGCGACTACATGATCGTGATCTACGAGGGACGACGCGCGACCATGCAGCGCAGCAGCGGCGGCCCGTGGCAGAGCGGCACCGTGGAACGGGGCGTGATCTCGCTGCTGACGCGGGCCGAGCAGTCGATCTGGCGGTGGGACGGGCCGATCGAGGTCAAGCATATCTACGTCACACACGACACCATCGAGCGTACGGCGAATCAGGTGTTCGACAAGGCGTTCGACCGCCTCCGTATCGAGGACCGTGTACGCGCGGAGGACGCGGTCATCCCGCTGCTTCTGCGCGCGCTGGAGCGCGAGGTGGAAGGGACCGGGGTCGGCGAGCGGCTATACGTCGATGCGATCCGCACGCAGATCGCGATCCATCTGCTGCGCCACTATGCGGACGTGGCGTTCAGGCAGCACCGCTCCGGCGCGTTCAGCCCGCGGCTGCGTCGCGCGATCATCGACTACATCGACGCGAACCTGGCGCAGACCATCACGCTCGATGATCTCGCGGCGCTGGCCGGATTGAGCAGCTATCATTTCGCGCGCCGGTTCAAGGCCGAACTCGGCATGCCGCCGCACAGCTATGTCGTCGCGCGCCGCGTCGAGCGGGCGGAGCGCCTGCTGAAGGACATCCGCGTGCCGTTGAAGCTGGTTGCCGCCGAATGCGGGTTCACCGATCAGAGCCATCTGAGCCGCGTCTTCCGCCGCATGCGTGGCGTCACGCCGAACGCGGCGCGCAACCGCGCCTGACAGCCGCGACGGCCGCGCCCCGCAGGAACGTCCAACGCGGCGGCGCAAGGCGATCCAATACCGCCGGGTAGCGCGCCGCTAGCCTCCCCACCCGGGATCAACCGGTAACCGCGTTCGCGACATGCTCCCGGCGGGGAGCATCCGCGCCGCGCGATAGGGCCGCCGTCATTCAGGGGAGGACGCCACGTGACGACAAGCCAGCAAAGCGACTATCTGCGGGCGCTGTACAAGGAATGGAGCGACCGCATGGCGGCCGATCCGAACTTGTCGATCGCCAATCTGCGCAGCATGTTCGACGAATGGGGCCAGGCGGCGCTGGAGCCGGAGGGCGTCTGTTACCGCAGCGATCACCTTGGCGGGATCGAGACGATCTGGGCGCTGCCGGTGGGCGTCGATACGTCACGGGTGATCCTGTACACGCATGGTGGCGGCTTCGCAGTCGGCTCGGCCGACAGTCACCGCAAGCTTGCCGGGCATCTGGCGAAGGCGCTCGGCGTGACGGCGGCCGTCTTGCATTACCGGCGCGCGCCCGAACATCCGTTCCCGGCGCAGATCGAGGACGCCGTCGCCGCCTATAAGGCGCTGCTGGATAAGGGGGTGCCTGCGGCGAAGATGTCGACGGCGGGCGACAGCGCGGGCGGCAACCTTGCGGTCGCGACCGTGCTCAAGCTGCGCGACCTGCGGCTGCCGCTGCCGGGCAGTGTGATCGCCTTCTCTCCCTGGCTCGACATGGCGCTGCGCGGCGCGACGCTGGAGAGTAACGCGGCAACCGACGCGCTGGTCAGCCGCGGCATCCTCGAAGCGATGGCCGGCATGTTCCTCGGCGGCAAGGCGGACGCGCGCGATCCGCTGGCGAACCCCCTGGAAAACGATTTCAGGGGCTTCCCGCCGCTGTATATCGCCGCCGGCGGGGCGGAGACGCTGCTGAGCGATTCCGAAGCGCTGCATGCCAGGGCGACGGCGCAGGGCGTGCGCAGCGTGCTGTCGGTGGTGCCCGGGATGCAGCACGTCTTCACCTCGCTCGCCGGCCGCGCGCCGGAGGCGGACGATGAGCTTCGCCGCATCGCCGCGTGGTACCGCCAGCTCTGACGCCCCCGACGCGTTCCCGACACCGACAGCGACATCGCGGCAGCCCACGGGCGTGCCGCCAGGGAGAAGGCTATGACCATGACGGACAGAAGCACGCCGACCGATTACGATGCCATCGTCATCGGCGCCGGGTTCGGCGGTATCTACATGCTGCACAAGCTGCGCAACGAGCTCGGCCTGCGCGTGCGCGGGTTCGAGAAGGGCGGCGGCGTCGGCGGCACGTGGTATTTCAACCGCTATCCCGGTGCCAAGTCCGACACCGAGAGCTTTGTCTACCGATATTCGTTCGACCGCGATCTGTTGCAGGAGTGGGACTGGACCACCCGCTACCTCAATCAGCGGGAGATCGAGAAGTATCTCAATCACGTCGTCGATCGGTTCGACCTGCGCCGTGACATCCAGCTCAATACCGAGGTAACGGGCGCGGCGTTCGACGAGGCGCGCAACCGCTGGCAGCTGCGCACGAGCCGGGGCGAGGCATTCACCAGTCGCTATCTGGTGACGGCGCTTGGATTACTGGCGAAGACCAACATGCCCGACATCCCAGGGCGAGACGGCTTCGCCGGCACGTTGGTGCACACCAACGCCTGGCCGCATGATCTCGACATCACCGGCAAGCGGGTGGGCGTGATCGGCACTGGCTCCACCGGCACGCAGTTCATTGTCGCCGCCGCCAGGATCGCTGCGCATCTGACCGTCTTCCAGCGTTCGCCGCAGTATTGCGTGCCATCAGGCAACGGCCCGGTCGATCCGGCCGAGGTCGTGGAGGTGAAGCGCAACTTCGATGCAATCTGGCAGCAGGCGCGCAAATCCGTCGTGGCGTTCGGCTTTGAGGAAAGCGGCGTGCCCGCGATGAGCGTGTCCGAGGAGGAGCGGCGCCGCGTGTTCCAGGAGAACTGGGACAAGGGGAACGGCTTCCGCTTCATGTTCGGCACGTTTTGCGACATCGCGACCGATCCGGAGGCCAACGCGGCGGCGGCGGCGTTCATCCGATCGAAGATCGCTGAAATCGTCCACGATCCGGAGACCGCGCGCAAGCTGATGCCAACGGGGCTGTATGCCAAACGGCCGCTGTGCAACGAGGGGTATTACGAGACCTTCAACCGTGACAACGTCACGCTGGTCGCCCTCAGTGAGGCGCCGATCGAGACGATCACGCCCGCCGGCGTGCGTACGGCGGACGGGGTCGAGCACACGCTGGACGTGCTGGTGTTCGCCACCGGCTTCGACGCGGTGGACGGCAACTACCGGTCGATGGATCTGCGCGGACGCGGCGGGCGGCATATCGACGCATGGTGGAAGTCGGGGCCGGCCAGCTATCTTGGTCTTTCGGCGCACGGGTTTCCGAACATGTTCATGATCCTCGGCCCGAACGGCCCGTTCACCAACCTGCCGCCGAGCATCGAGACGCAGGTCGAATGGATCGCCGATGCGATCGGGCATGCCGTGCGAACGGGGGCCGTGACCGTCGAGCCGTCGCGCGAGGCGCAGGAGGGCTGGACGCGCACCTGCGAGGAGATCGCCGACATGACGTTGTTTCCCAAGGTGGAGTCGTGGATCTTCGGCGCCAACATCCCGGGCAAGAAGAACAAGGTGATGTTCTACATGGCGGGTATCGGTGCCTATCGCCAGCAGCTCGACGCGGTACGGGCCGAGGGGTATCGAGGCTTCGTCTTCGGTTGAAGCAACGCGCCCGCCCCTGGTGCGGGGCGGGCCATGTCTGCCGTCGCGGGACGTGCGGGGAGGCGCCCGCGCGTCACTGCAGATGCAGGGCGCCGTCGACGGAGCATGTCTTCGCGCGGCAGAAGGGGCCGATGGGATTGTTTGTTCGGACCACCGGCATCGCCCGGGCGACCACGAAGATCGGCCTCGCCAATCTCGCCTACAACATGCAGCGCCTGGTCTGGTTCGACGGGAGAACTGCGCCCGCGTGACCGAAATCGCCTCGCTCGCGGCCGATCGCCTTGATCGGCTTCCCTTGCACGAGATACGCCCGGCGGATCTTTGCGACCGTCTCCACTACCAGCATCCCCGTTCAGGCTCCCTCCCATCCAGGGAGCCATCGTGAACCCCATCACCAGAGCGGTCCCTTTTGGACGCCGATTACCCCTCCAAGGGGGGCTTTTCCCACGCCGAAACACAGATTTGACCCTCACGGCCAAGATCGCCGACGGCGCGATTGACCTCCACGGCCCACGCCATTTGCGCGAAAAATTCCCGTCCTGGTTAAGGCTCGGCATGTTCGCGCATGTGCGGCCGGTCGTGGGCGCCAAGTCCGGGATAGGCTCCTAACCCGGGAACCCGTAGAGCTTCGCCGGGTTCTCCACCAGGACGCGCTGGCGCGTCGCCTCGTTCGGCGCCCAGCCGAGCAGGAGATCGAACAAGACGGCGTCGTCCGGCTTCACTTTTTCCGTCGGGTGCGGCCAGTCGCTGCCCCAGACCATGCGTTCGGGCGCGAGGTTGACATAGGCTTTCGCCACCGCGCTGGTGTCGGCGTAGGCGGGCGGGCCAAGTTTCGTGTCCATGTAGGCGCCGGAGAGTTTCACCCAGGCGCGGCCCTGCTGGACCAGCTCGGCGATCACCTTGAACGCCGGGTGGCGGATGCCTTCGGGCTCCGGCAGCCGGCCCATATGGTCGAACACCATCTGCGCCGGCACGCGCCCGAACATCGGCGCCATCTCGGCGATCTGCGCCGCGAGCAGGTGGAACTGGACGTGCCAGCCGCGTTCATGCACGCGCGCGGCCAGCGGTTCCACCATTGCCGGCGTGGTCGCGCCGGCCTGCACCAGGTTGAAACGAATACCGCGCACGCCGGCCTTGTGCAGCCGGTCGAGCTCGGCGTCGGTCACCGACGTGTCCACCACCGCCACGCCGCGCGCCTGGGTGCCGAACTGGCCGAGCGCTTCCACGAGCAGGGCGTTGTCCGTGCCGTAGGTGGAGGGCTGGACGACGATGTTGCGGCTGGTGCGGATGCGCGCCTGCAGCATCCGGTAATCGGCGACCGTCGCGTCGCCCGGGCGCAGGGTTGCGGTCGGCGCGACCTTGAAGCGGGAATCGTAGATGTGATGGTGGCAATCGGTGGCGTTGGGTGGGGCGATCAGCACCGGTTGCTCGCTGCCGGCCGACCACGGCACCGTGTCCGCCCGGGCCGCGCCGCTGGCCAGCAGCACCGCGGCTGGCCCGGCGCCGAGCAAGGTGCGCCGTCGCCACTGGGTCTCGCTCAGCATGGTCGCCTCCCCTGTCTTGTTGGGGGCCATGCAACCACCGTGCGCGCCGGTAATCAACTCCCCGGGGCGGTTTGGGCTACTTCTTCAGATCCCGCGCCACGTCCGGCGAGCGCAGCAGCTCGCTGATATGCGCCGCCTCGTCGAGCGTCGTGTCCGGCTGGAACGAGAGCTCCGGCGCATGGCGAAGCCGCATCGCATGCGCGATCTGGGCGCGCAGATACGGCGCGGCGCGGCGCAGCGCCGGCAGCAGATCGGCGACGTCGGCCCGGCCGAAGCGCGCGATGAAGGCGGTCGCGTGCTTGAGATCGGGGCCGATCCGCACCTCGGTCACGGTGATGTCGGCGCCGGCCAGGTCGGGATCGCGGAAATCGTGGCGCAGGAACACGCCGGCCAGGAGGTGGCGGATCTCCTCCGCCACGCGAAGCTGGCGCTGGGTCGGTGCGGCACGCTCTCCGGTCACGCCGGCACCAGCTCGGTCTCGAAGCACTCGACCACGTCGCCCTCGCGCAGATCGTTGAATCCGGCGAAGGACAGGCCGCATTCGTAGCCGCGCGCCACCTCGCGCACGTCGTCCTTGAAGCGCTTGAGCGTCGAGAGTTCGCCCTGATGGATCACCACGTTGTCGCGCAGCAGGCGGACGCCGGCGCCGCGCTTGACGAGGCCGTCGGTGACCATGCAGCCGGCGACCTTGCCCACCTTGGTGATCTCGAAGACCTTGCGGATCTCGGCGTAGCCGAGGAACTTCTCGCGCGCTTTCGGCGCCATCCGCCCGGTGATGAGCTTCTCGATGTCGTCGGCGACGTCGTAGATGATGCTGTAGTAGCGGATATCGACGCTCTCGCGCTGGGCGAGGTCGCGCGCCTGGGCGGTGGCGCGGACATTGAAGGCGACGACGACCGCCTTCGACGCCATCGCCAGCTGCACGTCGCTCTCGGTGATCTGGCCGACGCCCGCGAACAGAACCCGCGCGCGCACCTCGTCGTTGCCGAGCTTGAGTACGGTGGCCTGGATCGCCTCCGCGCTGCCCTGCACATCGGCCTTGATGATGACGGCGACTTCCTTCTGCTCGCCGGCCTGGATGCGGGCGAGCATCTGGTCGAGCGTGCCGCGCGCGGCGGCGGTGCCGGCGGCGGCCTTGTCGCGCAGCTTGCGCTGGCGGAACTCGCTGATCTCGCGCGCCCTTCCCTCGTTCTCGACCGCGACGAAGGGCTCGCCCGCCGCCGGAACGCTGGAGAGACCGAGAATCTCCACCGGCATCGAAGGCCCGGCCTCGGCCAGCGGCTGGCCCTTGTCGTCGAGCATCGCGCGCACGCGGCCCCATTCGGCGCCGGCGACGACGATATCGCCCTGGCGCAGCGTGCCCTTCTGCACCAGCAGCGTGGCCACCGGGCCGCGGCCGCGATCGAGACGGCTTTCCAGCACGCCGCCCTCGGCGGGGCGATCGGGGTTGGCGCGCAGATCGAGAATTTCGGCCTGCAGCAGGATCGCCTCGAGCAGCTTGTCGAGACCGGTGCGCTTGGTCGCGGAGACTTCCACGTCCTGCGTCTCGCCGCCCATCTCCTCGACGACGACCTCGTACTGCAGCAGCTCCTGGCGCACGCGCGCCGGGTTGGCGTCGGACTTGTCCATCTTGTTGATGGCGATGATCAGCGGCGCGTTCGCCGCCTTGGCGTGGCGGATGGCCTCGATGGTCTGCGGCATCACCCCGTCATCGGCGGCGACGACGAGGATGACGATATCGGTGACGCCGGCGCCGCGCGCGCGCATCGCGGTGAAGGCCTCGTGGCCGGGCGTGTCGATGAAGGTGACCTTCTGCCCGCTCGGCAGCGCCACCTGGTAGGCGCCGATATGCTGCGTGATGCCGCCGGCCTCGTGGGCGGCGACGTCGGTCGTGCGCAGCGCGTCGAGCAGCGAGGTCTTGCCGTGATCGACATGGCCCATGATGGTGACCACCGGCGGGCGCGGGGTCAGCTCCTCGGCGGCGTCCTCACCGCCGGCGAGGCCGATCTCGACATCGGCCTCCGAGATGCGCTTCACCCGGTGGCCGAATTCCTGCACCACGAGCTCGGCGGTATCGGCATCGAGGCTCTGCGTGACGGTCGCCATCACGCCGAGCTTCATCAACGCCTTGATCACGTCCCCGGCGCGCGCCGCCATGCGGCCGGCGAGTTCCTGGACCGTGATCGTCTCGGGCAGCACGACGTCGCGCACGACTTTCACCTGATCTGAGCGGAGGAGTTCGAGTTCAGCCTGGCGCCGCTCGCGCTCGCGCTGACGGCGGACCGAGGCCAGACTGCGCACGCGTTCGTCTTCACCCTCCAGCGCGGCCTGCACGTCGATGCGCGCGGCGCCGCGGCGGCGGTCCTCGGCGGCCTTCTTCGGCGCCGCGACCTGCGGCTTGCGCGGCGCTACCACCGCGCCACCGGGGCGCCGGACCGGGCGGGTCTCGTCATCGTCCTCGCCGGCGCGGGCGGGGCGCAGGTGCAGGGTCTCGCTCGGCTTACCGGGCGTCGGCGCCCGTGCGCCGGCCTCCGGCGCACGGCCGGCGGGGCGGGCCGCGCCACCACCGGGGGCGGTAGAT
>DAIDKZ010000203.1 GCA_027449745.1 Acetobacteraceae bacterium | reverse complement strand
AGCGTGGCCAGCTCATCGAGCCCCGCCGCGGTGGCCGTTTCGGCGGCCAGCAGGATCAGCGCCCCGCTGCCCTCGGCCGGGCCGGCATCGAGCCGCACGGTGCCGCCCCGCCGCAGCTCCGCGGCGGCGCGCTGGACGCGGCGCAGGCCGGGCGCGGCGTCCGCCCCGTCGGTCGCGTCGGGTCCGGTCGGGTTGGGCGCTGGCGCTTCTGTCATCATGGTAGGACTGGTCATCACGGCTGATCTGGCGGCTCCGGTTCAGGCGGCCCACAGCGAGGGACGACCCGGGTTAACAGCTTCTCCCCGTCGCTGAGCAAAACGGATATATATGGAGTCCAAGGGCCGCTTGTCGCGGCGGGGAGGCAGATTCTTTGGTCGCGGTGCATTCCATCCGACGTAAGACAAGGTGCAGCATGCCACAGCGTGACAGCGGCGGGCAGAGATCGGGCGTGCGGCAACGGGCGCGCCGAGCCTGACGCATGCCCGGTGAACAATCCATCCTCCTGGTCGATGACGACCGTGCCCTGCGTACGATCCTGGCCGAACAACTGGCGCTCGATGGCGAGTTCCGGGTCTTCGAAGCGGCGAGCATCGCCGAGGCGGAGCGGCTGCTGGAGCGGGAAGCGGGCTTCGACGCCATCCTCCTCGATGTCAGCCTGCCCGACGGCGACGGGCGCGAGTTCTGCCTGCGCCTGCGCCGGGCGGGGATGCGCGCGCCGGTGATCATGCTGACCGGCCTCGACGCCGAGTCCGACATCGTCCGCGGCTTCGATCTCGGCGCCAACGACTATGTCGCCAAGCCGTTCCGCCTCGCCGAGCTGCTGGCCCGCCTGCGCGCCCATATGCGCAGCTATGCCAGCAGCGAGGACGCGGTGTTCCGCATCGGCCCCTACAGCTTCCAGCCCGGTGCCAAGCTGCTGCAGGATGCCAGCGGCAGCAAGCGCATCCGCCTCACCGAGAAGGAGGCAGCGATCCTCTAATTCCTCATTCGCGCCGGCACCCGTCCGGTGCCGCGGCAGGTGCTGCTCAACGAGGTCTGGGGCTACAACGCCGCGGTGACGACGCACACGCTGGAGACTCACATCTACCGTCTGCGCCAGAAGATCGAGCCGGACCCGACCCAGTCGCGCCTGCTGCTCACCGAGGATGGCGGCTACCGTCTCGACCCCGAGGGCTGCGCCGGGCGCGACTGATCAGGCCCCGGTCAGCAGCACCGCCGCGCCGCTGAGCCGCCCCTCGCGCAGGGCGGCGAGCGCTTCGTTCGCCTGGCCGAGCGGGAACGGCACGGTTTCGACGCGCACCGGCACGCGCGGGGCCAGGGCGAGGAACTCGTCGCCGTCGCGCCGGGTGAGATTGGCGACCGACCGCAGCACCCGTTCCTGCCACAGCAGCCGGTAGGGGAAGGCGGGGATGTCGCTCATGTGGATGCCGCCGGTCACCACCACCCCGCCCGGGCGGACCGCGGCCAGCGCAGCCGGGACCAGTGCGCCGACGGGGGCGAAGATCAGCGCCGCGTCCAGCGCCTCGGGCGGCGGCTCGTCGGCGTCCCCGGCCCAGCCGCCGGTGATGCGGCGGGCGAAATCCTGCGCGGCGCGATCGCCGGGGCGGGTGAAGGCGAAAATCTCGCTGCCCTCGAAACGCGCCACCTGGGCAGCGATGTGGGCGGCGGCGCCGAAGCCGTAGAGCCCGAGCCGCGCCACCGGGCCGGCCATGCGCAACGTGCGGTAGCCGATCAGCCCGGCGCAGAGCAGGGGTGCGGCCTCGGCGTCGCCGTAGGCCGGGTCGAGGGGGAAGCAGTAGCGCGCGTCCGCGACCGTGTAGTCGGCATAGCCGCCGTCGATCTGATAGCCGGTGAAGCGCGCCTCGGGGCAGAGATTCTCCGCCCCCCGGCGGCAATAGGCGCAGTTGCCGCAGGTCCAGCCGAGCCACGGCACGCCGACGCGCTGGCCGGGCGCGAAGCCGCGGACCCCGGCGCCGCATTCGGCGACACGGCCGACGATCTCGTGGCCCGGGATCAGCGGCAGCTTGGCATCCGGCAGGTCGCCATCGACGATGTGCAGGTCCGTCCTGCAGACGGCGCAGGCGCTGACGCGGATGAGCACCTGGCCCGGTCCCGGCCGCGGCACCGGCAGCGCTTCCTGGCGCAGCGTCTCGCCCGGCCGGTGCAGCCGCATCGCCAGCATGGCCTGCGCTCCATCTCGATGCCCAGCCCGGGCGGTTGGATGGCAAACTCTAGGCATCATGGCGGCGCGGCGGAAGCGGCGCATGGCCGCGGGCTTGATCCCGGGCGCGGAACAAGCGAGCCTGCAGCGTCCGGAGAGGATTGACGGCGCATGGAGCTGAAGCGCGAACACCATATCAATATCTGGTACATCGTGCTGGCCGTTCTGGCCGTGCTGTCGATCCATGACTGGCTCGGACTGCGCGCCGATGTCGAGATCCTGCCCTACAGCCGCTTCCAGGACCTGCTGCACCAGGGCCAGCTCGACGATCTCGTCGTCGGCACCGACCACATCACCGGCCGGCTGAAGAACGCGCCGGCCGGCAAGCCCGCCCATTTCAGCACCGTGCGCGTCGATCCCGCGATCGCCGACAGCCTGGCCGCGGCGAAGGTCTCCTTCTCCGGCGAACCGGGGCCCGGCCTCCTGGCCAGCGTGCTCGGCTGGTTCGCCCCCACGCTCGTGTTCCTGCTGCTGTGGTTCTGGCTGATCCGCCCGATGGGCGCCGGCGGCATGGGCTCGGGGCTGATGTCGGTCGGGCGGTCGCGCGCCAAGATCTATGTCGAGAGCGATGTCGGCGTGAAGTTCGATGATGTCGCCGGCGTCGACGAGGCCAAGGAGGAGCTGAAGGAGGTCGTCGAGTTCCTCCAGGCGCCGGAGAAATACGGCCGGCTCGGCGCGCACATCCCCAAGGGGGTCCTGCTCGTCGGCCCGCCGGGCACCGGCAAGACGCTGCTCGCCCGCGCCGTGGCCGGAGAGGCCAAGGTGCCGTTCTTTTCCATCTCCGGCTCCGAATTCGTCGAGATGTTCGTAGGCGTCGGCGCAGCGCGCGTGCGTGACCTGTTCGAGCAGGCGCGCGCCAAGGCGCCGGCGATCATCTTCATCGACGAGATCGACAGTCTGGGCCGCGCCCGCACCGGCTTCATGCCAGGCGGCGGGCACGACGAGAAGGAGCAGACGCTCAACCAGCTGCTCGCCGAGCTCGACGGCTTCGACCCGACCAGCGGCATCGTCCTGCTCGGCGCCACCAACCGCCCCGAAACGCTCGACCCGGCGCTGCTCCGCCCCGGCCGCTTCGACCGGCAGGTGCTCGTCGATCGGCCGGACAAGAAGGGTCGCATCGATATCCTCAAAATCTACATCCGCAAGATCAAGCTCGCGCCGGAGGTGTCGGTGGAGAGCGTGGCGGCGCTGACGCCGGGCTTCACCGGCGCCGACCTCGCCAATCTCGTCAATGAAGCGGCCATCGTGGCGACGCGGCGCGGCGGCGAGCTCGTCACCGAGCCGGATTTCGTG
Source organism: Acetobacteraceae bacterium (assembly GCA_027449745.1). GTDB lineage: Bacteria > Pseudomonadota > Alphaproteobacteria > Acetobacterales > Acetobacteraceae > JAJZVV01. The sequence continues at coordinate 3,123 of DAIDKZ010000203.1, read as the reverse complement.
CAGGCGATCGAGCGCATCGTCGCCGGGCTGGAGAAGCGCAACCGGCTGCTCAATCCGCACGAGCGCGACGTGGTGGCGCACCATGAGCTCGGCCACGCCATCGTCTCCATGGCTCTGCCGGGCACCGACAAGGTGCAGAAAATCTCCATCATCCCGCGCGGCATCGGCGCCCTCGGCTACACGCTGCAGCGCCCGACCGAGGACCGGTTCCTGATGGACCGCTCGGAACTGATCGACCGCATGACCGTGCTGCTCGGCGGCCGGGCGGCGGAGAGCCTGATCTTCCCCGAGGTCTCCACCGGCGCGGCGGACGATCTGGCGCGCGCCACCGATATCGCGCGCAGCATGGTGGCGCGCTTCGGCATGGACCGGACGCTCGGACAGGTCGCCTACGAGCCGGACCGCCCGCGCATGCTCGGCGCGCCGCCGGGGATGGATTGGGAACCGCGCCATTTCGGCGAGAGCACCGCCTCGGCCATCGACGCTGCGATCCGGTCGCTGATCGACGAAGCCTTCGGCCGCGCGCGCGCGATTCTGGGCGAGAATGTGGCGCTGCTGAAGGAGACCGCAACCGTGCTGCTGCAGAAGGAGACGCTCGCCGGTGCGGATCTGGATGCGCTGAGCGGGCGGGTGCGCGGCTTCCCCGGAGCCCACGCGCCGCCCGCCGCGGCGCAGTGACGGCGATACGGGCCCGGCCGGCCTTGGCGGCGCCCGGGCGGGGCCGGCTCAGCCGGCGGTCTCGCGGACCCGCTGCAACGGCGGCGTCTCGGTCCCCGTGAGCAGGCGCCAAGTGCCGCAGACGAGCACCTCGCTCGGGCGGAAGCGGGCCTTGTAGCTCATTTTCGGGCTCTCGGCGACCCAGTAGCCGAGATAGGCGTAGTCCAGCCCGAGCTGGCGCGCGCGCTCCACCAGCCACAGCACCATGTAGGTGCCGAGCGAGCGGGCGGAGAGTTCGGGCGCGAAGAAGCTGTAGACCGCGGACAGCCCGTCACCGAGCCGGTCGGTGAGGCAGGCGCCGACCAGACGGTCGTCGGGGTCGCGGAACTCGACGACGAAGGTCTCGATCGGCGTGTCCTCGACCATGGCGCGATAGTCGTAGAAGCTCATCGTCGCCATGTCGCCTTCGCCGTGGCGGGCCTGCTGGTAGCGCTGGAACAGCTGGAACTGCTCGGCGGTGGCGCGCGGCGGCACCTCGAACCCGTCGATCAGCGTGTTGGCGCGCAGGATCCGGCGCTGCGTCCGGTCCGGCTGGAACAGCGCCACCGGGATGCGGATCGGCACGCAAGCCTGGCAGCCGGGGCAGACCGGCGCGTAGGCAATGTTGTGGCTGCGCCGGAAGCCGGCGCGCGAGAGGCGGTCATGCAGTTTCTCGGCGTCGGGACCGGTGATCTCGGTCACCACCTTCCGCTCCGTCCGCCCCTCGACATAGGGGCAGGGCAGCGGTGCGGTGGTGTAGAAGAATTGCGGGCGACGCGGGGCCTTGTATGTCATTTGCGTGGATCCGCGCGCATGTTCATCCCGCTTCGGCGTGCGGTCAATCCGCTCCGCGCCGGTCGCGGCGGCGCTTCAGGGCAGCAGGCTGACGGTCGCCTCGACCCGTTTCGGGGTCGGGCCGAGGGTCAGCGTGCCGCCATCGCGCCAGCGCGCCATCAGGTCGGTGGCGTGGCGGCTGAGCGGGTTGCCGGACTGCCCGGGTGTGACGATGAAGCGCGAGCGGTCGAGGTCGGCGAGATCATAGGCCCCGCGATAGGCGGCGCCGTGCACGGCGTCGAAGCTCTCCGCGCCGAAGCCGGCGCGCTGCACCGTGCTGTCGTCGCCGCCATCCTCGATCCGGGCCGTGGTCAGGTCGCCGATCAGCGGCAGCGTCCGCAGCAGCGGATTGGCAAACACCGCCTGATGCTGGGCGCCCCACTGCCAGGCATGGGGATCGGTCCCATGCAGCCCGGCGAGCCGGGTCATCGTCGCGGCCAGGGTCTCGGCGAGGATCGGCGTGCAGTCGCCGCCACACCAGGCGGCGCCCTCAGGCGAAAGGACGAAGGCGGTGAATTCCAGGTGCGGCGAGGCCGGGCTGGAGACCGGCAGGCCGGCGCGGCGCATCACCGCGTCGTGGAAAGCGTCGAGCCAGGCGTTGAAGATCAGCGGCTCGGGCCGGTCGCGCGCCATCCGCCCGTCCCAGGCCTGCAGCATCCCGAGCGCCGTGGCCGGCAGGCCGGCGGCGGCGGGAACGCCGCGCAGCCGCGGCAGCAGCGTGGCGGCGTAGACGCTGGTCTCGTCGGTCTGCATCGCCGCGAACGCCTCGACAGTGAAGCCGTCGCGCGCCGTCAGCAGGGCGCGGATGCGCCGCGCGCGCCAGTCGCCGAACCAGTTGGTGCCGAGGAACACGCCCGACCCCGCCGGCGCCGGCCGCTCGTTGGCGTTGACCAGCCGCCCGCTGGGCGGATCGACGATGTGCGGCAGCGCGTCGCCGGAGGCGAAGCCGGTCCAGTCATGCGCGCCGTCGGCGCCGGCGGCGGGCAGCAGGCCCTCGGGGGCGCGGCGGATGGGGATGCGCCCGGTCATGAACAGGCCGATATGCGCGCGGTCGGCGACCAGCAGGTTCTGCACCGGCGAGGAGATCAGCCCGGCGGCCCGCCCGGCCTCGGCGACGTCGCGCGCGCGGTCGAGCGCGAGCAGCCCGGCCGCGGACGTATCGTTCGGCGCCAGGTTGGCCATCGCCACCGCCAGGACGGTGCCGTCGCGCGCAGCGCCGTCGCCGGCGGTCAGGTCGCTGATCACCGGCCCGTGGCGCGTCGCACGGACGGTGAAGACCACGTCCGGCCCGCCGCGGACGCGGATGCGCTCCTCGCGCACCCCGTAGGGGAGCGGCCCGTCCGGGCCGAGATAGTGGCCGGCATCGACCGGCGTCTCGACGAAAATATCCTGCACGTCGGCGCCGGTGTTGGTGAAGGTCCAGGCGATATGGGCGTTGCGGCCGATGACCAGGAACGGCGCGCCCGGCGCGGTGGCGCCGGCGAGCACCCCGGCCGGCGTCTCGATCCGCGCCAGATACCACAGCCCGGGCTGGCCGAAGCTGAGATGCGGATCCCCGGCGAGCAGCGGCGCGCCCGAGCTGGAGTGGCGCGC
>DAIDKZ010000202.1 GCA_027449745.1 Acetobacteraceae bacterium | reverse complement strand
CCCGCGCCGCGGGCCGTGGCCAACCGGCCAGACGCCCCCGCGACCCGGACGGCCGCCGCCAGCCCACCGGCCGCGGACAAGCCGGAGCGGCCGCAGGCCGCCGAACGGCGGATCGCCATCCGCGCCGACGGCGATGCCTGGGTTGAGGTGCGCGACACTGCAGGCCAAGTCTACATCAACCGGATGCTCCATGCCGGCGATAGCTGGCGGGTGCCGGCGCGCGCGCCGGACGAGCCGGCGCTGCTGCTTACCACCGGCAATGCCGGCCACACCGTGCTGCTCGTGGACGGGGCCGAGGCTCCGCGGATCGGGCACGGCGATTCGGTGGTGCGCGATCTCGCCCTGGAGCCCGACCAGATCCGCAAGGGGCACCTGCCGGCCCAGCTCGCCGCCGCCCGGGCCGCGGCCAAAGCCGAGACGCCGGCGCCGCTCTGAGCCGCGCCCCCGGCTGGCCGGTTGCGGACCGTTGGCCGCGCCCGGCGCGGCAGCTAAGCTCCCTCCGTCCAGGCCCGGGAGGAGCGCATGCCATTCGCCACCGCCGACGACGGTGTCCGGCTCTGCTACGAGGAGACCGGCAGCGGCACGCCGCTGATCTTCGTGCACGAGTTCGCCGGCGACATGACGAGCTGGGAGGCTCAGCTGCGCCATTTCGGCCAGCGCTACCGGGCGATCGCCTTCAACGCCCGCGGCTACCCGCCTTCCGACGTCCCCCCCGACGCCGCGGCCTATTCGCAGGCCCGCGCCGCCGACGACATCGCCGCGGTGCTCGACCATCTTGGCATCGCGCGCGCCCATGTCGCCGGCCTCTCGATGGGCGGCTTCGCGACGCTGCATTTCGGCCTGCGCCATCCGGCCCGCGCGCTCTCGCTCTGCGTCGGCGGCTGCGGCTACGGCGCCGAGCCGGACCAGCGCGCCGAATTCGCACGCGAGGCCGAGACCATCGCCGCCTTCATCACCGAACGCGGTATGGCGGCCTTCGCCGAGACCTACGCGCTCGGGCCGACGCGGGTGCAGTTCGAGACCAAGGACCCGCGCGGCTTCGCCGCTTTCCGCGCCCAGCTGGCGACACATTCGGCCCTGGGCTCGGCCAATACGCAGCTCGGCGTCCAGCGCCGCCGCCCCTCGCTCTACGACCTCACCGCCGAGATGGCGCGGCTGGAACTGCCGGTGCTGATCCTGCATGGGGACGAGGACTGGCCGTGCCTGCAGCCGGGGCTGCTGATGAAGCAGACCATTCCGACGGCGGCGCTGGCGGTGATGCCGAATTGCGGCCACGCCATCAATCTCGAGGACCCGGATGGCTACAACCACATCCTCGGCGCCTTCCTGGCGCAGGTGGATGCCGGCCGCTGGCCACGGCGGGACCCGCGGGCGGTCGGCCGCTCGGCCACGGGCATGGTGAGGCGTTGAGCGCCACCTTCGCCCCGCCCATCCCTGCCATCCCCGAGCGCAGCCTTCGCCGCGGCGAATATCTGCGCACGCTGCGCACCAACACCATCGCCACCTGGCCGCGCGAGGCCTATGAGCGCATGGTCCTTCCTGCCACCCTGCTGGGCCGGCCCTCGCTGCTGCTCAATGATCCCGAGGCGATCCATCACGTGCTGGTGGCGAACCCGGAGAACTATCGGCGCACCGCCGCCTCCATCCGCCTGCTCCGCCCGGTGGTCGGCAACGGGCTGCTGCTGGCCGAGGGCGATGCCTGGCGCCACCAGCGTCGCACGCTCGCGCCCAGCTTCGCGCCGCGGGTGATGCCGATGCTGTGCCGGCACGTCGCCCTCGCGACCACCGACTGGCTCTCCAGTCTCGTCTCCCGCGCCGCCGCCGGGCTGGTTGATCTCCTCGCCGAGATGCAGGGGCTCACGCTGGAGATCGCCGGCCGGGCGCTGTTTTCGCTCGAGACCGGCGCGTTCCGCGACGAGATGCGGGCGATGATCACCGAATTCGGCCTTACCCTCGCCCGGCCCTATCTGCTCGATCTGCTGCTGCCGCTCGGCCTGCCGAGCCCGCGCGATCTGCTGCGCTGGCGCTTCAAGCGGCGGTGGATGCGACTGATCGACCGCATCCTCGCCGCGCGCCTCGCCGTGTCGGCCGGTGGTGCGGGGCCCGGTGGGACAGAGACCGGGGGCGATGCGCGCGACCTGCTCGATCTGATGCTCGCCGCGCGCGACCCCGAGAGCGGCGACGCCTTCGACCGCACGGCGCTGCGCGAGCAGGTGGCGACCCTGATCGTCGCCGGCCACGAGACCACGGCCGTGGCCCTGTTCTGGTCGCTGTTCCTGCTCGCCGCGGTGCCGGAGGAACAGGAGCGCGTCGCCGCCGAGGTCGCGGAAGTCGCGATCACCGCGGAGAATGCGGCCGGCACGCTGGCGCGCCTGCCCCGAACGCGCGCCGTGGTGAGCGAGGCCCTGCGTCTTTATCCGCCGGCCGCGACGATCGTGCGCCAGGCGATGGCCGATGACCGGGCCGGGGAGACCGTCATCCGACGCGGCACGGTAGTGTTCGTCGCGCCCTGGGTGCTGCACCGCCATCGCCGCTTCTGGCGCGAGCCGGAGCGGTTCGACCCCTCCCGCTTCCTCCCGGATGCACCGCCGCCGCCACGCTTCGCCTATCTGCCCTTCGGTGCCGGGCCGCGCATCTGCATCGGCGCCCAGTTCGCCCTCGCCGAAGCGGCGCTGGTGCTGGCGATGCTGGTCCAGCGCTTCACCATCCTGCGCGAGACCGCCGAGCCGGTTCTGCCGGTGAGCGTGGTGACGACGCACCCGGACCACCCCCCGGCCTTTCGCCTGCGCGCGAGACCGCCAGCGGAGTGATCGGGCAGGACCGGGTGCGCGCACCCGTCACGTGGGGAACATGCCGCCGCCGACTCGCGCCAAGGTGATGCCGCGGCCGCCCACTATCGTGCTGCGCGAAGTCCGCTCCATACCATGTCGCTTTCGATATGTTTAATCTTCATCGCAACGACTGGTGGAAAAATGGCGAGATCGTTCCCGCACAGGGAAATGATCATTGACATCGTTTCGATCGATTCTTTCGTAAGCATGCGTCGTTCCGTTGACTCAGATCAATGCAGCCAGCCAACTAATCATGAAATTGAAGAATGCGCGGATCCCGGAGGCAAATCCATGGCCCGGTCGGACTGGCTGCAACGGATCGGGTCGAGATTTCCCAGGTGGATCTCGCGACGACCCGCGCCCCCGGAAACACCGCATGCCGGGCCAGGGGGCGATCCGCTCTCGTCCAAGCCTCCTCCGGGCAGCCCTATGGGCGGTGGTCCGGGCAGCGCGCCGCCAATGCGCCCCGACGAACATCCGCAAGCGCGGCAGGAGCGCCCGCAACTGGCATCGATCACGTCCGCGCTGGCAGCGCTTGCCATCGGGCAAATGTGCACGAGCCTTCGAGTTGGGCGTTTGGAGGCGGCATGGACGGCTCCCGCGCTGGCGGCGCGGGGGATGCGCCTCGCCATCGAGCACGCACCGACCGCAATCGCCATTTTCGACACCGAGATGCGGTACGTCGCGGCGAGCGAGGGCTACATCGCCGCCTACCGCCTGGCGCCGGAGACCGTGCGATCGGTCGTCGGCCGCAGCCATTACGAGCTGTTTCCGGAGATTCCGGAACGCTGGCGCGAGATCCATCGCCGGGTTCTCGCCGGCGAGACCTTGTCCGCCGACGAGGACCGTTTCGACCGCAGGGACGGAACCACCGACTGGGTTCGGTGGGAAATGACACCCTGGCTGCGGCCTGATCGCTCGGTCGGTGGTGCGATTCTCTTCGGGGAAGTCATCACCGCCCGCAAAGAGGCCGAGGCGGCGCTGCTGGAAAACAGGGCGCGGCTGCAGATGGCGCTCGAAGCGGCGGAGATGGGAGTCTGGGACTGGGACATCACCACCGACCGCCTCACCTGGAACGCGCGCCAGTTCGTGTTGTTCGGCATCGATCCGGCCTCGGGACCCCCGACCGGCGCCCAGGCGCTGGCGCGCGTGCATCCCGAAGACCTGCTGACCCTGCAGAGCGTCATCGGCGCCGTTCTGCACACCGAGCAGAACCATTTCGTCTTCGAGTTCCGTGTCATGCTGCCTGACGGCACGATTCGCTGGCTCGGCGCCCAGGGACGGCCGATCCGGGATGCGACCGGCCGCGCCGTGCGCATGATCGGTCTCAACTACGACCTGACGGCGCGCCACGAAGCGGAGGCCGCAGTGGCGAAAAGCGAGCGCTGGCTGCGCGCCGTCACCGACACCATGCCGGAGATTGTCTGGGCCGCGTCACCGAGCGGTGGCAACGACTATGTCAACCTGCGCTGGTCCGAACTGACCGGCCTGACCGCCGAGCAGAGCGCGGGCGAAGGCTGGCGTAAGGCCGTCCATCCCGATGACGCGGAGGACTCGTTGCGGCTCTGGGCAAAGGCCACGGCGGAAGGCACGCCTTATGTCTGCGAACATCGGCTGCGGACGGCGGACGGCGGCTACCGCTGGATGCTGTCGCGCGCCATGCCGGTTCGCAATGCCGACGGGCGCATCGAGCGCTGGTTCGGCTCCTCCACCGACATCGAGGACCTCCGGCAGGCGCGCGAGCTTCTGGCGCGTGACCGGGCCGAACTGGGACAACTGGTCGAGAACCGGACCGCCGAACTGCAAGACACGCAGACCAGACTTGCGCATGCGCAGCACATGGAGGCGTTGGGCCAGCTCGCCGGTGGCATTGCACATGATTTCAACAATGTGCTGCAAACGCTGCAGAGCGCGGCAGCAATCATCCGGCGCCATGCCGGTGACGCGGTGAAGATCGAACGGTTGTCGGACCTCATCGAGGAGGCGACCGGGCGCGGCGCGTCGGTGACCCGGCGGCTGCTGGCCTTCGCGCGGCGGAGCGCCTTGCACACCGAGCCGGTCGATGTCGCCGAACTGGTGGTGAACTTGCGGGAAATCCTCGTCCACACGCTCGGCTCGGGTATCCGCATCGATGTGGCGGTGCGCGAGGGATTGCCGCCGCTGCTCGCCGACAAGGCCCAGCTCGAAGCGGTGCTGGTGAACCTCGCCACCAACGCCCGCGATGCGATGGCGGGACAGGGCGTGCTCTCCCTCGCCGCCGCGGCCGACACCGTGGCGCCGGATCGGGCGGCAGGACACCCGCTCCGCCTCAAGCCCGGCCACTATATCCGCCTCTCTGTCCGCGACACCGGCACCGGCATGGATGCGGCGACCCTGGCGCGCGCCTCGGAGCCGTTCTTCACCACCAAGCCCGTCGGCAAAGGCACCGGACTCGGCCTGGCCATGGCGCGCGGCTTCGCCGAGCAGAGCGGCGGCGCGTTGGAGATCGAAAGCGCGCCCGGACGCGGCACGACGGTGCGCCTCTGGCTGCCGACGGCCGATACCGAGCATCGGGCATTGACGACCACTGAAACCGATCCGCCGCGGACCATCACGCCGGCCAGCCCGCGGCTGCCGACCGATGAAGAGCCGCTTCTGGCCTCCCTTGCCGAGTAGATGAGCTGTTCGACTAGAGCAACCTCTGATCTGACCGAGCCGTTCCGGCTCGGGTGCCGAGGGCCTGGCGTGGCTGGAGGCCGAAAGCGGCGTAGACCTGATCGTCTCTCACCTGTCGCTGCCGCCCTGCTGTCGATGCCGCCCTGCCGGCGATCCTGCTGACCGGCCACGCCACCGAGGAGGTCGGCCGCGCCACCGCGAATTCCGGCGGCCCCGTCGAGGTGCCGGAGAATCCGGTCTCCGGCCGTCGCAGGACATAACTGCCTGTCCCGTCCGGCGCTTGACCACTCGATCACGGCATGCGCCACTCGCGGCCATGACGCGACATGACGGCGCGCCCGGGCAAAGATCTGCGAAGAGGGCGAGGCGGTGAGCGTGCTTCTCGGTTTGGTCAATGGAGCATGCGCGGTGGCCGAGCGGGCCGGCCTCGGGGCCGAACCGCTGGACCCGGGGCGGCTGATCGCGGCCGCGCGGGCCTCGGCGCGGCTCGAGGATTTCGGCGCCGAGGCGTTCGCCGAGCCGCTCGCCGCGCTGCTCGGCGCACTGAACGCCGAGGCCGGGCTCAGCCCCTTCGGCCGCTACGCCGCGAGCTGGGACGCCCGGCGCTTCCTGGTCAACCTGCTGATCCTGCGCCAGCGCGAGACCGCGGATCCGAGCATCGGCGAGCAGACGATCGCGCCGCCGATCTTCGTCACCGGCGTTCCGCGCAGCGGCACCACCTTCCTGCACGCGCTGCTGGCCGAGGATACGGCCAATCTCGTGCCGCGGGTCTGGCAGACGATCTATCCCGACCCGCGCCACCCCGCCGCCGGGCGCGGCGCCGGTCCGGCGCGGGTGGACCGGCAGATCAATTTCTTCCGCCGCCTGGTTCCGGAACTCGACCATCTGCACCCGCTGGACGCCAGCCGGCCGCAGGAATGCACCGAGATCACCGCGCATGTCTTCCGCAGTCTGCGCTTCGACAGCACGCACGACGTGCCCTCGTATCGGCGCTGGCTCACCGCCTCGGGACATATCGCGGCCTATCGGTTCCACCGACGCTTCCTCGCCCATCTCCAGCGCCAGACCGGGCCGGGGCGCTGGGTGCTCAAATCGCCGGACCATGTCTTCGCGCTCGACGCTCTGCGCCTCGCCTATCCAGAGGCCAGACTGGTCTTCGTCCACCGCGACCCGCTGAAAGTGCTGCCCTCGGTGGCGCGGCTGACCCAGGTGCTGCGCACGCCGTTCGCCCGGTCCGTCGATCCGCTGCGGGTTGGACGGCAGATCAGCCTCGACTGGGCGGCCGGCGCGGCGCGGATCATCGAGGCGTCCCGCACCTGGCCGGCGGCACAGCTGTTCCATGTCCACTACCGGGCGCTGACGGCCGATCCGCTCGGCACCGTGGCGGCGCTCTACCGGCATTTCGATCTCGACCTGGCGCCGGCGGCCGTGGAACGGATGGCGAGTCTGATCGCGCGCGCACCGCGTGGCGGATATGGCGTCAATGCGTACCGCTTCGCCGATTTCGGCCTCGACCCCCAGACCGAGCGCGCCCGCTATCGGGACTACATGGCGAGCTTCGGCATCGAGCCCGAGATTGTGGAGGCCGACGACGCCCGGCCGGCCGGCCCCGAGCCGGATGGCGCGCCGGTCGCCAGCGACGCGCCGATCTCCGCCTCGCGGTGACGGCGCCACGCCGACGCCGGATCGTACTCGCAGCAGGGCTGGCGCTCGCCGCCGTCGCGCTCGCCTCCCTCGCGCCCCATCTGGACGTCGGGTCCGTACTGGGCGCATTGCGGGCGCTCGGCTGGGGCGGGTTCAGCGTTCTCCTCCTCATCCAGGCGCTGCTGATCGCGATCGCCGGGCTCGCCTGGTGGTGCCTGATGCCGCCGGCGTCAACCGGGCGCTACGGGCTCGCCCAGCGCTTCGTGCTGGCCCGGCTGATGCGCGACTCGGCGGCGCAGATCCTGCCCTTTGTCCAGCTTGGCGGCGTCGTGCTCGGACTCCGCGTGCTGACGCTGAGCGGGGTCGATGCGGCGATGGCGATGGCGACGGCGGCGGCGGACCTCGCCGTCGAGTTCCTCGGCGAGTTGGCCTATGCCGCGCTCGGACTCGGCCTCCTGGCGGCGCTGCGTCCGGGAGACCGGCTGATCCTGCCGCTGTTCGCGGTCCTGCTGGTGATGGCCCTGCTCGGCGGCGGCTTCGTGCTCGC
>DAIDKZ010000201.1 GCA_027449745.1 Acetobacteraceae bacterium | reverse complement strand
CGCACAGGCCGCATGGATGGAATTCGTCACCCGCTTCGCCCCGAGCCCGACCGGGCTGCTCCATCTCGGCCACGCCCATGCCGCGCTCCATGCCTGGCGCGCGGCGCGGCGGGCCGGTGGGGGGGCGGGCGGGCGGTTTCTCCTGCGGCTGGAGGATATCGATGCCAGCCGCTGCCGCGCCGAGTTCGCCGCCGCGATTCGCGAAGACCTCGCCTGGCTCGGGCTCGCCTGGGACGGCGAGGTGCGGGTGCAGTCCGCGCACATGGAGGACTACGCCGCCGCCCTCGATGCCCTCGCCGCGCGCGGCCTGCTCTACCCGTGCTTCTGCACGCGCGCCGACATCCAGCGCGAGGTGGCAGCAGCCGGTGCGGCGCCGCACGCGCCGGATGGCAGCGCGGTCTACCCCGGCACCTGCCGCGCGCTCTCGCCCGCGCAGCGCCGGCGCCGGCTGGAGGCGGGCGAACGCTATGCGCTCCGGCTCGATATCGGCCGCGCGCTCGCCACGCTGGCGGCGCCGTTGGATTTCGAGGAACTGGGCGAGGGGCGCCGCGCCTGCGCGCCGGAGCGCTTCGGCGATGTCGTGCTGGCGCGCAAGGACATGCCGGCGAGCTACCATCTCTGCGTCACGCACGACGATGCGCTCCAGGGCGTGACCCTCGTCACCCGGGCGGAGGACCTCAAGCCGGCGACGGACCTGCACCGGCTGCTTCAGGCGCTGTTCGGCTGGCCGGCGCCGCGCTACGCGCACCATCGGCTGCTGACCGATGAGGCCGGCCGGCGGCTGGCCAAGCGCGACGGGGCGCCAAGCCTGCGCGCGCTGCGCGCCGCCGGGCTCTCGCCGGCGGCCGTGCTGGCGATGGCCGACACGGACGGGCCGGGCACCGGTCTATAGCGTCTGTCCGCCGCAGGCGGACTCGCCGGAGGCGGATGAACAGACGCACACATGAAGAGCTATAGTCCGTGGGCGCTTCAATGAAGCGCTGACAGACTATAGCAGGCCGAGCGCGCGCAGCGCGGCCTCCATCTCACCGGTCCCGGCCGCTTCCTCGGCCAGGTCCGGCGGTGCGTCCTCGGGGCGCAGATAGCGCCAGCCCTGGAACGGCTTCATCGGCTGTCCCGCCACCCGCACGAGCGCCGGGTCGAGCCCGAGCGCGGTGCAGCCGGTGCCGTCCAGCCGCGTCGCCGGCTCGATCGCCAGGATGCGCTGGCGCACCAGGATGGTGCCGGCGATGCTCCAGTAGATCGAGCCGCCGGCGAGAATCTCGGCCGCGCGCCGCGGCATGTTGCGGGTCAGGTGCCGCAGCGGCGGGTCGGCCGCGGCCCGCGCCTGCTGCACGGCGGCGAGATGGCCCACATCGCGGATGCCGACGGCGAGTTTGACGAGGTGCAGCACGGTCCCGGTCCGCTCAGCGCGCCGGCGTCGCGTTGGCCTCGATCAGCGCCCGCAGCCCCTCCAGCACCTGCCACGGCGTCGGCGGGCAGCCGCGGATCACCAGATCGACGGGCAGCGTCGTGATGCCGCCGAGGCAGGCGTAGCTGCCCTTGAACACGCCGCCGTCGATGGCGCAGTCGCCGACCGCGACGACCCATTTCGGCTCGCCCATGGCGGCGTGCGTGCGCGCCAGCGCCTCGGCCATGGTGCGCGTGAGCGGGCCGGTCGCGAGCAGGATGTCGGCGTGGCGGGGGCTGGTGACGAAGCGCAGGCCGAACCGTTCGAGGTCGTAGACGATGCCGTTCAGCGCGCGCAGTTCCAGCTCGCAGCCATCGCAGCCGCCGGCGCCGACATGGCGGATGGCGAGGCTGCGCCCGAGCCGGCGCTGGGCTGCCGCGTCCAGCCGCGCCGCCAGCGCCGCCGCCGTCTCCGCCGATGGCGCCGCTGCCGGCAGGGGCGCCGGCCCGTGGCGCAGCGTGTGCCGCAAGCGCTGCCAGATCGTCACAGGTCCACTCCCGAACTGGTGAGGCCGAAGGAGGCGGCGCAGAGCGGCAGGTCGGCGAGCATGCCGTTGCGCATCGCCGCTTCCAGGAGCGGCCAGTGCAGCCAGTCGGGGTCGCGGGCGAAGGCGGCGGCGACCAGGCCGCCCTCGATGCGCACCCAGTGCCAGACCGTGCCGCGGCTGGATTCGGCGACGCCCAATCCCTCGCCGCTCGCCGCCGGCAGGGCGGTCGCGATGGTGCCATCCGGCAGCGCCTCGAGCAGGGCGCGCAGCAGCCGCGCGCTTTCGGGCAGCTCGTCGAGGCGCACGCGCAGCCGCGCCGCGACATCGCCCTCGGCGCGGGTCGGGACGTCGAGGCCGAGCACCGGGTAGGGCGGATAGCCCGGCACGAGCCGCGCATCGCCGCCGTGCCCGGACGCACGCCGCGATGCACGTCCCACTGGTCCGGACGCGCCGAAGCGGAGGGCGAGGTCGGGCGCGATGCGGCCGATGCCGGCGCCGAGGCTCGCCGAACGGTCCAACCTGCGCACGAGATCCGGCAGCTCGGCGGCGAGCGCGGCCAGCGCGGCGCGGATCGCGGCGGCGCCGTCGGCGGCGAGATCGGTGGCGAGCCCGCCGGGCGCGACGGCGTCCATCATCAGCCGGTGCCCGAAGGCCCGGCCGGCGGCCTCGTGCATCGCCTCCCGATGCCAGCCGAACCGCGTCTCCAGGAAGGCCGCGCCGGCCTCGGCGAGGATCGCGGCGGCGGCGTCGAGATGGGCGCGGATGCGCTCCAGCTCCGCCATCACCGCCCGCAGCGCCACCGCGCGCGGCGGCGGGGCCACGCCGAGCGCCGCCTCCACGGCGTGGGCATAGGCCAGCCCGTGCGCCACCGTCGCGCTGCCGGACAGGCGAGCGGCGAACCGCGCCGCGGCGCGTGGCGGCGTGCCCCGCATCAGCCCGAGCGTGCCCTTGTGGGCGTAGCCGAGCCGAACCTCCAGCCGCACCAGCGTCTCGCCCTGGGCGGTGAGCCGCAGATGCGCCGGCTCGGCGATGGCGCCGGCGACCGGTCCGAGCCCGATCTGGTTCAGATCCTCGCCCTCGACGGGGAGGAATTCGGGTGGCTCCGGCGCTCCGACGCGCGGTGGCAGGGCGGCCTGGCGCGGGCCGAGCGGGGCGGCGGTGGCCCAGGCGCCGTGGTCGAGCCACCCCCGCGCGTCGCGCCCGCCCTCGGCGGTGTGGCCGAACAGGTCGTGGATCATGCGTTCGAACCAGGAGGCGGCCGGGCAGTGCGGCGACAGCGCCGGGTAGCTCCCGCCATCGACCTCGACCGAGGCCGCGAGCGGCGATCCGGCATCGAGGAACAGGGCGTGGACGCGTTCGGCCTCGGCCCACACTCCTTGCAGCGAGGGCGCATCCGCCGCGTCCAGCGCCGCCGCCATCGCCTGCCAGCGCTCGCGGCTCAGCGCGTGGCGCGGCCAGGGGCGCTGGCCGGAGGCCGCGCCGGCGCGGATGATGGCGGCGGCGGCGCTCATCCCAGACTGCCGGCGATGGTGGCGAACCAGCGCAGCAGCGGGATCGGCATGGCCAGGCCAAGCAGCGCGGTGAGCGCCAGATGCAGCCAGGGCACGATGATCCCCGTTCGCGCCCAGCCCGTTCGCGCCCAGCCCGCCGCGCGCGGCGCGGTCCGGCTCGTGGCCGCGCCTGGCGCCCGGAGCGCCGGCAGCCGCGCCAGCATGGCCCAGGCACTGAGCCCGAGCCCCGCGCCGAGCGGGGCCAGCAGCAGCGGCGCGGCGTGCGCGGCGGCCGCGGCGATGAGAACGATGCCGGAGAAAAGACCGAAGGGCGGCAGCCCCGCCAGCGCGACGAGGCCGGCGGCGACCGTCACGCCGGACCCGGCCGTCCTGGCGGGTGACAGCAGCGCGGTGAGCAGCAGCGTCGCGAGTGTCAGGTGCAGCACGCCGGCGAACACGGCCGCGCTGGTGCCGAGCCCGATCGCGACGGCCACGAGGCCGGCCTGTCCCACCGTGGCGACGGCGACGAAGCGCCGCGCCTCCTGCTGCCGCCCCAGGGCCAGCGCCGCGATCAGCACCGCCAGCAGGCCGAGCGCCAGAACCGCCGGCCCGGGCAGAGCTGCGTCGACAGTGTCCGCGACCGCCTGGCGCAGCCGGAGAATGACCGTGATCGCCAACGTCGTCACCAATGGCGTCGTCATCAACGGCGCCGCGTCCTCCCGCCCCGAACGCCATAGATGCAGCGGCGCCAGCATCGCCATTGCGGCGGCGCCGACGAGGGCGAACACGAAGCCGAGGCCGAGCAGGCCGCCCTGGCCGGCGGCCACGGCCTGGGGCAGCGCGCTCCAGGTCAGCGCCGGCGCGGTCAGCGCCGGCGCGCCTGCCGCCGGCAGGGCCGCGAGGGCGAGCAGGATCACGCCGAACAGGGCGAGGCCGCCGGCGAGGCCGGCGGTGACGGTGCCGGTCCAGGCCGCCCGAATCGCCGCCTGGGTCCGCGGCAGGGCCGCGGCGGCGGCGAGCGCGAGGCAAGCGGCCTCGGCCGCGGCGATGGTGACGACGAGGCTGTTCGACATCAGCGCCGCCAGAACGGCGCCGAGGAAGCCCTGGCCGAGCGCGTGGGCGAGGTCGGGTGGCTCCGCCTGCCCGAACTCGGCGCAGGAAGCGGTGAGGCCGACGAAGCCGGCGAGCAGGGCGAAATGCCGCGCCAGCGGATCGGCCAGCAGGAGGGCCGAGGACGCCGGCGGCTCAAGGGCGAAGGCGAGGGCGGCGAGAAACGTCGCGCCGGCGGCGGCGAGATTGACCCAGACGCCGATCCGCCGGCCGCCCAATCGCCGATCGCCGATCAGGCCGAGCGCGATCGCCGCGGCGAACGGGACGCAAGGCACCAGCGCGGCGAGCGGCGGGTTCATGGCCCCGGCGAGCCGGGCGTGGCGCCGGCGTCCAGATCGACCGCACCCAGCCCCATGGCACCCAGCAGCAGCGCCGCCGGTGCCAGCGCCACCAGCGGACCCATCGCGATCAGCGGCACGCCCGGCGTGGCCGCCAGGATCAGCCCGTTGCCGAGCGAGAGAACCCCGGCGAGCTGCGCGAGCGGGCTGCGCTGCCCGGCCAGCATCAGCGCGCCGAGCAGCCCCACTGCGATGGCGACCGCCAGGCTCTCGCGGGTCAGCGCGCCGCCGGCGACGGCCACGCCGGGGACCGCCAGCGCGGCCAGCCCGACCAGCACGGCGCCGAGCCCCATGCCTCCCGGCGCCGACACCGGCGCCGCATCGCGCCGGCGGGTGATGATCGTGAGCGCGATCGGGATCGCCACGCCGTTCGCCGCCAGGGTGATCAGCGCGGCGGCGACGAGGCCCGCGTCCCCGCCGAGGCCGCCGCGTACGGCTGCGACGCCGGCCGCCGCCCAGGCCTGGACCGCGCCCGCGCCGATCAGCGCGCCGGCGCGGCGGCGCGTGATCAGCACCAGGCCGGCGATCAGCGCCACGCTGCCGAACAGGGGCGCCAGCGGCTGGGCGAGCGGCACGGCCATCAGGCGAGCCCCTCGCTGAGGGCGACGAGCGCGGCGGCCAGCAGGCCGAGCAGGATCGCCCCGCCCAGGAGAGCGGGCACCCGCGCCACCCCGATCCGCACGCTCGCGGCCTCGGCCAGCGCCAGCACGCCGGCCAGCACGGCGAGCTTGCCCGCCCAGGCGGCGAGGCCGATCACCCAGCCGAGCGGGAAGGACGCGGCGGGCGCGATGAAGCCGGGCAGAAAGAGCGCGGCGATCAGGCTGAACCAGGTGATCAGCCGGACCGCCGCGCCGAACTCCAGCAGCGCCAGGTCACGCCCGCCATGTTCGAGCGCCAGGGCCTCGAACAGCATCGAGGGCTCGGCGGCGCTCGACGCGCCTCCGATCGGGCCGGCCCCGATCTGGGCCAGCGCGCCGGCTGCCAGCGCGACGAAGGCGAGGCCGAGCGGGGCGTGCGATGCGACCCCGCCGGGCTGGAGCAGCGCGCTCAGCTGGCCGAGATTGGTGGTGCCGAGGAGAACGGCGAGCGTCACGACGACGAGCAGCGTCGCCGGCTCGGCGAAGACGGCGTAGGCGGCGACGCGGCTGGCGCCGATGCCGCCGACGGCGGTGCCCGCATCCATCGCGCCCAGCACCAGCGCGCTGCGCGCCAGGGCGAACAGGCCCGCGATCACCAGCAGATCGGCGAGCGGCTCGGCCGTCATGCCGCGGGCGAAGGAGGGGACCAGCGCCGCGGCGAGCACGCTGGCCGCCGCGGCGACGACGGGCGCGGCGGCGAAGACGGCGGAGCTGCTCTCCGGGCGCACCGTCTGCTTGCGCATCAGCCGCAGCAGCTCCCGATAGGCGAGCCCCGGCGGCGGCCCGGCCCGGTGCAGCAGACGCGCTTTCAGCCAGCGGACGAACCCGGCTAATCCCGGCGCCAGCCCGAGCATGAGCGCGAGGTGCAGGGCCTGGGCGAGGAACCCGGCGAGCAGGCTCATCGCAGCCCCCGCCAGGCGAGCACCGCCAGCAGCGCCGCCAGCGCGGCGAGCGTGAGCGCGGCTGGGCTGCGGAGCCGGGGAGGCAGCCGGTCGATGCGCTGCGCGAGAAGGCGGGGCGCGAGAAGGCGGGGCGCGAGAAGGCGGGGCGCGAGAAGGCGGGGCGCGGCGGCGATGGCGGCGAGCAGCCAGGCGGCGGGGTCGCGGGTCGTGGCCATGAACTGCGCCGGACCGGTCTCGCCCGGGAGCTTCGTGGTGACGGTCTCGTGCG
>DAIDKZ010000200.1 GCA_027449745.1 Acetobacteraceae bacterium | reverse complement strand
GCGGTGATTGATGCCGGCGCAGCCATCGGCTATATGCCCCCACCTCCCGGCGCGTGGCGCCGGTCCCACGGTGCGGTCGTGGCGGAATGGTAGACGCGCAAGCTTGAGGTGCTTGTGGGGGAAACCCCGTGGAAGTTCGAGTCTTCTCGACCGCACCACTTCCTCTCCCGGCCGTTCGCTGGCATTGCTTGCATCGCAACCGGGAAGATGGGCCATGGATGAGGATTTCCGCAAGGCGGCGCTCGACTATCACCGGCTGCCGCGACCCGGAAAAATCGCCGTGGAGCCGACCAAGCAGCTCGTCACCCAGCGCGATCTCGGCCTCGCCTATTCCCCGGGCGTCGCCGCCGCCTGCGAGGCGATCGCCGCCGATCCGCAGACGGCGCGGGACTACACCGCCCGCGGCAACCTCGTCGCCGTGATCTCCAACGGCACCGCCGTGCTCGGCCTCGGCGCCATCGGCGCGCTCGCCGGCAAGCCGGTGATGGAGGGCAAGGCGGTTCTGTTCAAGAAATTCGCCGGCATCGACGTCTTCGACATCGAGGTCGACGCCACCGACCCCGACCTGTTCTGCAACGTCGTCGCCGCCCTGGAGCCGACCTTCGGCGCGATCAATCTCGAGGATATCAAGGCCCCCGAGTGCTTCGAGATCGAGTCGCGGCTGCGGGCGCGGATGGGCATCCCGGTCTTTCACGACGATCAGCACGGCACCGCCATCACCGTCGCCGCGGCCGTGCGCAACGGGCTCATGCTCCAGGGCAAGCGACTCGAAACCGTCCGCCTGGTCACCTCCGGCGCCGGCGCCGCCGCGCTCGCCTGCGTCGATCTCCTCGTCGCCATGGGGCTGCGGGCCGAGAACGTGACGCTCACCGACATCGCCGGCGTGGTCCGCGCCGACCGCGCCGGCATGCTGCCGAACATGGCCCGCTACGCCCGCACCACCGATGCCGCCACGCTCGGCGAGGTGCTGGATGGCGCGGACCTTTTCCTCGGCCTCTCCGCCCCGCGCGTGCTGCGGCCGGAATGGCTGGAGCGGATGGCGCCGAAGCCGCTGATCCTGGCGCTGGCCAATCCGGAGCCGGAGATCCTGCCCGAGGCCGTCCGCGCCGTCCGCCCGGACGCGATCATCGCCACCGGGCGCAGCGACTTCCCCAACCAGGTCAACAACGTCCTCTGCTTCCCGTTCATCTTCCGCGGCGCGCTGGATGCCGGGGCGACGACCATCAACCAGGCGATGGAGCAGGCCGCCGTCGAGGCCATCGCGGCGCTGGCGCGCATGGAGGCCTCCGAGGTCGTCGCGGCGGCCTATGGCGGCGCGGCGCCGGTGTTCGGCCCCGACTACATCATCCCCAAGCCCTTCGATCCGCGGCTGATCCTGGAAATCGCGCCGGCAGTGGCGCGCGCGGCGATGGCGAGCGGCGTGGCCCGCCGGCCGATCGCCGATTTCGACGCCTACCGGCGCGAACTGGAGCGGTTCGTGTTCCGCTCCGGGCAGCTGATGCGCCCGGTGTTCGAAGCCGCCCGCAGCGCCCCGCGGCGGATCGTCTATGCCGAGGGCGAGGATGCGCGCGTGCTGCGCGCGGCGCAGACCGTGCTCGATGACCGCATCGCCCAGCCCATCCTGCTCGGGCGGCGCGCGGTGATCGAGGCGCGCAGCCGGGATCTCGGGCTGCGACTCGTCGACTCGCCGTCGCTCAGCATCCTCGACCCGGCGACCGACAGCGAGACCTTCGCCCCTCTGGTCGCGGACTATCAGCGCCTGGTCGGCCGGCGCGGCACCCCGCCGGCGGCGGCGGCGCGCCGGCTCGCCACCCGCAGCGCGGTCGCCGCCGCCATGCTGCTCCGCGCCGGCCTCGCCGATGCCGCGCTCGTCGGCGGCAGCGGCGAATGGTGGCAGCAGGTTCAGTACGTGCTGCCGATCATTCCCCGGCGCGAGGGCGTGAGCCGCGTCTACGCGCTCTCCGCCGTCATCATCCCGTCCGGAACGCTGTTCCTGTGCGACACGCACATGAACCTGGACCCGACCGCCGAGCAGATCGCCGAAATGACCCTGCTCGCGGCGCAGGCGGTGCACGGGTTCGGCGTCACGCCGAAGGCGGCGCTGCTGTCGCACTCCAGCTTCGGCGCCTCGAACTCGCCCTCCGCGCGCAAGATGCGCGCCGCGCTGGCGCTGATCCGCGCCCGCGCGCCAGACCTCGAGATCGACGGCGAGATGCACGCCGACGCCGCCCTGCTGCCGGCGGTGCGCGAGCGCGCCGTGCCGGACGGGCGGCTCACCGGCACCGCCAATCTGCTCATCCTGCCGACACTGGATGCCGCCTCGATCGCCTTCAACCTGCTGAAGGCGGCGGCCGATGCGCTGCCGGTCGGGCCGCTGCTGCTCGGCATGGAGAAGCCGGTCCACGTGCTGGTGCCGAGCGTGACGGCGCGCGGCGTGGTCAATCTCAGCGCGCTCGCCGCCACCCAGGGCCAGGCCGCGGCGCTGCCATGATTTCGCCCGCCGCGGCTGCTTCCGTCGTACTGCCGTAACGCCGCGCCGGCAGAGTGCGCCGGCGACGCGACCGAGCTGAAAGGATTGCCCGACGTGACGAGACCCCTGCGCAAGGCCGTGCTGCCCGTGGCCGGCCTCGGCACCCGCTTCCTGCCGGCGACCAAGGCGATGGCCAAGGAAATGCTGCCGGTGGTGGACAAGCCGCTGATCCAGTACGCGGTCGAGGAGGCGCGCGCCGCCGGCATCGAGGAATTCTGCATGATCACGGGGCGCGGCAAGACGGCGCTCGTCGAGCATTTCGACATCGCCTTCGAACTGGAGGCGACGCTGCGCGAGCGCGGCCGGCTGCAGGCGGTCGAGGAGCTGCGCCGCACCACCTCGCTGCCGCCCGGGGCGATCGCCGCGGTGCGCCAGCAGGAGCCGCTCGGGCTCGGCCACGCCATCTGGTGCGCGCGCGCCTTCATCGGCGAGGACCCGTTCGCCATCCTGCTGCCCGACGACCTCGTGCTTTCCGAGACCCCCTGCATGGCCCAGCTCGCCGCGGCCTATCGCGAGACCGGCGGCAACGTCGTCGCCGTCTCCGAGGTGCCGCGCGAGCAGACCAACCGCTACGGCATTCTCGACATCACCGCCGACGATGGCCGCCTGGTCGAGGTCAGCGGCCTCGTCGAGAAGCCGGACCCGCTGCTCGCCCCCTCGACGCTGGCGATCATCGGCCGCTACGTGCTGCTGCCCGAGGTTCTGACCCATCTCGCCCGGTTCGAGCGCGGCGCCGGCGGCGAGGTGCAGCTCACCGACGCGATGACGCGCCTGATCGGCCAGCACCCGTTCCACGGCCTGCGCTTCGAAGGGCGCCGCTTCGACTGCGGCGACAAGGCCGGGTTCCTGGAAGCCCAGATCGCCTTCGCGCTGCGCCGCCCCGACCTCGCCGACACGGTGCGCGCGTTCCTGCGCCGCTATGTCGAGCCCGCGATCTGATCCATCGCCAGCCACGGACCCAGCCATGCCCTTCCGCCATGAATTCGATCCCACCACGCTGCGCGAGTACGACATCCGCGGCATCGTCGGCGAGACGCTGCACGCGGCCGACGCCTTCGCCATCGGGCGCGTCTTCGGCGCCATCATCGCCGGCGATGGCGGGCGGACGGTCGCCGTGGGCTATGACGGGCGGCTCTCCTCGCCCGCGCTGGAGGCGGCGCTGGTGGACGGGCTGGTCGCCTCCGGCATGGCCGCGGTGCGCATCGGCTGCGGGCCGACGCCGATGCTCTACTACGCCGCCACCACCCTGCCCGCCGACGGCGCGGTCATGGTCACGGGCAGCCACAACCCGCCGAACTACAACGGCTTCAAGATGATGCGCGGCAAGAAGCCGTTCTTCGGCGCCGACATCAAGATGCTCGGCGCGCGCGCCGCCTCAGGCGAGGTGGTGGCCGAAACGAAGGGCAGCGCGCGCACGCTGGACATCGCCGAGGCGTATGTCGCCCGCGTCGCGGCGGACTGGGATGGCGGCGCGCGGGCGCTCAACGTCGTCTGGGACGCCGGCAACGGCGCCGCCGGCGAGGTGCTGAAGCGGCTCGTCACCCGCCTGCCGGGGACGCACACGCTGCTCAACGCCGAGATCGACGGCCGGTTTCCGGCGCATCATCCGGACCCGACGGTGCCGGCCAATCTCGTCCAGCTCATCGAGCGGGTCCGCGCACAGACGGCCGATCTCGGCGTCGCCTTCGACGGCGATGCCGACCGCATCGGGCTGGTCGACGACCAGGGCGGCATCCTGTTCGGCGATCAGCTGATGGTGCTGCTCAGCCGCGACGTGCTCGCCCGCCGCCCCGGCGCGACCATCATCGCCGATGTCAAGGCGAGCCAGGTGCTGTTCGACGAGATCCAGCGCGCCGGCGGCCAGCCGCTGATGTGGAAGACCGGGCACAGCCTGATCAAGGCGAAGATGGCCGAGACCGGCGCCCCGCTCGCCGGCGAGATGTCCGGCCATCTGTTCTTCGCCGACCATTGGTACGGGTTCGACGATGCGCTCTACGCCGCGGTGCGCATCCTCGGCGTCATCGCCCGCATGGACCGTCCGCTCTCCGCCTGGCGCGAGGCCCTGCCGCACGTCGTCAACACGCCGGAGCTGCGTTTCGAGTGCGCCGAGGACCGCAAGTTCGGCGTCATCGCCGAGGTCGCCGCGCGGCTGCGCGCGGCCGGGGCCAAGGTCGCGGACACCGACGGCGTGCGCGTGCAGACCGCGGATGGCTGGTGGCTGCTGCGCGCCTCGAACACGCAGGCGGTGCTGGTGGCGCGGGCGGAATCGTCGGACGCGACCGGGCTGGAGCGGCTCAAGGCAGCGCTGGCAGCCGAACTCGCCGCCTCCGGCCTCGCCGCGCCCGATTTCTCGGCCGCCCACGCCGGGCATTGAGCGCGCGGCTGTATCAGGCCGGGTCGGACCCGCCCTCGATCGGCGTCCACCCGCGGGGCTTGCGGCCCGGCCGGGCCTGCAGCGCGACCTCGATGATCGCCTCCAGCCGCACCAGCCGCTCCTTGAGCCCGGCGACCTCGTCGGCCAGCCGCTCGACCTTGCGCGCCTGCGCCTGCACGCGCTCCTCGATCAGGATCACCGAGCGGATGGCGGCGATGGCCTCGCCGTAGAGGCTCACCGCCGGCGCCGCGGCTTGGCGAGGCCGGCCAGCGTGGCGTCCAGCTTGCGGTCGGTGCGGTCGAGCTGGCGCAGCGTCTCGGCGCGGGTGCGCTTGAACAGGTCCAGCAGCGCGCGCAGCTCCTCGGCCTCGCTCTGGTCGGCGAGATCGTAGGCATCGACGGCGCGGCGGACGAGTTCGGCGGCCGAGATCGGGCCGACGCGGCTGGCCTTCGCCTCGAGCGCGGCCTTCTCCTCCGGCGTCATCAGCACCACGACACGGGCGGTTGCCGACATCTCCCAGCTCCGAACATGCACATGACCATGTGCATGGTAGCGCCGCCGGCCCGCCCTGCCAAGCGCCGGCGCCGCGCGCCATCACCCCTCGGCCAGCGCCTGCCATTCCGCCTCGGTGATGGTGCGCACGCCGAGCTCAGCCGCCCGGCGGGCCTTGCTGCCGGCCTCCTCGCCGAGCACGACGAGGTCGGTCCTGCGCGAGACGCTGTCGGTCACCTTGGCGCCGAGCGCCTCCGCGCGCGCCTTCGCCTCCTGGCGCGTCATGGAGCGCAACTGCCCAGTGAACACCACCGTCTTCCCGGCGAGCGCGGTGCCCGCCGCCGCCGGCGCGTCCTCGATCTCCAGCAGCCCGGCGAGCTCGTCCAGGGTGGCGAGGTTGCGCGGTTCGGCGAAGAACTCCACCAACTCCTCGGCGATCGCCGGCCCGATGCCGGAGATGCTGCCGAGCTCCTCGCGCGCCTCCGAGCCGATCACCCGCGCCGCCAGCATCGCCGCGCGCCAGGCGGGGAAGCTGCCATAGTGCCGGGCGAGCAGCCGCGCCGTCGCCTCGCCGACGCGGCGGATGCCGAGCGCGTAGAGCAGGCGCGGGAGCGGAATGCGCCGCCGCGCCGCGATCGCGGCCGACAGGTTGCGCGCCGAAACCTCGCCCCAGCCCTCGCGCGCGGCGATCTCCGCTTCCCGCCGGGACAGGCGGAAGATGTCCGCCGGCCCGCGGATCAGCCCGTCGGCATGGAACTCGGCGATGGTCTTCTCGCCCAGCCCCTCGATGTCGAAGGCGGCGCGCGAGACGAAGTGGATCAGCCGCTCCTTAGCCTGGGCCGGGCAGGTCAGCCCGCCGGTGCAGCGCCGCACCACCTCGCCCGGCGGACGGAGCGCGAGCGAGCCGCAGACCGGGCAGTGGTCCGGGAACGCATAGGGAACCGTGCCGGCCGGCCGCTTCTCCGCCACCACGGCGACGATCTGCGGAATGACATCCCCGGCGCGCTGGAGGATGACGGTATCGCCGACGCGGACATCCTTGCGCGCGATCTCGTCCTCGTTGTGCAGCGTCGCGTGCCGCACCAGCACGCCGCCGACATTGACCGGGGCGAGGATGGCCACCGGGGTCAGCGCGCCGGTGCGCCCGACCTGGATGCGGATCGCCTCGATCACGCTCTCGGCCTGCTCGGCGGGGAATTTCCACGCCGTCGCCCAGCGCGGCGCCCGCCCGGCGAAGCCGAGCCGGCGCTGCAGCGCGAGATCGTCGATCTTGTAGACGACGCCGTCGATGTCATAGGCGAGCCCGGCCCGGCGCCCGGCCATTTCCTGCTGAAAGGCGACCGCCTCGGCCTCCCCGGCCAGCGGGCGGGACAGCGGATTGACCGCGAAGCCCCAACCGCGCAGCCGGTCGAGAAAGGCGCCGTGCGTCGCCGCCACGCTCCCGCTCGCCTCGCCCATGGCATAGGCGAACAGCGACAGCGGGCGCGCCGCGGTCACCGCGGGATCGAGCTGGCGCAGCGAACCGGCCGCGGCATTGCGCGGATTGGCGAAGATTTTCTCCCCCGCCGCCGCCTGCGCCGCGTTCAGGGCGAGGAAGTCGGCCTTGGCCATGAACACTTCGCCGCGGATCTCGATCAGCGCCGGCGCGTGGCCGTGCAGACGCTGCGGCACGGCGGCGAGGGTGCGCAGATTGGCGGTGACGTCCTCGCCTTCCAGCCCGTCGCCGCGCGTCGCGCCGGCGGTGAAGTGCCCGTGCTCGTAGGTCAGCGAGATCGACAGGCCGTCGATCTTCGGCTCGCCCACGAAGGCGAGCGGTGCGGCCTCGCCGAGCCCGAGAAAGCGCCGGACGCTGGCACAGAATTTCGTGAATTCAGCGGGTTCGAAGACATTGTCGAGCGAGAGCATCGGCGCCAGATGGCGCCGCTTGGCGAAGCCGCCGGCGGCCGGGGCGCCGATGCGATGGCTCGGGCTGTCGGGACGCACGAGGGCCGGAAACCGCGCCTCGATCGCGGCATTGCGGCGCCGCAGCGCGTCGTACTCAGCGTCGCTGACGACCGGCGCGTCCTGCTCGTAATAGGCAAGGTCGTGGGCGGCGATCTCGGCCGCGAGCCGGGCCAGCTCGGCCTCGGCCTCCGCCGTGCTCAGCGCCGCGACGTCCCGCTCGGCACTCATGTCACCCGGTCCAGCAGGCTCGATGCCGCCGCCCGCGCGGCCTCGGTGATGGCCTCGCCGGCCAGCATGCGCGCGATCTCCTCGCGCCGCTCCGCCGCCGACAGCGCGGCGACCTCGGTGAGGGTGTGGCCGCGGGCGACACGCTTGGCGACGCGCAGATGCGTCTGGCCGCGCGCGGCGACCTGCGGCGAATGCGTCACCACCAGCACCTGCAGCCGCTCGGCGACGCGCGCCAGGCGCTCGCCGACGGCGGCGGCGGTGGCGCCGCCGATGCCGGCATCGACCTCGTCGAACACCAGCGTCGGCACCGGCGAGCCCGCCGCCAGCACCACTTTCAGCGCCCGCATCAGGCGCGACAATTCCCCGCCCGAGGCGACGCGGCCGAGCGGGCCGGGCTCCTGGCCCGGATTGGCGGCGATGAGGAACCGCGCCGCCTCGCAGCCCTGCGCCCCCCAGGCGCTCTCGGCCAGCGGCGCGAGCTCGACGACGAACCGCGCCTTGTCCAGCCGTAGCGGCGGCAGCTCGGCGCCGACCGCCCGCTG
>DAIDKZ010000199.1 GCA_027449745.1 Acetobacteraceae bacterium | reverse complement strand
GGAAGTGCGCGTTACCGAATGGACGCTCGGGCCCGGCGATGCCACCGGGCATCAGCGCCCCGCCTAGCGCCGGCCGTCGCGGCGCGCGAACTGCTCGCGGAGCCTTTCCCGTGTCGTCGCATCCTCTCCCGCATGGCGCTGCCGCTCGACAGTGCGGCCCTGCGCGGCAGCCTGGTCGAGACGCGGGCATGGCCGTAGATCATGGGCTGCCCAGGCCCGCCAACTCCTGTTCCAAAGCAATGCGCAGCGGAGGCAGGTGATCTTCAAGCACAACCCATATGAAGGACACCGCCACGTCTTCGTAGGCGTGGCGATACACGTTGCCCGCTCCGGCCATGTTCTGCCAAGCAATCGATGGATGCCGCGCCTTCAACTCGTCCGGCAACCGGCGCGACGCTTCGGAAATGATCTCGAGGCAGCGAATCACCGCGTACGTGGTGCGCAGGTCGTCGCGCAAGGCGTCATAGGTCATGCCCTCCACGAATCTCTGGGCCAGGACGATGTGATGATGAATGTCGTTGAGCCAGCGGCTGGTCGCTTCGCGGTCAGAAGGCATAGATCGCATCGATCGTAGCGGCCGGTCTCACATATGGCTTGAGTCCATCGCGGCTCACGACGTCAACCGGCCCGTCGAACAGGCTGGCGATATAGTCCTTCAACCCGACATACTCGTAGACGCCGATCCGGGCCGTAGGGTCGATCTCGATCATGATATCGGTATCGCTGTCGGGACGGGCATCGCCCCGCGCGCGCGAGCCGAACAGCGCCGCATGCACGACACCGCGCGCTTTCAGCGCCGCCTCGTTCTCCCGCAACCGCGCGATGATGTCCTGCTTATCCATGGTTGCCCGCCATAGCACAAAAGCGCGGAGTACACCGCTGCCCTATGGCCATACCCCAATGTCCGCCAATGAGGCATCACCGAAGGGAGCTGCCCCTCACCCTGGACACCACCCCCCCAAGGCGCGACAGTGCCGCGCCAGCCACAAGGGGGGCGAAGATGGCCGAGGCGAAACACACGCTGCTGATCGACCGCGAGGAAGTGCGCGTCACCGAATGGACGCTCGGGCCGGGCGATGCCACCGGGCATCATCGGCATGGCTACGACTATGTCGTCGTCCCGCTCACCACCGGGCTGCTGCGCGCCATCGGCGCCGGCGGCACCACGGATACGGCGCTGGTTCCCGGAAAGCCCTATTTCCGCAAGGCCGGCGTGGAGCACGACGTGCTCAATGGCGGGGCGGAGAGCTTCACCTTCCTCGAAATCGAGCTGAAGGACCGTGCCGGATGACGGCGCCGCTCTATTTCGAGGACCTGTCGCACGGCCAGACCTTCCGCTCGCGCACCCTCACCCTCACCGCCGAGGCGATCAAGCATTTCGCCGCCGAGTTCGACCCGCAGCCTTTCCATCTGGACGAAGCGGCGGCGGCGGCGAGCTTCTTCGCCGGGCTGTGTGCCAGCGGCTGGCACACCACCGCGCTCACCATGCGGCTCCTGGTGGAAAGCGTGCCCTTCGCCGGCGGCGTGATCGGGGCGGGGATGGATGAGCTGCGCTGGCCCAATCCCGCCCGCCCGGGCGATGTGCTCGGCGCCGTCTCGGAGATCATCGAACTGCGCCCCTCGCGCTCGCGCCCGGAGCTCGGGCTGGTGAAGCTGCGCATCACCACCGCCAACCAGGCCGGCGCGCCGGTGCTGGTGCTGGTCTCCAACAACATCGTCCCGCGCCGCGCCGGAGCCGTAGGATGACCGGAGCCGTTTGATGACCGGAGCCCCCCGATGACCGATGCCGCCGCGCTGCACGCGCGCACGCTGACGCTGGACAGCCATATCGACATCCCCTGGCCGGACGGGCCGGACCCGTTCACCGATTCCACCCGCTGCGTCGATCTGCCGAAGATGCGCCGCGGCGGGCTCGGCGCCGGCTGCTTCGTCGCCTATGTGCCGCAGGGCCCGCGCACCGATGCCGCCACCGCCGCTTCGTTCGACCGCGCGCTCGCCATGCTGCAGGCGATTCATGCCATGGGCGCCGGCAGCCTCGCGCGTGTGACGGTGAGCGCGGACGAGGTCGAGGCCGCGCACCGCGCCGGCGCCATCGCCGTGATCCCGGTGGTGGAGAACGCGCAGGCGATCGGGGCGGACCTCTCGCGCATCGCCGTGTTCGCCGGCCGCGGTGTCCGCTACGTCACCCTCACCCATAACGGCCACAACGCGCTGGCCGACGCCGCCATCCCGCGCGCCGAACTGGGCGACCCGCAGGCGCTGCATGGCGGGCTGAGCGCGCTCGGCCGGCAGGCCATCCGCGAGATGAACCGGCTCGGCATCATGGTCGATGTCTCCCACACCGCGAAGGCAACGATGATGCAGGCCGCGGCCTGGTCGCGCTCGCCGGTGGTCGCCTCGCATTCCTGCGCCCGCGCGCTGTCGGACCATCCGCGCAATCTGGACGACGAGCAGCTGGACGCGCTGCGCGATGCCGGCGGCGTCATCCAGATCACCGCCATGCCCGCGTTCCTGCGCCGCGGCGCGCCGGAGGCGGAGGTCACGGTGGCCGATCTCGTCACCCATATCGACTACGCGGTGCGGCGCATCGGCCTCGACCATGTCGGCATCTCGTCGGATTTCGATGGCGGCGGCGGCATCACCGGCTGGCGGAGCGCGGCGGAGAGCGGCAACGTCACCGCCGAGCTCGTCGCCCGCGGCTACGATGAAGGCGCCATCGCGGCGCTGTGGGGCGGCAATTTCCTGCGCGTGATGCGCGCCGCCGAGCGACTCGCCGAATGATCCCGCACGCTCGCCTGCCGGACGGCACGGCGCTGCCGGCGCTCGGCCAGGGCACCTGGCACATGGGCGAGCGGGCGGACCGCGCGGCGGGGGAGATCGCCGCCCTGCGCGCCGGCCTCGATCTCGGCCTGACCCTGATCGACACGGCGGAAATGTACGGCGAGGGTGGCGCGGAGCGCATCGTCGGCGCCGCCATCGCCGGCCGGCGGGACGAGGTGTTCCTGGTCTCAAAAGTCTATCCGCACAATGCCGGCGGCAAGCGGCTCGCCGCCGCCTGCGAGGCGAGCCTGAAGCGGCTCGGCACCGGCACCATCGATCTCTATCTGCTGCACTGGCACGGCGCGGTGCCGCTGGCCGAGACCGTCGCCGGCTTCGAGCGGCTGCGCGAGGACGGAAAAATCCGCTTCTGGGGCGTCTCCAACCTGGACGCCGACGACATGGCCGAACTCGCCGCCCTGCCCGGCGGCGGCGCCTGCGCCACCGACCAGGTGCTCTACAACCCCGAGCATCGCGGCATCGAGTTCGACCTGCTGCCCTGGTGCGCGGCGCGGGCCATGCCCGTGATGGCCTACACGCCGCTCGGCCAGGCCGGCGCGCTGCTGCGCTCGAAGGCGCTGGCGGAGGTGGCGAAACGCCACGGCGCGACGCAGGCGCAGGTGGCACTCGCCTGGTGCCTGCGCCGCCCCGGGATCATCGCCATCCCGAAAGCGGCGACCAACGCCCACGTCCAGGCCAACGCCGCCGCCGCCACGCTGCGCCTGACGGAGGCCGACCTCGCCACCATCGACGCCGCCCACCCCCCACCGCGCCGCCGCACGCCGCTGGCGATGCTGTAGCCGCGCATCGCGCCCGCGGCGAGGGCCAGGGTCGCGAGCGCGGTGGCCAGCAGGGCGATGGACGAGGGCTCGGGCGCGCTTACCGGGCCCTCATACGCAATCACCACCTCGCCATTACCGCCGAGGTTGAGTGTGTTGAGCGCGCCCACGGCCAGCCGATCACTCACGTTCGGCGCCAGGAACGACGTCCCGCCCGCGCCGGGGTCGGTGGCGACACCACTGGTATACGCGCCCCCATTGCCACCGGCGTAGCCACCACCACCGCCGCCGCCGAAGTAGCCGCCGCCGCCGCCGCCGCCGATGCCACCGCCGGCGTTGAAGCCGCTGGCGTTCGGCGCAACGACCGTCCCGCCCGCGTAAGCGCCGCCGCCAATGGCGCCAATGCCGCCATTGGCGCCATTGTTGCCAGCGCCGAAGCCACCACCACCGGCGCCGCCCTCGAAGCCGCCGCCGATGCCGCCGGCGGCGCTGCCTCCGGTGCCGGCGCCGTTCCCACCACTGTGGATGAAGGTAGCACCGCCACCACCACCGCCAGCGATGACCAGGGGCTGCCCGGCGGAAACGACGTAGCTGCCGCCGCCGCCGCCGCCGCCGCCGGTGCCCACGGCTTGAGCGCCCCCGCCGAGCTGGCCGACGAGGATATTCAGCGCCTGCCCTGCGGCCAGCGTGAAGGCGCCGCCGAGCGCTGCGCCCAGCCCGCCGCCCGTATTGGTGCCGCCGCGGCCGCCATCCGCGCCGTAGGCGGTGATGTCATAGATCCCGGCGGTCTGGACCGTGAGCGAGACGACGCTGCCCGAGTAGGGCAGCGTGTCCCCTGCCGTCGTCAGCACCCCGGCCCGCGCTTCGATGACGAGGCCGAATGACGCGACGAATGCGGCAACGGCGGCGCACAGGCTCCGAAGCTCCGGCCGACGCGGCGCGCGTTGCGTCCTGCATTCCGATTGCATGATCGTCCCCCATCCCGATGGCACGCTCAGCACTGGATCCAGCAGCTCAGTCCGACCCATATTCCGGCAATGCACGGCGAATATGCAATTCGATAAAAATTTTTTTATTTATTGGCCGCAGATACGCTGATCCTCGGCGATTTTCCCGTGCTTCGACGTGCCCGATATACTTGGAATTCGGAGGAAGACCGGGCTACTGCACCGCCGAAAGCAGATCCGGCCGGATCAACCGATCCGGCCGAACCCGATCCCTCATGGCGCGGCAGCGCCGCGCAACGTCAGGCGCCGCGACGGCGCATCACGACCAGGCCGAGCCCGAGCAGCCCGGTGGTCAGCACCATCATCGATCCCGGCTCCGGCACCACCGCCAGCGAGCCCTCGGCGGTGAAGATGTCGTTCGTCGCCGTGCTGCCGGTCAGCGAACTCAGCCCGCCGTTGATGAACCCGCCCCAGGTGCCCGGGGTCGCGGCGTTGTAGGTAACACCGAGCGTGAAGCTGCTCCCGCTCGAATAATCCCACGCCAGCGTCACGCTGGTGGAGCCCAGGCCGCCGGAATTGCCGGGGATGAGGTTGTTGGCGAGCGTCAGGGTCGTCGAACCCGTGCTGCTGCCCACCAGCGACGTCACCAGCCCCGACAGCACCGAACCAAATGGCCCGAGACTACTCAGAAGCTGGCCTTCCAGGCTGGTCAGACTGCCATGGAGCACCGGCGACGTGATGCTCCCGACGTTATTGCCATCGAGCGTCAGGCTGCCGCTGGCGACGAAGTTGTAAGGGATCGTGGCGGACGGGATGGTGTTGGTGAAGGAGTAGTTCCCGGTGACGACCTCGTAGAAGGTGCCCGGCACCTTCGCATCGCCGGATGTCAGGTCGCCAAGCGTGTTCCAGGCGAAATCGCCGTTCGTCAGGCTGATCGTCGCCACCTCGGCCGGCCCGGCCTGCGCCGGCGCCACCCACAGCCCACCAGCCACCAGCCCGGCGGCCAGAACCAGCCCGGCCTGTCCCGCTAATCGCACTCTGCGTCCCGCTTGCATGATCGTGTCGTCCCCGCCGCATCGTTTCCCCAAATGACGGCCCATCCGTCAGGGTTGACGACATATTGACTCGAACATATCGGGTCAGAAACACGAATTGATTAAATCTTAAATTATGGATCACGAGACCCACCGCTCCGCCCTGCGATGTCTCACGAGCCCCGCCATCGTTTATGCGATGAGTGCGCGCCGATCGTCCGGCCTTATTCGGCGGCGATGCGCGGCGCCTCGGCGTAGTCGCGCGCGGTGCCGAGGTCGACCGAGAGCAGGCGCGACACGCCACGTTCCTGCATCGTCACGCCGTAGAGCCGGTCCATCCGCGCCATGGTCAGGTGGTTGTGCGTCACCACCAGGAACCGCGTGCCGGTCTCGCCCACCATGTCGGCCAGCAGGGTGGCGAAGCGCTCGACATTGGCGTCATCGAGCGGCGCGTCGACCTCGTCGAGGACGCAGACCGGCGCGGGATTGCAGCGGAACACGGCGAAGATCAGCGACAGCGCGGTCAGCGCCTGCTCGCCGCCGGAGAGCAGCGACAGCGTCGCCAGCTTCTTGCCTGGCGGCTCGGCGTAGATTTCGAGCCCGGCCGCCAGCGGGTCGTCGGAGCCGACGAAGGCGAGATGCGCCCGCCCGCCGCCGAACATGCGCGTGAACAGGGCCTGGAAATGCCGGTCCACCTCGGCGAACACGGCGCCGAGCCGCTCGCGCCCCTCGCGGTTGAGATGGCCGATGGAGCCGCGCAGCTTGGCGATGGCGGTGCCCAGTTCGTCGCGCTCGCGGGCGATGGCCTCGATGCGCGTCTCGATCTCCCCGGCCTCGATCTCGGCGCGCAGATTGACCGGCCCGATGCCCTCGCGTTCGCGCAGCAGCCGTTCGAGCCGGCGGCGGACCTGCTCCTCCGCCTCCGCGGTCGCCGAAGCGGGCTGCGGCAGGTCCGTATCGGGGCCGAGCCGCTCCAGCACGCGCTCGGCCACCACCCCCCAGGCCTGGTCGGCCTGCGCGCGCAGCCCCTCGGCGCGCACTGCCTCTTCCCGCGCCGCGCCGAGCGCGGTCTCGGCGCCATGGGCGGCGGCGCGGGCCTGCTCGGCCTCGCGCTCGGCAATGGCGAGCGTGGCGGCGGCATCGCGATGCGCGGT
>DAIDKZ010000198.1 GCA_027449745.1 Acetobacteraceae bacterium | reverse complement strand
TGGAGCGGGCGAAGGGATTCGAACCCTCGACCCCAACCTTGGCAAGGTTGTGCTCTACCCCTGAGCTACGCCCGCTCACCAGCGGGTGGCGTTTTAGAGGGGGTTCCCGTGTGGCGCAAGCCCGGGCGTTGCCGGGTTGGTCGCGTGGCGCCTTGCATGGGCGCCTCCGGTCCCGGCCGGCAGGGGAATCACTTGAAGGTCATCGGCCTGCCTGAGTGATGCCTACTAGGAGGAACGGCTCGTCCCATCCGGCGGATTTTCGTTTGACGGCGAGGCTCTGGCTGCCTGGGGTGGCTCGGAGCAGGTTGAGGGCGATGTGGCGGACGATTGCCATGTTGGCGGGTCCGTGCTGAGTGCGCAGTCGCATCAGATCATCGTGGAACACCACGTCCATGACCCAGTGCAGACGGTTCTCGACCCCCCAATGGGCGCGCACGGCGCGCGCCGCGAGTTTGGCGTCGAGCGGCGCGGAACTGAGATAGTAGCGCCGAGCGATCGTGGTCTTGCCGGCACGTTCGGTCTGGGCGTCGACCATGACGATGGCGGCAAGCCCGGGAAATCTGGGTTCGCCCGGGAAGCGCCGGCCGGTGGTCAGCCAGCCGACCTCGTGCGTGACGGCGTGACGTCGGGTCTCGATGCGGCCATGGTCGCCGTCGACCGTCTCGAACACATCGAGTGCCTCGGCCGGTGTGCGCGCGAAGAACAGGCGCACGTCCTCGGCGAGCGTCGCTCAGTTGTCCTTCAGCGCCAGCAGGTAGTCGGCGCCGCGGCTGCGGATCGTCTCGGCGATGCCGCGTTGGCAGCCCATGGCGTCGATCGTGACCAGCGCCCCGGTCAGTTCCAGCCGCTCCAGCAGCAGCGGGATGGCGGTGATCTCGTTGCTCTTGGCGTCGGTCGCCTGCTGGCCGATGACCAGGCGCTGCCGCGTCGCCCAGGCCGACACCAGGTGCAGCGGGTGCGCATCCGCGGCATGCGCGCGTCGCGAGGTCTGGCCGTCGATCGCAACGATGTCCGGCTCGGCCGCGCGCAGGCTCTCGACCCAGGTCGTGAAGCATTCCGAGAACAGGCGGGCGTCGAGCGCGTTCATCACGTCGTTGAGCGTGTCGTGCGAGGGGACGCCGCGCTGGAATGGCAGCAGGCGGCGCAGGAAATCGAGCTTGTGCCCCGCCCAGTGCCGGATCTCGACAAAGTTCTGCGCTCCAGCCAGCGTCCCACACAGCACCACAAGCAGGATTTCGGGCAAGGGGAACGCGACCTTCCAGGGCTGCCGGGGATCGCGAAGGCCCGAAAAATGGTCGAGAAACGCCGCGCCAGCCATCGAGAAACCTCCACATCAGAGGTCTCTCACGAATCACAATCCACCCCGAGCCGGACCCCCCGCCCAGTTCAAGCGATTGCCCTGGCCGGGCCGGCCCGGAATTGCCATCCGCCCCCGCCGCCGGCACCATGGCCGGGCCTTCCGTCCGCCGAGGAGATGCGCTTGCCGCCGCACGTCGAATTCATCGGCGTCGAGAAGACGTATGATGGCCGCACGCTGGTCGTGCGCAACCTCGATCTCGCCATCGCGCGCGGCGAGTTCCTCACCCTGCTTGGCCCGTCTGGTTCGGGCAAGACCACCTCGCTCACCATGCTCGCCGGCTTCGAGACGCCGACGCGGGGGGAGATTCGCCTCGACGGCCGCTCGCTGCTCCGCGCGCCGCCGTACCGGCGCAATATCGGCATGGTGTTCCAGAACTACGCCCTGTTCCCGCACATGACCGTGGCCGAGAACGTGGCCTTCCCGCTCAGCGTGCGCCGCGTGACGCGTGGCGACATCGGGCCGCGGGTGCGGCGCGTGCTTGAAATGGTTCGCCTCGAAGGGCTGGGCGAACGCCACCCGGCCCAGCTTTCGGGTGGCCAGCAGCAGCGCGTCGCGCTCGCCCGGGCGCTGGTCTTCTCGCCCGCCCTGGTTCTGATGGACGAGCCGCTCGGCGCGCTGGACAAGCAGTTGCGCGAACATATGCAGTTCGAGATCAAGGCGATCCATCGCCAGCTCGGCGTCACCGTCGTCTATGTCACCCACGACCAGGGTGAGGCGCTGACCATGTCGGACCGCATCGCGGTGTTCAGCCAGGGCGCCATCCAGCAGATCGGCACCCCGACCGAGCTCTATGACGCGCCAGCCTCCGCCTTCGTCGCCCAGTTCATCGGCGAGAACAACCGGCTCGCCGGGGTGATCGAGGCCATCGACGGCCCGCGCTGCCGGGTGCGGCTCGCCGACGGCAGCACGGTCAGCGCCACGCGCGGGCTCGATCTGCCACGCGGGGCGGCCTGCACGCTGTCGATCCGGCCGGAGCGGCTGCATCTCGGTCTGGCGGCCGAGAACCGGCTGGCCGCGCGGCTGGCCGATGTCACGTTCCACGGCGACCACGTCCGTCTGCGCGTGGTCCTCGCCGAGGCCGCGGAACTCGTCATCAAGCTCGGCCCGCGGGCGGCGCCGCATCCCCTCACCCCGGGCCAGACCGTCGAACTCGGGTTCGATTCGCGCGATTGTCGTGCGCTCGACGCACCAGGCACGGCCACGATTGACAGCGCCGATCCGGCGGCCCTGCAATAGGGCGTGGCTTTCCAGGGAAGGACGACGTCATGAGATATCTGGCTCTGTTCGCCGCGGCCTTCACGGCCCTCGCCCTTGCCCCGGGCGCGCGCGCCGAAGGGTTGACCGTGGTCTCGTGGGGCGGCGCCTATCAGAAGGCGCAGACCGAGATCTACTTCGAGCCCTTCGCCAAGGCGTCCGGGCTGAAGCTGGTGCAGGATTCCTGGGATGGCGGCATCGGCATCCTGCGCAGCAAGGTCGAGGCCGGCAATCCGGCCTGGGACGTGGTCCAGGTCGAATCGGAGGAGCTGCAGGTCGGCTGCGAGGAAGGCGTGTTCGAGAAGCTCGACTGGGCGCGGATCGGCGGCAAGGACGCCTATCTGCCGGCGGCGGTGAACCCGTGCGGCGTCGGCGCCATCCTCTACAATTTCGTCCTCGCCTACGATGCCGACAAGATCAAGGACGGGCCGAAGACCTGGACCGATTTCTTCAACACGGCGAAATGGCCGGGCAAGCGCGCGTTGCGGAAGGGGCCCAAGACGAACCTCGAGATCGCGCTGATGGCCGACGGCGTGCCCGCGAGCCAAGTCTACAAAGCCCTCGCCACCCCGGCTGGCGTCGATCGCGCCTTCGCCGCGCTCGATCGCATCAAGCCGCAGCTGGTCTGGTGGGAGGCCGGCGCCCAGCCGCCGCAGCTGCTCGCCTCCGGCGAGGTGGCGATGGCCTCGGCCTATAACGGCCGCATCGCGGCCGCCAACAAGGCCAATCAGCGCCACTTCCAGATGGTCTGGACCGGCAGCCTCTACACGCTGGATTCCTGGGTCATTCTCAAGGGCAGCAAGAACGCCGATGCCGCCTACAAGTTCCTCGCCTTCGCCGGCGAGGCGCACAACCAGGCCAAGCTGCCGCCGCTCATCCCCTACGGCGTCACCAACAGGCAGGCCGGCAGCCTGATCCCCGCCGCACTGCTGCAGGAACTGCCAACCTCGCCGCAGCACCTCGACGAATCGCTGCATATCGACGATGCGTTCTGGACCGAAAACATCGACCGGCTGAATCAGCGCTTCAACGCCTGGGTCGGGAAGTAGCGCCGTCACCGGCACGGGCGCGGCGCATGGCGGCGGATGAGACGGCGGCGCTGCGCCGGCGGCTCATGCGCGCCGAGCGCCGCGCCCGGCTGCGCGCCTTCGCCCTGGTCGCGCCGCTGCTCGCATTTCTCGCGTTCACCTTCGCCGTGCCCCTCGCCTCGATGCTGTGGCGGGCGGTCGCGGATCCGGAGCTCGGCACCGCGCTGCCGCGCACCGCAGCCCTGCTGCGCGCGTGGAACGGCAGCGGACTGCCGGACGAGGCCGTGTTCGCCGCCGCCGCCGAGGAACTCGCGCATGCCGCGCAGGACAAGGCCGCCGGCCTGCTCGCCAAGCGGCTGAACTATGAGGAGCCGGGCTACCGCACGCTGATCCTCAAGACCGCCAACCGCCTCTCGCCGCCCTTCGCCCAAGGGGCGCGCGCGGCGATGGAGGCAATCGATCCGCGCTGGGGCGAGCGTCCGATCTGGCTCGCCATGCGTCGCGCCGCGGCTCCGCTCACCGGATTCTACCTCCTCGCCGCGCTCGATCTGCAGCAGGGCGAGGGCGGCGTCACCGCCGTGCCGGCGGAGCGGGCCATCTTCCGCATCGTGCTCTGGCGCACGCTCGGCATCGCTGCGGCCACCACAGCCGCGTGCCTGGCGCTGGGCTTCCCGGTGGCGCTGCTGCTGGCACGCGCGCCGCCGCGCCGGGCCGGACTGCTGATGCTCCTCGTGCTGCTGCCGTTCTGGACCCCGCTGCTGGTGCGCATCGCCGCCTGGATCGTGCTGCTGCAGGAACACGGCGTGATCAACGACACGCTGACCGGGCTCGGCCTCACGCGCCAGCCGCTGCCCCTGCTCTACTCCCGTAGCGCCGTGCTCATTGCCATGACGCACGTGCTGCTGCCCTACATGATTCTGCCGCTCTACAGCGTGATGCGCTCCATCCCCCCGGTCTATCTGCGCGCCGCCGCCTCGCTCGGCGCGCCGCCCTTCGCCGCCTTCCGCCGCGTCTTCTTGCCGCAATGCCTGCCCGGCATCGGTGCGGGGTCGCTGCTCGTGTTCATCCTGGCGATCGGCTACTACATCACCCCGGCCCTGGTCGGCGGCGCGGCGGACCAGATGATCTCCTCGCAGATCGCGTTCTACACCATCGGCACGGCGAACTGGGGCATGGCGGCGGCGCTCAGCGCGGTGCTGCTGGCCGCGACGCTGATCCTCTATGCCGCCTACGCGCGCATGGCCGGCACTGGCGGGCTGCGGCTCGGATGACGCGGGCGGCCGAACCGCTATCGGCGCGCCTGGCGCGGCGGGTGAATACCGGCATCGCCATCCTCACGCTGGTCTTCCTCGCCGCGCCGGTGCTGGCGATCGTGCCGCTGTCCTTCTCCGCCGGCAGCTTCCTCACCTACCCGCTCCCCGGCCTCTCCCTGCGCTGGTATGCGGACTTCCTGTCGAGCCCGCTGTGGACGCACGCGCTCGGCACCTCGCTCCTGCTCGGGGCCGGGACGACGCTGGCGGCAACCGCGCTCGGCACGCTTGCCGCGCTCGGGCTGGCCAATAGCCGGCTGCGCCTGCGCGGGGCGCTGATGGCGCTGATCGTCTCGCCGATGATCGTGCCCGTCGTCGTCCTCGCGGTCGGGATGACCTTCGTGTTCTCCGCCGCCGGGCTGACCAACAGCCTGCTCGGCCTGCTGGTGGCGCATACCACGCTGGCGGTGCCGTTTGTCGTCATCACCGTCACCGCGACGCTCTCCGGGTTCGACCCGGTGCTGCTGCGCGCGGCATCGTCGCTCGGCGCGCCGCCGCTGGCCGCCTTCCGCCGCGTGGTGCTGCCGCTGATCGCCCCCGGCCTGCTGTCCGGCGCGGTGTTCGCTTTCGCGACGTCGTTCGACGAGGTGGTGCTGGCGCTGTTCCTCTCCGGCCCGGCGCAGATGACGCTGCCCAAGCAGATGTTTCTCTCACTGCGCGAGACGATCAGCCCGACCCTGCTGGCCGCCGCAGTGCTGATGACGCTGGTCTCGACCTCGCTGCTGTTGGCGATCGAATTGCTGCGCCGGCGCACGGCGCGGCTGCGTGGCAGCGAGCGGTAGCGGCCCGACCGTCAGGCGGCGGCCACCGGCGCGAGCCGCGCGCCGCGGAGCAGCAGCGGATGGGCCGAAGCCGGGGCCACGGTAATGGAGCGCACCCGCTCCAGCCCCTCGCCGTTGGCCATCAGCAGGGCGAGGCGGATGAGCAGATCATGGGTCACGAGGGCGATCTCGCCGCCGTCGGCCTGCGCGGGCAGGTCGGCCAGGACCGCTTCGAGTCGGGCGCGCGCCTCGGCCAGGCTCTCCCCCGCCGGCGGGCGCGCGGTCGCGGGCGTGCGCTTCCAGCTTCGCAGTTCATCGGGGAAGCGCGCCTTGACCTCGGCCTGGGTCAGCCCCTCCCAGCCGCCATAGGCGATCTCGACCAACCGCTCGTCGACGCGGAGCCTCGCCCTGGTCGCCGCGGCGATCGGCCCGGCCGTCGTCAGCGCACGGCCGAGCGGGCTCGAAATCACGAGGCGGATCGGCCGAACGGCAAGGACATCGGCGAGCGTGGCGGCCTCCCGGCAGCCGGCGGCGGAGAGCGGCGGATCGAGCCGGCCCTGATAGCGGCCCTCGGCGGTCCAGTCCGTCGCCGCGTGCCGCACCAGCAGGAGGCGCAGCGGGGCCGGCAGAGGCGCGGGGCCATCCATAGGCTACTCGGCCGCCACCGGCGTCCGCTCCTGCGCCTGCAGCAGCCGGGCATAGAGCCCGCCTTCGCGCAGCAACGAGGCGTGGGTGCCGCGCTGCACGATGCGGCCGCGCTCGAGCACGACGATCAGGTCCGCATCGCGGATGGTGGCCAGACGGTGTGCGATCACCAGGGTCGCGCGCGTCGCCGTCAGGCGGGCCAGCGCGGCCGCGACCCCCTGCTCCGTCGCCGCATCCAGGCTGCTGCTCGGCTCGTCGAGGATCACCACCCGGGCCTCGGCCAGCGTGATCCGGGCAACGGCGATGCATTGGCGCTGCCCACCGGAGAGCGTGGCGCCGCGCTCGGCGACCGGCTGGTCGTAGCCGCCGGGCAAGGCGCGGATGATCGGGTCCACCCCGGCGGCGACGGCGGCGCCGATGGCGGCGGCCCGGTCGGCGCCGGGCCGGCCATAGGCGATGTTCTCCCACACCGTGCCGTGCAGCAGCGGCGCGTCCTGGAGCATCAGCGCAACGTGACTGCGCAGGAAGCCCAAGGGCAGGCCGCGGATATCCTGCCCGTCCAGCAGCACCGCGCCGGAATCAGGGTCGGCGAAGCGGACGGCGAGCGCGGCGATGGTGCTCTTGCCCGCCCCGCTCGGCCCCACCAGCGCCACTTTCCGCCCCGGCTCCAGCGCGAACGAGAGGTCCACGAGGGTCGGCGTCCCGGGGGCATAGCCGAACCGGACGCCGCGGAACTCCAGATGGCCGACGCAGTGCGCCGGCGCCGTGGCATCCGGCGCATCGGCGATGGCGGCGTGCTCGGCGAACAGCTCGCGGATCCGCTCCAGCGCCACGCTCGCCCGGCCGAGCATCGGCGCCGCCTTGGCGATCTGGCGCGCCGGCGTGACCATGCCGCGCAGGTAGGCGAGGAACAGCATCAGATCGCCCGGTGTCAGCGTGCCGGCGATCACGCGGCGGGTGCCGTACCAGGCCACCGCCGCGGCACCGAGCCCGATCAGCAGATTGATCAGCGGCGCGAACTGCGACTGGGTGCGGCTCGTCACCATGCCCGAACGCAGGCTGTGCGCGGCGCGGCGGACGAAGCGGCCGAGCTCGTGCGGCTCGCGCGCGCAGGCCTGCACCAGCGGCAGCACCGCCAGCACCTCCTGCGCCATCGCCCAGAGCTCGCCGTCCTGCATGCGCAGACTGCGCAACTGGCGGCGCAGCCGCAGCGACCAGTGGCGGCTGACAAAGATGAGGGGCGGCAGAATGGCCGTGGCCAGCAGCGCATAGCGCCAGTCGACCGCCACCATGGTCGCGACGATGCCGACGAGCGTGAGCATGTGCGGCAGGAACGCCGTGCCCGCGACCGTGACCAGATCCTTCATCCGGCCGACATCCTCGCTGAGCCGCGACATCAGCTCGCCGCCGCGGCGGGCGCGGTGGAAGGCCGGGGGAAGCCGGGCCAGGTGGCCGAACAGGTCCTGGCGAACCGAGAAGACCACGCGCTGCCCGGCTTCCAGGAACAGCCGGTTG
The DNA here is from genome assembly GCA_027449745.1 of Acetobacteraceae bacterium. Classification (GTDB taxonomy): domain Bacteria; phylum Pseudomonadota; class Alphaproteobacteria; order Acetobacterales; family Acetobacteraceae; genus JAJZVV01. Next base: position 11,501 of record DAIDKZ010000198.1, on the reverse strand, counting down.
CCGAGATAATCGAGCAGCGAGTCGGCCAGGGCGAGCGCCAGCATCGTCGCGCTGAGCACGTTCAGCAGCAGAAACCGGTCCGACGGCGACCAGGCCAGCAGATGGCCCAGCCAATGCGGCGGCGCCTTGCCGAACATCACGACATTGACGAGATATTTCAGCGGCCAGGGCAGCAGCACGAGGACGCAGGCGCGGCCCGCCATGGCGAGGCTGCCGAGCAGGATCCGCCGCCGTTCGGCGCCGAGGTGACGGCGCAGGCGCCAGGGCATGGCACTCATCCGATGGCCTCGCACGCCGGCGCCCGGGCAGCCCGGTCGAGCACGCGGCCGACGACCGCCGTCCAGTCCCAAGCCGCCCGTGCCTGCACCGCGGCTTGCCCGCCGAGCTGGCGGCACAGGTCCGGCGCGTCGAGGAGCCGCCGGATCGCCGCGACGCAGCCGGAGAGATCGCCGGGCGGGTAGAGCAGCCCGGTAACACCCTCGGCCAGCAGGGTTTCGATCTGCCCGATGCGCGGCGCCACCACCGGCCGCCCGGCAGACAGCGACTCGACGACCTTCAAGGGCGAAAAATAGAACCCGTCCTGGGCCGGATAGGGCGCCACCGTCAGGTCCATCGCCCCCAGATGCGCCGGGATCGCGGCGTGCGGCACCGCACCGGTGAACACGGCCGCTTCGCCCTGGCCGAGCGAGGCGGCGAGCGCCTGCGCCTCGGCCAGCTTCGGCCCGGCGCCGACCGCCAGCAGCCGCAGCCGCGGCGTCGATTGCCGCAGCCGGACCAGCGCCTCGATCAGGAAATCGACGCCGTGCCACGCCTTGAAGCTGCCGACGAAACCGATCACCGGATCATCGCCGAGCCCCCAGCGCCGGCGAACCTCCGCCGCACCCAGCGGATCGGGGCGGAAAAGTCTTGTATCCACGCCGTTCGGCGTCACCAGCACCCGCGCGTCCGGCACGCCGGCGGCCAGCAGGTGCGCGCCGACGTCGTCGGATACCGGGACGGCGAGATCGGCCCCGCGCCACGAGCGCGCCTCGCGCGCGGCGGCGAGGTCACGCAGGGCGAGGCCGCGATAGCGCGCCTGTTCCTCCGCCAGCGGGGCGTTCACCTCGAGAATCCGCGGCACGCCGAACGCCTCGGCGATGGCAATGCCGGCGAGATGGAACAAGGCGTGCCGCTCATAGACCAGATCCGGGCGCACCCCCGCCTGTGCCAGCGCGGCGAGCGCGCGCCCCACCAGCGCGCGGTCATGGGCCAGCACGGTCACCTCGCGCCGGATCAGCGGCTCGGCCAGCGCGCCGCCGGGCAGGCCGAGGCGCCCGCTCTCGGCCTCGAGTTCCGCTTCGTCGACCGCCGGCGGGAGCTCGATCAGCCGCGCCGGCGGCGGCGCATTGCCCTCCCCGGCGCGGGAGCAGACCAGCGTCACCTCGTGGCCGAGCCGGGCCAGCGCGGTCGCGACCGAGCGCACATGCACCGACGCTCCCTTGTCGCCGAGGACCGGAATGCCGCGATCGAGATTGAGATAGACGATCCGCATCGGCGTCATGCAGCCGCCGGCTGGGCGTCGGCGAGCGCCGGCGGGACCGCCTCGCAGACGAGCGAACCCACGAGCCCGCGCAGGGCGCGTGTATTCTGCCAGCAATCGAAACAGCCATCGAGCCGGCTGCGGGCGGCGGCGGCCAGACGCTGGCCGAGCATCGGCTCGATCAGCAGCCGCGCCATCGCGGCGGCGAGCGCGGCGGGGTCGTTCGGCGGCACCAGGAGCCCGGTGCGCTCGTGCTCGACCAGTTCGGGCACGCCCGAGACCGCGGTGGAGACCACCGGCACGCCCGTCGCCATCGCCTCGACGATGACGTTGGGAATGCCGTCGCGATCGCCGTCGTCGGTGATGCGCGGCGCCAGCGCGAACAGGTCCGCCTGGGCGAACAGCCCGATCAGGTTGTCGTGGGTCATTGCCCCTTCGAGGGTGACGACGCCATCGAGCCCGCGGGCGGCGATGTCAGCGGCCAGCGTCGCACGCAGCGGCCCGGCGCCGACGATGCGACAGCGGAACCGCCGCCCCTCGGCCGCCAGCATGGCGCAGGCGGCGACCAGATCATCGAGCCCCTTCTTCGGCACCAGCCGGGCGACGCAGAGAATCTGCGCCTCGCCGCCGACGGCGAGGAAGCTGTAGCGCGGGACGCGGTAGCGGAAACGTGAAAGATCAATGCCGTGATAGATCAGGTTCACTTTCTGAGCGAGTTCGGCCGGCAGCACCTCACGCAGATATTCGACGTTGTGATGCGTGCAGGTGACGACGAACGCGGCCGCGGCGACGCGCTTCTGGATCACCGGCTTCGGCGTCAGGTAGAGATCCTTGGCGTGGGTGGTGAAGCTGAACGGCGTCCCGGTCATGACGCTGGCGAACCGCGCCACCGCCGCCGGGGCGTTGGCGAAATGGGCGTGGATGTGGGTGATGCCGCGGCGGCGGCAGAGCGCGGCGAGGAAGCCGCCGCGGATGAACTGCTTCCACACCGAAAGCGGGTTCGGCGAGACCACCGACCAGGCCGCCGCCTGACCGAGCGCGACGGCGTAGCGCAGCGGCGCCGCCACCGCGGAGCCGGCATGCGCCTTCGCCAGCACCGCCAGCTTGCGCCCCAGAGCGAGCGGCAGATGGTGCACCGGCGCGGCGACCCGCGCGACCATGGGATGGTGCGGCGGCGGTTCCGGCGGCAGCAGCGAGTAGATGTCGAGCCGCTCGCCGAGTTCCTCCATGGCGCAGATCTCGTTGATGATGAAGGTTTCGCTGAGACGCGGATAGCGCTTCATCACATAGGCGACGCGCCGGTTATGCACCGGCTCCGGCTGCGGGGCCGCCGGCACCGGCGCCGGGCTTCGCGCGTAGGACAGGTCGGCGATGGTCGCGGCGGCGCGGCGCGCGCCGTCGAGGTCGATCACGCCGGCCGGCCGCGCCGCCGGCGCCCGCTCGGCCAGCACGGCCGGCAGCAGTGCGGTGAGGCGCGCCGCCAAGTCCGGCCCCTCCTCGGCAACCCGCACCAGGCCGAGCCGTTCCAGCAGGCGCGCCCGCAAGAGCTGCTCCACCCGCGGCGCGGCGCGCGGCACGATGATGGCCTGCTTGTTCGCCGCCAGAATCTCCGAAACCGTGTTGTAGCCGCCCATTCCCACCACCAGGTCGGCCCGCGCCACGCTGTGCACGAGGTCGGTCGTGAAGGGCAGGATGCCGACATCCGGCCGCGCCGCCGCCAGGCGCGTCAGCGCCTCGACCTGTTCGGGCGGCATCAGCGGGCCCGGCACGAGCAGCGAGGCGGTGGCATGCACCGGCAGTGCCGCCAGAGCGGCCATATACGCCAGCATCATGCCGTAGCCGTCACCACCGCCGCCGGAGGTGACCAGCACGCGCTTGCCGGGCGCGGTCTCCAGACCCGGCCAAGGCGCATCGACCCGCGCCGCGGCAGGGCGGCCGACATAGCCGACATATCGAAGCTTCGCCGCGACGGTGGCCGGCAGGCGATAGCTGGCGGCGAGATCGAACATGTCCCGGCTGCCATAGACCATGATCTGGTCATAGGCGTGCTCCAGCAGCTCGTAGGTCTCCTCCTCCTGCCACAGACGGCAGACGACCTCTGGCGCGTCGATGATGTCGCGCAGGCCGAGCACGACCCGTGTATCCGGCATCTCCTGGCGCACCGCCGCCAGCATCGGCAGGAGTTCGTTCTTCATGCCTGCGGGGGCGTGATCGACCACGATCACGTCCGGCCGCTCGCGCATCACGGCGTTCAGGATGAGGGCTTCGCGATAGCCCTTGACCAGGCCGAACGGGTGCGCCCCGCCGCGCGGGACGTACCGCTCGGCCCCGACCTTCACCACCGGCGGCAGCGGCTGCACCCACAGGCCCGCAGGCAGATCCCACCGGCGGATCACCGGCGAGCCGCTGAGCAGCCACACCTCGCAGCCCTGATCGGACGCCAGCAACTGCTCGGCGATAGCAAGGTTGCGGCGCAGATGGCCGAGGCCGAACGTGTCGTGCGAGTAGAGGAACACCCGCGAGCTTGCGTCGGTGCGCGGCCCTGCCGGTCCGACCCGGAACGGCTCGGAGCTGAACTCGAAACTCCCATCGGGCATAATGACTTCCTTTCGGCCTCGCCGGTTTTGTCGAAACGATTGCGCGCTCGGGCCCTGCGGCGCGACGCGGGCGCCGCCTCGTCCCATCCGGATCATCGCGCGGAGACGACACCTGTTCCGACCTCGCGCAGTCATAGGGGCCGAAGCTGACGCAAGCCTGACAATGGCGGCGAGGTGCGAATCGTTTCTTGACCTCATTTCTTGACCGGCGACCCGGCGTCGGACGCCTGGACGCCGCGCCGGCCCGCCGGGCATAGTCCGCCCATGCACCGCACTGAGAACGAAGCGAGCCTTGCGCCGGCCGAGGCGGCAGCAGACCTGCGTGCGGGCGAGGTCACGGTCGCTCTGCCGGCGCGGACCGACGCCGGGGTCTATTTCATCGGCGTCATCCACACGCCCTGGGCGCGGCGGGAGGACTGCCCGCACCGCGGCCGGCGCGATGGCCCGGTCTGCACCATCGAGGTCGATCCGCGCTGGCGCGAGGCGCTGACCGGAATCGAGGAGCATCCGCGGCTCCAGGTGCTGTACTGGATGCACCTCTCGCGCCGCGACCTCGTGCTGCAGCGGCCACGGCGCAACGGTCTGCTGATCGGTACCTTCGCCCTGCGCTCACCGGTGCGGCCCAACCCGATCGCCTCATCGGTGGTCGATCTCGTCGTCATCGAGGGCACCACGCTCAGCGTCCGCGGTCTGGACTGCGTAGACGGCACGCGGCTGATCGACCTCCGCCCGGAGCACGCCACGCCCGGCACCTGAGGCCCCGCACCCTCTGGCCCCCGCACCCTCTGGCCAAGCCGGGGTCCGGTTTCTATGGTGCGGCGCCGCTTTTCGGGATCGCCCGCATGCTCACCTCGTTCCGCGCCTATCTCAACACCTGGATCGTCCGCGCCTTCTTCATGGTGCTGGTCGCCGCCTTCGCGCTGTGGGGCGTGGCGGACATGGTCCGTCTGGTTGGCGTGGACACGACGGTCGCCACCGCCGCCGGGCAGAAGCTCGAGATTCCCATGGTGCAGCAGGCCTACCAGCAGCAACTGGCGCAATATCAGCGCAATGCCGGCGCCAACGCCGAACCGACGGCCGAGATCCGCACCGCGCTGGCCCGCCGGGCCGTCGAACAGCTGATCACCGAGACCGCGGTCGCCGCGCAGATCACCCGCTTCGGCCTGGTCGTGCCCGACGAGGCGCTGCGCGCCGCGGTGCTGGATCTGCCCGGACTGCGCCGCAAGGATGGCGGGCTGGATCGGATCGCGCTCGAACGGATGCTGCAGAATGCCGGGCTCTCGGAGGCACGGTTCCTCGCCCTGCTGCGCAGCGACCTCGCCCAGCGCGAGCTCCTCGCCGCAGTGCGCGCCGGCGCCGTGGCGCCCGAGAGCATGGTCCAGGCCCTGTTCGATTTCCGCGGCGAGACGCGCACCGCGGACGCCGTCAGCTTCCCCCTCGCCACCGCGCCGGCACCGGCGGCGCCGGAGGCGGCGAGCCTGGAGCGATTCTGGGCCAACCATCCCGACCTGTTCAGCACCCCGGAGCTGCGCCGCATCAAGGCCGTCGTCCTCGCCCCCGAGACCATCGCCAAGACCGTGCAGGTCTCCGACGAGGAGCTCGCCGCCGCCTACGACCAGCGCCGCGCCGAGTTCGACGTGCCCGAGAAGCGGTCGGCCGACGTGCTGCTGGCGCAGGACGAGGCCAAGGCCAAGGCGCTCGCCGAGCAATGGCGCGGCGGCGCGGACTGGGCGGCGATGGACAAGGCCGCACGGGGCCCGGGCGGCAATGCCATCACGCTGACGGACACCACGGCGGCGGAAGTCCCCATCCCGCCGCTGGCCGAGGCGCTGTTCGCCGCCAAGCCGGACGAGGTCTCCGGCCCGGTCAAGACCGATATCGGCTACTACGTGTTCAAGGTCGGCAAGATCACCCCCGGCGCCAAGCGCAGCCTCGAAGAGGTGAAGGACGAACTCCGCCGCAGTGTCGCGCTGCAGAAGGCCTCGGATGCCATCTACGATCGCGCCAACAAGATCGAGGACCAGCTCGCCGGCGGCGCCAAGCTCGACGAGCTGCCTGGCGATGTCGGCCTCGCCGCGGTCAGCGGTACGCTGGATGCCAAGGGCGACACGGCGTCCGGCACGCCGGCGCCGATCCCCGGCCCGGCGGAGCTGCGCGCGGCGCTGATCGCCGCGGCTTTCCAGGCGAAGCCGGGCCAGCCGCCGCACCTGACCGAGGTGCCCGCCCCGACCGAGGGCAAGACCCAGCCGCAGGCCTCGTCGTACTACGCGCTCGTCGTCGACTCCGTCACGCCCCCGGCCGAGAAGCCGTTCGCCGAGGTGCAGGCCGCGGTGACCCAGGCGTGGACCGAGCAGGCGCGGCGCCACGCCCAGGAACTCGCCGCCGCCGCGCTCTATGCCGCGGTCAAGGCCGGCGAGACGCTCGCCGCCGCCGCCGCCAAGGCGGGCCTCACCGTGACGACGCTGCCGCCGACCGGCCGCTTCGCCCCCGCGGCCGGGGTGCCGTCGCAGCTCAACGTGCTGCTGTTCAACATGAAGCGTGGCGAGGCGACGATGGTGGAGACGCCGGAAGGCTTCCTCGTCGCCACGCTGACCACGATCACCGAGCCCGACCCGAAAGCCGACGCCGTCGGCTACGGCAGGCTGCGCGACCTGCTCGCGCGACGCATGGGGGCGGACATCGAGACGCTCTATCTCCAGGCGGTCCGGACCGAGGCCAAACCCCATGTCAATGAAACGCTGCTGCAGAGCATCGCCCAACCTTGATCTGACCAGCCTTGGCCTGAAATGACAGGAGCCCGCGCCCGATGAATGTCTCCGTCTCCCCCGGCTTCGCCGCCTTCCGCTCGGCGTATGAAACGGGGCGCGGGACGCTGCTCTGGCGGCGCGGGGTGGCGGACCTGCAGACGCCGGTCGCCGCCTTTCTCAAGCTCGGCCACGGCAAGCCCAACGCCTTCCTGCTCGAAAGCGTCGAGGGTGGCGCGGCGCGCGGGCGCTATTCGATCATCGGCCTGGCCCCGGACCTGATCTGGCGCTGCCGCGACGGGCGGGCCGAGATCAACCGCGACGCCCGCTCCGCGCCGCACGCCTTCGTCGCCGAGGCGCTCGCCCCGCTCGAGAGCCTGCGCGCGCTGATCGCCGAGACGCGGCTGGAGGTGCCGGAGAGCCTGCCACCGATGGCCGGCGGCCTGGTCGGCTATCTCGGCTACGACATGGTCCGCCAGATGGAGCGGCTGCCGGCAAAGAACGCCGACCCGCTCGGGCTGCCCGACGCCATTCTGGTGCGGCCGACGCTGTTCGCCATTTTCGACAATATCAACGACGAGCTGAGCCTGATCGCGCCGGTCTACCCGCGCCGCGGGGTCAGCGCCGAGCGCGCCCACGCCGAGGCCGAGGCCGCGCTCGACGAGGCGGAAGCGGCGCTCGACCGGCCGCTGCCGCACCCGGCCCCGCCGGTGGAGCTGCCACCCCTGCCGGCGCCGTCCTCGAACTTCACCAAGGAGGGGTTCATCGCTGCCGTCGAGCGGGCGAAGGACTATATCCGCGCCGGCGATGCCTTTCAGATCGTGCCGAGCCAGCGCTTCTCCGTGCCGTTCGCCCTGCCGCCCTTCGCCCTCTACCGCGCGCTGCGCCGCATCAACCCCGCCCCGTTCCTGTTCCATCTCGATTTCGGCGGTTTTTCCGTCGTCGGCTCCAGTCCGGAAATCCTGGTCCGGCTGCGCGATGGCACCGTCACCATCCGCCCTCTCGCCGGCACGCGGCGGCGCGGCGCGACGCACGAGGAGGACAAGGCGCTCGAAGCCGAGCTCCTCGCCGACCCCAAGGAGCGCGCCGAGCATCTGATGCTGCTCGATCTCGGCCGCAACGATGTCGGCCGCGTCGCCGAGATCGGCAGCGTGCGCGTGACCGAGAGCTTCGCCATCGAGCGCTTCTCCCATGTCATGCACATCATGTCCGACGTGCAGGGCAAGCTGCGCGCCGGGCTGGACGCGGTGGACGCGCTGGTGGCGGGCTTTCCCGCCGGCACGCTGACGGGCGCACCAAAAGTGCGGGCGATGGAGATCATCGAAGAGCTGGAGCCGGTGCGCCGCGGCATCTACGCCGGATGCATCGGCTATTTCGCCGCCAATGGCACCATGGATACCTGCATCGGGCTGCGCACCGCCGTGGTCAAGGACGGGGTGATGCACGTCCAGGCCGGCTGCGGCGTCGTCGCCGATTCCAATCCGGAGGCGGAATACGAGGAGACCCGGCAAAAGGCCCGGGCCCTGTTCCGCGCCGCGGAGGAAGCGGTGCGCTTCGCCGCGCTGAAGGCATGACCGGCACGGTCTTCACCATCGGCTACGAGAAGGCGGCGCAGGCGGACGTGATCGCCACGCTGCGCGCGGCCGGGGTGCAGACCGTGCTGGACGTGCGCGACCGGCCGCTCTCGCGCCGCGCCGGCTTCTCCAAGAAGAGCCTGGCGGCGTCGCTGGAAGCGGCCGGGATCGGCTATGTCCATCTGCGCGCGCTCGGCACCCCGCCCGAGGGGCGCGAGGCGAACCATCGCCATGACTGGCCGCGCTTCTGGGCGATCGTCGAGGCCAAGCTGGCGACCGATGAGGCGCAGCATGATCTCGCCCGCGCCGCCGCGCTCGCCGCCGAACGGCCGTGCTGTCTGCTCTGCTACGAGGCCGACTGGCATATCTGCCATCGCCGGCGCGTCGCCGACTGGCTGCAGGACGCGCGCGGCTTCGCCATCACCCATCTGCCGCCGGCCTGAATGGACGCCGCAATCGCCGGGCGCCCTTTTCCCGACTCGCCCCAGCCGCTAAGAACCGACCGTCCCGTGATGTGCACTGCAGCATGACCGAGTCCAGGCTGGATGCGAAGGGCTGGGTGCGCCAGCAGGCGTCCGGCGCGCGCGCCGCTGCGCTGCCGGCGGTCGGGCTGGGGCTGGCCCTCGTGGTGCTCGCCGTCGCCCAGGCCCGGATCGTCGCCACGGTCCTGATCGGGAGCGGCGCCCGGCTCTGGCTGCTCACCGGTTTCATCGCCCTCGCCCTGGCGCGCGCCGCGCTCGGCATTGCCGCCGAGCGCGCTGCCGTCGCCGCCGGCGCGGCGGGGCGGCGCCGTTTGCGTCACGACGTGCTGGGGCGCCTGCTGGAGGCCGGTCCGGCGCTGGTGCGGCAGCGCCATTCCGGCGAACTGGCCGCCGCCGTCGTGGACCGGGTGGAAGCTCTGGACGGGCTGTTCGCCCGCTGGCTGCCGGCCTCGGCCGTCGCCGTCGCCGGGCCGGGCCTGGTGCTGGTCGCCGCCCTGCTCGCGGACCCGTTCGCCGCCGCCGTTCTGGCCGGGGCCGGGCTGCTCGTCCCGCTCGGCATGGCGCTTGCCGGCATCGGCGCCGCCGTCGCCTCACGCCGGCAGTTCCTGGCCATGGCCCGGCTCCAGGCCCGGTTTCTCGACCGCGTGCGCGGCATCGCCACCATCGTCCTCGCCGGCCGCGCCGAGGATGAGGCGCGCGCGCTGGCCGCCTCGGCGGCGGATCTGCGGCAACGCACCATGCGGGTGCTGCGCCTGGCCTTCCTCTCCTCCGCCGTGCTCGATCTCGCCATGGCCGCCGCCCTGGTCGGGCTGGCGCTGCACTATGGCGCCGCGCTCACCGCCCACCGGCTCGCCGCGCCGGGGACGGCGCTGTTCGCGCTGCTGCTGGTGCCGGAATTCTTCGCCCCGCTGCGCGCCTACGCCGCCGCCTATCAGGACCGGATGCACGCCACCGGCGCGGCCGATGCGCTCGCCGATCTGCCCGCCGTGCCGCCGCGCCCGGCGCCGCCGCCGGCCGCCGCCGTGCGCACCGTCGCCGCCCGCGGCGTCGCCGTCGCGTTCGAGGATGTCCATTTCGCCTGGGACGAAGCCCGCGGCCCGGCGCTCGACGGCGTCAGCTTCCGCGTGCCGGCCGGCGAGACCCTGCTGCTCATCGGCCCCTCGGGCGCCGGCAAATCCACCGTGCTCGAGATGCTGCTCGGCTTCGTCCGGCCCGGCGCGGGACGAGTGACGCTCAATGGCGCGGACATCGCCAGCATCGTCCCGGCGGCGCTGTCACGCATGACGGCCTGGATCGGCCAGCGCCCGGTGCTGTTCGCCGGCACGCTGCGCGAGAACATCCGCTTCGCGCGCCCCGAAGCGACCGACGCCGAGGTCGAAGCCGCCGCCCGCGCCGCCCGCGTCGATGCCTTCGCGGACGCCTTGCCGGCGGGCTTCGACACGGTCATCGGCGAGGGCGGCTACGGCCTCTCCGGCGGCCAGGCGCAGCGCATCGCCATCGCGCGGGCCTTCCTCAAGGATGCGCCGCTTCTGCTGCTCGACGAACCCACGGTGCATCTCGATCCCGTGACCGAATCCGAAGTGCTGGACAGTCTGCGCCGGCTGGCGATCGGGCGGACGGTGATCCTGGCCAGCCATTCGGCCGCCGTCCACGCCTTCCCCGGCCGACGCCTGGAACTGCGCGGCGGACGGGTGACGGCGGCGCGGGGCGCGGCGTGAGGGCGTTGCGGCGAATCCTCGCGCTGTGGCGGAGCGAGGCCGGCTGGCTCGGCGCCGGCCTGATCGTTGCGATGATGGCAACCGCGACCGGCGTGGCGCTGATGGCCCGCTCCGGCGCGGCCGTCGCCACCGTTCTCGCCGGCGGGGTGATGATGCCGGCGCTGCTGCGCTTTCTCGGCAGTTCCCGCGTCCTGCTGCGCTACGCCGAGCGGCTGCTGACCCACGCCGCGACGTTCCGCGCGCTGGCCGATCTGCGGGTGTGGTTCTTTCGCGGCTTGGCCGCCCGCGCCGCGAGCGGGCTCGGCTTCCGCCGCGCCGGCGACATGCTGTCGCGCCTGGTCAACGACGTCGAGGCGCTGGACGGGCTCTACCTGCGCATCCTGGTGCCGCTGGCCGGTGCGGTGGTGCTCAGCCTGGCGCTGGCGTTGCTGTTCGTCCGCCGCGCGCCGCTGCTTGGCCTCGTCGTGGTAGGGCTGTTCCTGCTCGCCGGCTTCGTGCTGCCCGCGCTCGCCGCGCGCGGGGCGCTGGCAGGGGGCAGCGCGCTGACGAAGGCGGCCGCGGCGCTGCGTATCGCCGTGCTCGATACGCTGGGCGGCATCCGCGAGGTGCGGGCCTTCGGTGCCGAGGGGCGCATGCTGGCCCTGATCCAGAGCCGTGAATCGGCCCTGCTCGCCGCGCAGTCCCGCCTCGCCGGGCGCGCCGCCGTCGCCGGTGCGCTGTCCTTTCTCTGCGGCCAGGCGGCGCTCTTGGCGGTACTGATCGCCGCGGGCGCTGAGCCGCTGCCGGCGATCGGGGCGGCGTTTCTCGTCACCGCCGCCTTCGAGGCGATCGGCGGGCTGCCGCGCGCCGGCGCGCTCGCCGGCCATG